>CAZNIP010000134.1:0-3656 GCA_964573115.1 uncultured Desulfohalobiaceae bacterium | reverse complement strand
CTTCTGTCTTCTGTCTTCTGACTTCTGTCTTCCCTCACCCCTCGACCCTTTCCAGCTGCACCGCACAGGCCTTGAACTCAGGGATGCCTGAGACCGGGTCGGTCTGGGGGTTGGTCAGGACATTGGCTGCGGCCTCGGCATAGTGAAAGGGGATGAACACGGTCCCGGGCACAGCGGTCCGGGAAACACTGACTTTGACCTCAATGGAGCCCCGCCTGGAGCTCACCCTGACCACATCGCCGTCGGTCAGGTCATGGGCCAGGGCATCTTCAGGGGCCATCTCCACGAAACACTCCCGGGCCAGGGCATTGAGCCCCTTTGACTTCCTGGTCATGGTTCCGGTGTGGTACTGGTAGAGGATACGCCCGGTGGTCAGCCACAGGGGATACGCCTCATCCACGCTTTCCACCGGCGGCGAGGCCTCGAGGGGCTGAAACCTCCCCAGACCGCAGGCAAACGCATCGCAGTGCAGAATCGGCGTTCCGGTGTGCTCCGGCCCCCAGCAGGGCCAGTGCAGCCCCTCGTCTTCCAGGCGGCAGTACTCGATGCCCCCGTACTGAGGGGCCAGGGAAGCGACCTCCTCCATGATCGCCGAGCTGTCCGGGTAGGACCAGGAGACCCCGAACCGCTCAGCCAGGCGGGTGACGATCTCGCTGTCCGGCAGGCTGGAGCCCAGGGGCTCAATGGCTCGTCTGACCCGCTGCACCCGTCGCTCGGTATTGGTGAAGGTGCCCTCCTTTTCGGCAAAGGTGCAGGCCGGCAGGACGACGTCCGCATAGTGGGCCGTCTCGGTCAAAAAGATGTCCTGAACCGCCAGGAAGTCGAGTTTTTCCAGGGCCTGCCTGACGTGATTGCTGTCTGCATCAGAGAGGACAGGATTTTCACCCACGATGTACATGGCCCGGAGATCCCCCTCCAGGGCCCTGGGAAACATCTCCGTGACCTTGAGCCCCTCATCGGCCGGAAGGGAGGCCACGCCCCACCTCGCGGCCATCTTCTCCCGCAGGACCGGGTCGGTCACCCGCTGATAGCCGGGGTAGACGTTGGGCAGGGCCCCCATGTCGCAGGCGCCCTGGACGTTGTTCTGGCCCCGCAGGGGGTTCACCCCGCCGCCCTCAATCCCGATATGCCCGCAGAGCATGGCCAGGTTGGCCAGGGACTTGACATTGTCCGTGCCGCAGACGTGCTGGGTGATGCCCATGGTGTAGAGGATGGTGGCCGCTCCTGCCCCGGCGTAGAGCCTGGCCGCGGCCCTGATGTCCCCGGGGTCGATCCCGGTCATCTCCTGCACGAGTTCCGGAGTGTAACCGGCCACCGCAGCCCTGAGCTCGTCCAGCCCCTGGGTGCGACTGGCGATGAACTCGCCATCGTAGAGCTCCTCTTCCAGGATGACCTGCATCATTGCGTTGATCCAGGCGATGTCCGTGCCCAGATTCTGACGCAGCCAGACATGGGCGAACCTGACCAGAGGGATCCGCCTGGGGTCGACCACGATGAGTTTGGCCCCGCGCTGGGTGACCGCCCGCTTGACCCGGATGGACAGGACCGGGTGGCTCTCTGTGGTGTTGGACCCGGTGACCAGGATGACCTCGGCCTTCTCAATGTCCGCGATGGAGTTGGTCATGGCCCCGCTGCCGAAAACCTGGCCCAGGCCGGACACTGTGGAGGAATGGCACAGCCTGGCGCAGTGGTCGATGTTGTTGGTCCCCAGCACGGCCCGGGTCAGTTTCTGCACCAGGTAGTTCTCCTCATTGGTCGCCCTGGCCGAGCTCAAGACCCCGATGGCGTCCGGGCCGTGATCCCCGATGACCTTCTTCAGGCCCGAGGCGCAGGCGTCCAGGGCCTCGTCCCAGGAGGCCTCACGCAGCTGGCCTTTTTCCCGGATCAGCGGCGTTGTCAACCGCTCTCTGGAATGGACGAACTCGAACCCGAACCTCCCCTTGACGCACAGGCTGCCCTCATTGGGCAGGACGCCCTCCACTCCGGTCACGCGGTGAATCTCGTTGTCCTTGACGTGGAGAAACATCTGGCAGCCCACCCCGCAGTAGGGGCAGGTGGTCCGGACCTTTTCGGTCTCCCATGGCCTGGGTCTGAATCGGGCGTCCTTGGGCACCAGGGCCCCGGTGGGGCAGGCCTGGACGCATTCCCCGCAGAAGACGCAGTCTGAATCCCTGAGGGGCCTGTCCCCGGCAGCCACGATCTTGCTGGCCTTGCCGCGGTAGCCGATGCTGATGGCGTTGTTGACCTGGATCTCCTGGCAAGCCCTGACGCACCGGCCGCAGAGGATGCATCTGGTGAAATCGCGCAGAATGAAGGGGTTGACCGCTTCCAGATCGTAGGGGGGCACCTGGCGCGGATAGGCGGTTCCGGCGACCTGGTAGCGGTAGGCCAGGTCCTGGAGGACGCATTCACCATTCGCCGGGCAGAGAAGGCAGTCGTGCTGGCCTGAGGCCAGAAGCAGCTCCAGGGTGTTCTTCCGGGAGGCAATAACCCGCTTTGAATCGGTGGACACGGCCATGTTGCGGCGGGCCGGGGTGGAGCAGGCCGTGAGCAGCTTGCCCGACTGGACGTCCTCGACCACGCAGATCCTGCAGGCCCCGCTGGCCGTGAGCCCCTGGATGTGACACAACGTGGGGATGAAGACGTTCTGCCTCCCGGCCACATCCAGAATGGTCTCGCCTTCCTGGAAGGTCGCGTTGTGCCCGTTCATGGTCATCATCCACTGGTCAGCCATAGCTCATGCTCCGATGTTCTGATCGATGTTCTGTCCTGCCTCTGGCCGGGCGGCCACCCGAAACCGGAAAACCAGTCCATTTCCGTGCCTGCACCTGACTCAGAAAGGCCGGATGGGTTTCCCCCCTGCTCCCCTGAGTCACTCGTATGAAGAGCGCATTGAACGCCCACAGCGCCTGAAAGCCCATGTGCCGATGTGCTGAAAGCCGCAGGTCACAGTCAAAAACTGTTTGCCTTCATTGATGATCCTGAGGGTAACCATCCAGACCTGCCTTGTCCACTGAGTCCAGACCCTTCGCGAACCATGGGCTGTCACATCGCTCCACACGGTTCTCGAGGTCGTTTTTGATCCACATCAACCGTTTTCTGCCCGGCAAAGTGGCCTTGATGGGCTGCCCCAAGTTCGACGATGCCCAGGACATCCTGGACACATGTGTGGACGTCTTCGGTCGCGGTGACATCGCCAGCGTCACGGTCCTGTCCATGGAGGTCCCCTGCTGCTCAGGGCCGCAGGAAGGGTGAGGGCCCGGCTCACGACGGGGCTCCCTCAGCAGTCATGATCACCGTCGGCCTCATATGGGCGGCGCGATGGTCACCAGGACCCTCAGGTCCTTGCTGGCCCTGATTCCATGAGGCTCGGCAATGTCCGAGACCAGAACGTCGCCTGTTCTGGCCGGCATGGTCGCCCCGTCGGCTCCCAGGAACTCCCCCTCACCCTCGATAACAACGATGGACAGCTGTCCTTCGATATCGTGGGAATGGATGGGCAGCTCCTGGCCGGCCTTGAAGTTGAAGTTCAGGACCTTGAAGTACGGGGAATCGTGAACCAGAAAATTCTTCATGGATTTTTCGCTGAAGCCGTTTTCGTCGTACAGGTTGAGCTTCTTCATCGTCCATTCTCCTTCTTGGTCAGATGCATGATG
>CAZNIP010000133.1:0-6899 GCA_964573115.1 uncultured Desulfohalobiaceae bacterium | reverse complement strand
CGAGCTCGTGGGGGCCGATCCCGGGCTGGTCTCTTCCGGCCGCGAGCCCTGGACCTTTGAGAGGGCCCTGGATCTCATTCACAGGGCCTGGCGCGGAAAGCCCCAGATCTTCGAATGGCAGGCCAGACATCGGGACGGCTCAGCCTTCCCGGTGGAAGTGGCCCTGACAGCCACGGTCATGAACGACGAGGACTGCGTCATCGCCGCAGTCAGGGATATCGCGGAACGCAAGCATCTGGAGGAGCAGCTCCTCCAGGCCCAGAAGATGGAGTCCCTGGGGACCCTCGCCAGCGGAATCGCCCATGACTTCAACAATATCCTTCAGGGCGTCTCAGGCTATGTCTCCCTCCTGGACGACAATCCGGACATGACTGAACAGAGCCGGACCCAGCTGCACAAGATCCAGGGCATCGTCCAGCGGGGCTCCGACCTGACCAGGAACATGCTCATCTTCAGCCGCACGGACAAGTCCGAGTTTCAGAGGATCGACCTGCGGGAGGCTGTCCAGTCGGCCATGCACATCATCAGGCACACGCTTCCCAAGCAGATTGATGTTGGCCTGGACGTGCCTCCAGAGCCATGCCTGACCATCGCAGACCACACCCAGATCGAGCAGGTGATCCTCAACCTCCTGACCAATGCCAGGGATGCCATTGGGAAAGAGAATCCAGGCCGGGTGGACATCCGAGTGACCGCCGAGGACCGCAACTTCATCCTCTCCGTCACCGACAGCGGGTCGGGGATGGACCAGAGGACCGTGGAACAGATCTTCGACCCCTTCTTCACCACCAAGGAGATCGGGGAGGGCACCGGCCTTGGACTGGCCAGCACCTACGGCATTGTCCGCAGGCACAGCGGCAGCATTCAGGTCAACAGCGAACCGGGCCGGGGCACGACCTTCAGGATCGTCCTCCCGGCGCAGACCTCGAGCAGCAGGGACGCCGAATCTCAAGGCAACGGCCAGCCCGGTCGATCCGTCTTTTCCAAGACCGCCCTGGTGGCTGATGACGAGAGCATGGTCAGAGACACCCTCAAAGAGCTCCTCCAGCCCTACGGCCTGAAGATCCTCGAGGCTGCCGACGGCGTCGAGGCTGTCACGACCTATGCAGAGCACAAAAACGCGATCGACCTGATCATCATGGACCTGGGCATGCCCAAAAAGAGCGGTGAGCAGTGCTTGAGGGATTTCCTGCAGCTCAATCCCGGGGTCAAAATCATCGTCAGCAGCGGGTACACCACCAACCCGATCATGGAGAACCCTGAAGAGTTCGGGGCTGCGGCCGCGATTCGCAAGCCCTACACCATTGCCGATCTCCTGGAGACCATCGGTTCAGTCCTGAATGAAGAAAAGGTCTGAAGCTCAGCCCTTCAACCGGGTGACAGTCGGTTTGATCCGGGTGGGAAACTCTCTCGAAGCTCTTTCCCAAGAGACTCCTTTGATCAGGGGAAAGGCGGGTGGGGTCTGCAGGGCAGATGAGCTGCGGCCCTATCAGGCAGCAGTCCAGAGGCTGCCTGTCACGCCGCATCACTTGCAGGGATAGGCCTCTTCCAGGGCCAGCCTGATGGCCGTGTTGCTGTACTTCTTCCTCTGCTTCTCATGGTCTTTCAAGTACTGAAAGACATGCTGGGTCATGATCAGATGATCCACGGACTCCTTGTCGATGCACACGGTCCCCAGATCATCGAATCGAAAGGCCACCCCGGTGATGTAGCCTATGGCATAGTACTTGAGATACCTGTTGTCTCCCTGGAGAATGGCATACAGAGACTGTGCCTTGTAAATGTTTTTCAAGGGATTTTCAGCCCGGGTCGACCCTCCGTGCGACAGCAGGATCAGAACGAGCAGGGCCCCGAAAAAGAATCGCAATCCTCGCATCCTTTTCAAACACGTCCCTTGAGCATGACCGCATTCAGCACACAGCACCGGGGTTTGCACGACATTCGATGAAAGCTCCGACCAAAGCTGCACATGCTCCAGAAATTGTCATTCCAGGCGGCCAGCAGAGATGTCGACCGACATGGCTGATGGTCCATGCTGCCCCGACGTCATCGAGCCGAAGAGCCGCCATCAGGTAATGGTCACGCATGAACTTAAGCAATATGAATGCCATAGAGAAGGAGACATTTCAAGTTCACGATAGCATTTTGATTTGTCTCACCTCTTTTCAACGAGAACAGCCCACGCCCGGAGCTGCGGAACAACTCCTCTGGCGTGGGCTGCCACGTGGCTGACGCCTTTTGGCTGTCCCTGTCCTCAGGTGCGGAGCTTCGCGGCCACCTTTTCCGCGATGTCGGAAATGCCGAGCTCCTTGAGCTTCTCGGTGCCTGGAACCCCCTTGTCCTCGGACCAGCCTCTGGTTTTCCAGTACTCTGGCAGGGCCTGCTCAAAGAGCTTGGCCGGGTCGCCCCCGAAAGCAGCCACCCCCTTGAAGGGACCGTTTGGCAAGGGCTCCTCAAACCAGCGCCTGGGAAACATGTCCAGGCAGTCCCATTCCTTCCTGGGGTCCTTGATCCTCTGGGTGTAGAGGTTGAACAGACGGGTCAGGGCGTAGGCCCGCTCTCCGACCTGGAGAAAGGCCTTCTTGTTGAAGTCCGACCAGCCTGTCACGGCCTTGACCAGCTCCACATTGCCCTCGTCCCCCCAGTCTCCTCCGGCAAAGATGCAGTAGATCATGGAGTTCACTGCGGCGTTGGTGTTCTGGCCCTGGACTGCGGCCTTGAAGTCGATGGGCGTGCTCATGAACCCGGACTTGCCGCCTCCGGTGTGCTCGCCAGGCCTGACCACGGTGACGTACTCCAGGGCATTGCGGTCCTTGTTGCTCCTGGTGCCGTGAGCCGGCTGAGCGTAACGATGCGCTGTCTGGGGATAGTACATGATTTCCGGGTTGGACTTGGCCTGACTGAAGTGCCGGGCCGTCTCCCAGGTCCCCGATGCCAGGACCCTGCCGATGCCCTCCTTGTTGACGACCTTTTTCATGATCGCATCAACCCCGTGGACATCCCCCCACTGAAGGTCGATGCCGTCCAGATCCTCCGGTTGAATCAGGTCCCGCTGGCGGAGCTCCATGAGCATGGCCAGCATGGCCCCGCCTTCGATGAAGTCCAGGCCGTAGTTGTCGAAGAGCCGGGTGGTGTACTGGGTCTTGGCCGCCCCTTCAGCCAGGTCGAGATGGTTGCCTCCAAAGGGATCCTCCGGCGTGGTGCCCTGTGACTCCAGGTAGCCAAGGTTGCCGCCGACCATGCCCATGGCTTCCCAGTCGGGCATATCGGTGATGGTCCGGTCCATGAGCCGGTCTTCGCTCGTGACTTCGGTGGTGTAGAGGCAGTGCAGGGCGCACCCTGGACAGGACTGCTTGCGGACAAAGCTCAGGGTGTCCACAAAGGGCCCTGCCAGGGCGGTCACGGTCCGTGGATCGGTCCAGCACTCCCACTGCCAGTTCCTGATGGGATAACCGCTGAGCTTGTTCGTTTCCCAGGTCGAAATCCCGGCCGTCCCGTACGATCGCCAGAAGTGGTTTTTGCTCTCTCTCTTCTGAATGCTGAACTTGTGTTTGAGGAACTTGGCCTTGTCGGCAAACTTCTGGCCCTTGGTTCCCCGGACCACGATGCCCTTGAGGTTTTTGGAACCGGCCACTGCACCGGCGCCGTAACGTCCGTGGGCCCTGGCCCCTTCAGTGACCACATTGGCGAACCAGACCTGATTCTCTCCACCCGGGCCAATGACCCAGGCGCTGGAGAGCCTTTTGGCCCCGGTGCCCTCGTCTTTGGGCGGCCTGAGCTCAGCCCACTTCTCGGTCATGCTGTGCTTTGTGAGCATTCCCTGGGTCGTTTCCAGGGAGGCCTTGACCTCCTTGCGCATCTTCATCTCGGCCTCTTCGGCCTCCATTCCCCAGTACGGTCCGGCGTCCCGAATTTCGATCTTCTCGTCGATCACGGCCAGGTAGACCGGCTTCTTGGCCCGGCCAACGACCTGGATGCCGTCCCAGCCGGCAAACTTGAGGTTGGCCCCTCCCTGACCGCCGCACATGGTCACGCAGGCGAAGCCATACGGGCTCTTGGTGACGATGGTTGTTCTGGCATTGGGTGACAGCCCGGTCACCGGGCCGACCATGAGCTGAAAGAGGTTTTTGGGTCCCAAGGGGTCGACCTCTGGCTCGGCCACGCCCTCTTGAAAGAGGTAGTACATGCCCATGGCCCATCCGCCGAGATACTTGCGGTAGACCTCCTCCGGCGGCTCGAGGGTCGTGACCGTGCCGGCGGAGAGGTCCACTCTGGCTATCTTCCCGGTAAATCCTGTGTAATGTGCCATCAGAGATCCCTCTTGACGTTATACATTTTTCTGTACAGCAGCTCTGCGGCCTGATCCGGGGAATGAGCATAGTACCTGCCGTTGACCAGGACCGGCTTGAATTCCAGGGCCCCTTCAGGACAGGCCTTGACGCAGGCCGGATCTCCTCCGCAACGGGTGCAGATCTGGGCCTTGCGCTCCTTGGGGTCGAAGGAAATGCCGCTGCCGAACTGCTCCTCGCAGATTTCCAGGCATCGACCGCAGTTGTCCACGCCAAGACACTTGTCCCGATCGACGGTCATGTACCCCATCCCGGTGATGCCGGGCCTGCCCTCCCCTTCAGGCACCTTGTGGATGGCCTTGGTCGGGCATACGGCTTCACAGGGATGCTTGTCCGATCCCTCGGCCCACATGATGAGCTCGCAGTACTGGCAGACGTTGATGAAATCCACGTACTGGAAACGCATGGGCCGGATTCTGGAATACTCCAGGTTGATGGTGTCCCTGGCTTCCTCCGGGTCCACCTCCTTCATGTGCTTTTCCGCGCAGGCCACGGCGCAGGAGAGGCAGCCGGTGCACTTGACCGGATCGACCAGGATGGTGTGGCCTGCTCGGGCCTGGGACCGGCCTGCCCCTTTCTGGGACTCCTGAGCCGGGGCGTTCTCCGTCATGATGCACATCGCTGAGGCCGAAACCCCAACGGCAGTCATCATCCGGACGAACTCCCGCCTGCTGATTCGGCCCCTGCGCAACTGCTCCTTGAGCTCTCCGATCTGATCCTTTTTTGACTCATCCATCATGGTCCCTCCTGACATGCCGTGGACAGGTCGCCACAGTCCGGTGAACTTCGATGATCCGACTTTGTGCCTTTTGAACCTTGTAACGTTTGTACCATGAGCACCAAAAGAAAAACAAGAAGAAACTCAAAAACATCCACCACTGGTGTGTTATTTTGAGTCTTGCATGATCATACTTTTTCTGCATGATCTTTTTATTCCCAAATACTGCATTATATGACCTTGATGCTCTCTCGCCTGAGCCCTGGAGCAGACATCTCACACGCCTTGACCTTGTTCCCCTTTTTGGATGCCCCGAAAATTCAGGCAAGAATGAACGCCCTCGTCGTCTCCAGTGCTCTGTCCGGCCCGCTGTTCGGTCTCGGGCTGCAGCAAGGAAAGGCTCCTCCACTCCAGACCCGGTCACGAACTGCGAGGTCTCGCAACCTGACCTGCTGAGCTTTTCAAAACAGTCCTGATCACCCCCCGGGCGACGTCACCGGCACCCCCCGACCCGGACTTCAGCCGGATCTCAGCAGGCCCACATGTTTTCGAACATCGCCCAAAGGAGGTCTGCCATGCGTCGTGTCCTGTTTTCAGCTCTCTTGACCCTCGGCCTGTCCGGCTTGGATACAGCTTGTGATGACCTCCTCCAGATGGTAGAGAAAACATTCCCTGCAGCGGCGCAGACCTCGAGCAGACCCTCATCCTTTCATCCCGAGAGGACAACACCATGCACCACGCCTCCTGCGACGTGACGGTCATCGGTTCCGGCCTGGCCGGGTTGAGCGCGGCCATTGCCTGCAGCCCACTTCTGCATGGGCGGGGTGGTGACCGATGCCCGCTGCCAGACCGCTTTGCCCGGGCTCCTGGCTGCCGGGGAGGTGGTCGGCGGCCTGCACGGGGCCAATCGCTACGGCGGCAATGCCCTGAGCGAAGCAGCCGTCTTCGGGACCCTGGCCGGGGAAGAGACGGTGCAGGCCTTTGCCGGCCTGGGTGCCCGGCAGCATAAGACTGCCCTGCAATGGTCTCGGGAACAGATCCAGGAGCAGACTGCAAAAAAGGCAGGGGATGGGAACTGTGGCACCCGCCAGGTCAGGCGGCGGCTTCAGGATCTCATGTGGCAGGAGACGGGCGTGATCCGGTCCAGAGCTTCCCTGGAGAGAGCCCTGAAAGGACTGCAGGACCTCAAGGCCGAAAGCGCAGCCCCCCCTTCCGGGGGCAGAGGCCTGATCAGCCGCCTGGACCTCCTGGACTCGATCCTGGTCGCCGAGACGATCGTCAGATCGGCCCACTTCCGCCGGGAGAGCCGCGGGGCGCACTTTCGCGAGGATGTTCCCCGCCCCAGCCCAGACTGGACAGGGCACGTCCTCATCAGCAAGAATGGGCTGGAGTTCCAGGCCGGCTCGGAGCCTCGCTGATCTTCAAAGATGGAGAACACTCCTGCGAGAATCCGTATGCATGATTCTGTTCCTGTTCCGTCATCCCGGACTTGATCCGGGATCCAGTTCTTTATCTGGATTCCGGCCTTCGCCGGAATGACGAGATGATCATGCGTCCAGGCAGGTGACCTTGATAGATGTCGCTGGAGTGATCGTGAGCTGTACCGGAATCAGAATCGCTGTCGGAGTGTCTTTCAACTCCTTTGAGTCCCGATTTCAAGCTTGGTGGCGATCCTCAATCAAATGACACCTCTTGCAATAGAGCGATGTTCTCCTTTATGTCACATCTAAGTATTCAGCCCGGCCAGCGGCCGGGCTCGTATGAAACTTGATTCTGGAGTCACGTTTCTTGGCTGATCAACCTGGACGAGTCGAGATCCTGCTGGTCACGTC
>CAZNIP010000132.1:0-7020 GCA_964573115.1 uncultured Desulfohalobiaceae bacterium | reverse complement strand
ATTGAGAAAAGAGATGGCTCTATCTTTGCATAAATTTTGAAGAGGTCATCAATGTTTCCCAAACCTGAAAACATTGCCCTTTTGAACACCTTTCTTTTTGACATGAACAAGAGCTTTCCAGTCTTCACCACCCTGAAGACCTTTATGAAACAGAGAATGCTGATCAGAATTGGACTCTTGCTCATGCTCTTGTGTCTCTGCTCTTCAGTTCTGCCCTCTCATCTCCAGGCTGAGAACAAGCCCCAGAAGACCGTGACCCTGGATTTCGACCAGGTGGATCTCAAGGTTTTTATCAAGTTCATCAGCAATCTGACTGGAAAAAATTTCGTGGTCGACGACAAGGTCCGGGGCAAGGTGACCATTTTGTCCCCCACCCCCATCACCGTGGACGAGGCCTACCAGGTCTTTCTCTCGGTCCTCGAGGTCCAGGGCTTCACGACCATCCCCTCCGGCAACGTTGTCAAGATCGTCCGCACCGTGGAATCACGCCAGAAGAGCATGGAGACCACCTCCAGGCTGAACGTCGAGCCCAAACCACAGGACCAGGTCATCACCCAGCTCATCCCCCTGGAGCATGCCACAGCGGCCGAGCTGCGAAAAATCCTGGTGCCCATGGTCTCCAAGCAGGGGCTCATCGTATCCTACACCCCCACCGAGACCCTGATCCTCATCGATTATGAATCCAACGTCAAAAGACTGCTTCAGATCATCGACACGATCGACGTCAAAACCTTTGATGGTTCCATCGAGCTCATCCACCTCAAGCACGCCTCGGCCCAGGACGTGACCAGCAAGCTGAGCCAGCTCCTGGCTTCAGGCCAGGAAGGCAAAAAAGCTCTGCAGAAGGGGGAAGTCGCTTTTGTGGCCGACGAGCGGACCAACTCGATCATCTTTCTGGCTGCCCCGCAAAAGAGCCAAAAAATCAAGACCATCATCTCCAACCTCGATCAACCAACGCCGGAGAACCTGAGCAACATTCAGGTGGTGGCCCTGGAAAACGCCCAGGCTGAAGAGCTGGCCACTGTGCTCAGCTCCCTGTCCGGTCAGAAGGCCAATGAAAAGGGCGAGCCCGTGATCTCCAGCAGTGTTTCCATTGTGGCCGACAAGCCCTCGAACAGTCTGGTCATCATTGCCGAGCCCAAGGAGTTTCAGACCCTGATGCCCATCATCCAGCGCCTCGACGAACCCAGGAAACAGGTCTACGTGGAGGCGGCCATTGTCGAGGTCAGCTCGGACACCTCCCTGAACCTGGGCATCAACTGGCAGGGGGCTTCAGACTTTGGCAGCGGCAGCTCTGAAGGGGTCCTCTTCGGGTCCTCCAGCGGTCTGGTGGGGTCCTCGGTGGACGACATCACCTCGGCCATCGCCTCCAACCCGGCCGGGCTCTCCTTTGGGATCCTGTCCTTCCCGTTCACCTTTCAGGGCGAGGAGTTCTTCAGCCTCGGGGCCTTCATCAACGCCTCCCAGAACGACAACTCGGTCCAGATCATCTCCACGCCGCAGCTCATGACCATGGAGAACGAAGAGGCCAAGGTGGTCATCGCCGAGAACAGGCCGTTCATCACCAGCCGGGAAGAGAGCGAAACCGGGAACGACTTCACCAACTTCGAGTACAAGGACGTCGGGGTGACCCTCAAGGTGACCCCCTTGATCAACAACAAGGGCTGGATCAAGCTCAACCTGTTCCAGGAGGTCAGCCGGATCGACCCCAATGTGGAGTTCACCAGCCAGACCCCGATCACCCGGAAAAGGACCGCTGAGACCACGGTCCGGGTCAAGGACAGCCAGACCGTGGTCATTGCCGGTCTCATGGAAGACAAGAACTCCAACACCGAGAGCAAGGTCCCCGGCCTGGGAGACATCCCCCTTTTTGGGAATCTGTTCAAAAACTCGTCCAAAGAGGACTCCAAGACCAACCTGATGATCTTCATCACCCCCCATGTGGTCGATTCCCTTGACGACGCCAGGAAAATGACCCTTGACAAATCCAAGCTGCTGAACAAGCTCCGTTTCGACATCGACGGTCATGTCAAGCCCATCTCAAGCAGCTTCATCCTCCATCAGCCGGTACAATAATCATGTCGCTCATACAGTCGCCTCTCCAGACCCTGGCTGACAAGGGGTTCCTCGACAGTCAGGCCCTGGACACCCTGACCCGGAACAACCATGCCGACTCGAGCTCATCCCTTGGAACCCGTATTCTCGATCATGACCTGATGACCGAGGAGTCCCTTCTGCAGTTCTGGTCCAGCGAGCTCAACCTGGAGCACCGCAAGTCGATTCCCGATGAGCACATCCAGAGCGACCTGGTCACCAGGGTCCCGATCCACTTTTTGAAATCCGCCAATCTCGTTCCCCTCAGCCAGGACCAGGACATGCTGCACGTTGCGGTTTTCGACCCCACCGTCACCAAGGCCCTGGACCATCTGCTGCACCTCTACCAGTGTGACCGCCTGAAAATTGAGCTGGCTTCGCGAAGCGAGATCATCTCCGCCATCAACAAGGCCTTCGGCCAGGTCAGCCCGGAAAACGACGCCTTCATCCAGGATCTGCAGGAGAGCGACGAGGCCTTTTTCAGCGAGCTGGAGGAGAAGATCAGCGAGGACCTCCTGGATGAAACCAGCGAAGCCCCGATCATCAAGCTGGTCAACCACATCCTGTCCCAGGCCGTGCACTTCAAGGCCAGCGACATCCACATCGAGCCCTACCAGAACGAGCTCAAGATCCGCTTTCGGATGGACGGGGTCCTCTACAACATCCACAGCCTGCCGAAAAAGATTCATGCCGCCCTGGTCTCCCGGGTCAAGATCCTGGCCCAGTTGAACATTGCTGAAAAGCGGGCTCCCCAGGACGGCCGCATCCAGATCCGGATCGGCAACCGGGAGGTCGACCTGCGGGTCTCGTCCCTGCCCACAGCCTTTGGGGAACGGATGGTCCTGCGCCTCCTGGAAAAGGACATCCGGATCCTGAACATCAACGAAATCGGGCTCAGCTCAGACCATCAGAAGCAGCTCAAGAGGCTCATCAAGACCTCCCACGGGATTGTCCTGGTCACAGGGCCCACGGGCAGCGGCAAGACGACCACGCTCTACTCCGCCCTGTGCGAGATCAACACCCCGGAAAAGAACATCCTGACCATCGAGGACCCCATCGAGTACCAGCTCGACGGGATTGGGCAGATGCAGGTCAATGCCAGGATCGGTTTGACCTTTGCCAGCGGACTGCGGTCCATGGTCCGTCAGGACCCGGATGTCATCCTGGTGGGCGAAATCAGGGACCTGGAGACTGCAGAAATCGCCATCCAGGCGGCCCTCACCGGGCACCTGGTCTTTTCCACCCTGCACACCAATGATGCCGCCGGGGCCATCACCAGGCTCATCGATATGGGCATCGAACCTTTTCTGGTCTCATCCTCGGTGCAGGCCATCCTGGCCCAGCGGCTGATCCGAACCCTGTGCCCCGACTGCAGGCAGGAGTACACCCCGGAAAACGCCGAGCTCTGGGAGATCGGCCTGGAGCAGACAGACCCGCCTCTGAAGCTCTTCAAGGCCATCGGGTGCACCAGGTGCATGAACACCGGCTACAAGGGCCGAAGCGGCATATTCGAGTTCCTGAACGTGACCGAGAACATCCAGTCGCTGATGCTCAGGACGTCAGAATCGCATCAGCTCCGCCAGCAGGCCATTCAGGAAGGCATGCGGACCCTGCGCCAGGACGGGGTGCGGATGGTCCTCTCCGGGACCACGACCATCGACGAAGTCCTCAGAGTGACGCAGGTGTAGGATGAAGAAGTTGAGGGGGTTGAAAAGAGGGGACAGAGCAATGATGCGGCTGCGCTGACAGGTCGGTGGTTGTGGGTTGATGAAAGAAAATGTGGTTCTTCGACACTGGATGTGGAATTTTCCAGAAATGTAACAAACCTTTTTTTGACAGGATTTACTGGATCTATTGGATTATTTACGGCCAACACGCCGGAAGCCTGCGGGCAGGGAATCCAATCACGCGCAGCGCGTGGTCCACATCCTCCATCGCCGACAGGCGCTTGGTTCCTTTGAGGAAGAGGCATTTGAGAACGGTTGAGAATATTGGGAAAAAAGGGACAGATTTTTCTTACTCAACCTTCTCAACGTCCTCAACCCTTTCAACGTCTTTCTGACCACTTACAACGTACAACTGACAACGTACAACATCTCTTCACCCATGCCTGTTTTTGAATACATCGCCCTGGACCACAAGGGCCGGGAACGCAAAGGCATTGTCAATGCCGAGAGCAGCCGCCTGGCCCTGCAGCAGCTGCGCACCCAGAAGCTCTTCCCCAGGACCATCTCCCAGATTCAGAGCGAAGACAGGTCCGGAGCGTCCAGGAAGCGGTTCAGGCTGAGCCTTTCTCGAATCAAGCAGGGCGATCTGGTCATTGGTCTCCGGCAGCTGGCCACCCTGCTCTCGGCGGGTCTGCCCCTGGCAGAATGCCTGGACAGCGTCCTGCAGCAGATGAAGAGAGGGAAGCTCTACCGGGTCTTTGCCCAGGTCCGGGAAAGGGTCCATGAAGGTTCCAGCCTGGCTGCGGCCATGGAGGAGCACAGCCATGTCTTCCCCCCGGCCTTTTCGGCCATGGTCAGGGCCGGGGAGAGCTCCGGCACCCTGGAGCTCGTCCTGGACAGGCTGGCCGAGTTCGGGGAGCAGCAGCAGGCTCTCAGACGGCAGATCCAGTCCAGTCTGGCCTACCCGATCCTGATCCTCCTGGTCAGCCTGGCCGTGGTGTTCTTCCTGATGACCTACGTGGTCCCCAAGGTCAGCCAGATTTTTCTCGACTTTGAGCAGGCCCTGCCTCTGCCGACAATCATCCTCATGGCTGTGAGCAACCTCCTCCATGCGTACTGGTGGGTCCTGCCCATCCTCTTTGCCCTGGCCTTTTTCGCTTTCAAAAAGATGTACGCCACCACCAGGGGGAAAAAGCAGTTCGACCGGCTTCTCCTCAAGCTGCCCTTCATCGGGCCCATTGCCCATCACATTGTCCTCAGCCGGTTCTGCCACACCCTGGGAACGTTGCTCAAAAACGACGTCTCCCTGCTCCAGTCGTTGCGCATTGTCCGCAACGTGGTCTCCAACTCCCTGCTCCACGAAGCTGTAGACGGTCTGATCAAGGATGTCAGCGAGGGCAGCTCCATGGCCCAGCCCATGAGCAGGAGCGAAATTTTTCCCTCGACCATGGTCCAGCTCATCGCAGCCGGCGAACAGTCCAGCCAGCTCGATGCCATGTTCCTCAAGGTGGCCGATTCCAGCGAAAACTATGTGACCAGCAAGCTGGCCATGCTGACCTCCCTTCTGGAACCGGTCATGATCCTTGTCCTGGGGGGCATCGTCGGTTTTGTGGTCCTGGCCGTGCTGCTGCCCATCTTTGACATGAGCCAGCTGGTCCAATAAAGAAATCGCACCGCAGCGGTCCGATTTCTTTATCAATGAAAGCTTTCTCCACTCACTTCAAACAGGTGCAGATCATGAATGTACAAATCAATCCACATCACGTGAACAACACCAGGACGTCTTCAACCAGCACCAGGCAACGGGGCTTCACCCTGATCGAGCTCATGGTGGTCATCGTCATCCTGGGCATCCTGGCCGGGCTCATCGTGCCCAGGCTTACGGACAAGCCGGAAAAGGCCAGGGTGGTCAAGGCCAAAATGCAGATCGAGAACCTGTCCATGGCCCTGAAGCAGTTCAAGCTGGACAACGGCTTCTACCCCACCACTGAACAGGGGCTCAAGGCCCTGGTGGAAAAGCCCTCCATCGGGAAGCCCCCACGCAACTACCCGGAGCGCGGCTACATGAGCCAGATCCCTGAAGACCCCTGGGGCAGTGAGTACGTCTATATCGCCCCGGGCGAGCACGACGAGTTCGACCTCATGTCCCTGGGGGCTGACGGGGAAGAAGGAGGGGAAGGCTTTGACGCCGACATCAAGAGCTGGGAGATCCAGTAAGCAGTCCGGCTTCACCCTGATCGAGCTCTCGGTCGTTCTCATCATTCTGGCCATCGCCCTGGGCATGACCCTCAATCTGATGGGGTCGTCCTTTCTCCGGGACGACTTCAAAAAAGACGTCCGGCAGTTCCAGGGGCTGGTCAATCAAGTCAGACAGGAGGCCATGCTCAAGAAACAGCACCTGAGCCTGAACATCAGTCTGGGAAGTCCCGGACAGGCAGGTTCAGGCTACCATGTCACCCCTGCCAGGCAGGTTGCTCTTGATTCAGCCCCGGACAACAAGCCCCTCTTTTCCGATCGGGTGACCATCCTGGGGATAGAAAAAAACGGCCGGGTCATGACCACGGCAGAGCAGGTCTCGATCGCCTTTACGCCCCAGGGGCTCATCGAGCCCTTTCAGCTCTTTGTCATGGCTGAAGGCACCAGGTACACCCTGAGCGTCGAAGCCTTTTCCAGCCGGATCGGGTTTGAAGAGTCAGAGCAGTTCCTTTAAATTGAAGGCTCGTGAAGCGAGCCTTCAATGTACTCATTTGTCAATGAAAAGGAAGAAGATGACGACTGTACGGTCACCATTTTCAAGGGGAGCTGTCCGAAGGACTGAGGGTCTGTCTGAAGGCTTCACCCTGATCGAGGTCCTGGTCAGCCTGACCGTGCTGGCCATCGGGCTCATCGCGGCCATCAAGTCCACGACCCATGTCCAGGACGCCTTGAGTCGTTCCACAACCAAAACCCAGGCGGCCAGGCTTGGAGCCAGTCGACTGGCCGAGATCAAAGCCCGGGGGCCGGACAATGTGGCCTCTTTTCAGGACAGGTTCGAAGACCACCCTGAGATGTCATGGGAGGTCAAATACGGCAACACGCCGGTTGAACATCTCAAAAAACTGGAGCTGATCGTCACCTCAACTGAGGGCAGGGAAGAGATCCTTCGCTTTCAGGAGCTCATCTTCGTTCAGGACGAATCATGAGCGATGCACATGGGGGAATTCAGGAATCAGGAGTCAGCCCGACCGCTGGCCGGGCTGGCAGGTCGAGGGTTGAAGGT
>CAZNIP010000131.1:0-7102 GCA_964573115.1 uncultured Desulfohalobiaceae bacterium | reverse complement strand
TGAACGACAGCCCCAATGCCTATCCCACCGTGCAAGCGGCCATTGACGCGGCGCAGGACGGCGACACGGTCAAGGTCGCGGGGACGTGTACAGGCGTACAATCGCGCGCGGGCCTCTCGCAGACGGCCTACATCAGCAAGAGTATCACGCTGCGCGGCGGCTATACCACGACGAATTGGACCACATCGAACCCGGTCTCGTATCCGACGACGCTGGATGCGCAGGGGCTGGGGCGCGTGGTCTTGATTACCAATACTCTCACCACGACCATTGAGGGTTTGATCCTCGCGAACGGCGACGCCACCGGATTGGCGGGCGGCCCTTCCCCGGGCGCGCCGGACGCGGGCGGTGGACTCTACGTCTACACCGGCACGACGACCGTTCAGCACTGCTCGGTGACGTCCAACACCGCCCAGGTCGGGGGCGGCATCTATGTCGGATTTGGTAGTTCGGTCGTGCAATCCTCCACGCTGTCTAACAACTGGACGGCGGGCTTCCAGAATAGGGGAGGGGGCGTCTGCGTCTACAGCACCACGGCGACTTTGCAGGGCAATCGCGTGTTTAGCAATACATCGGAGCAGGGCGGCGGTGTTTACGTCTGGCACAGCGGGCCAATGATTTGGGATAATGTCATCTACAGCAACACTGCCAGCTCGGCCGGCGGCGGTGTCTTTAATTATGATGGTGCGCCGGTCATTCAGGGGAACGAGATTTACAGCAACACCGCCAACCAGGGCGGCGGGATCAGCTCCCAGGGCGGTGCGCCTATGGTGCAAGAGAATATCATCCATCATAACCACGTCACGTCCGGCGGCGGCGGCATCCTTAGCAACGGCGGACGCCTGACCGCGCAAAAGAACGTGATTTACGGCAACACGGCGGATTGGGGCGGCGGACTGGGAAGCGCCGATGCCACGACAGTTCAGAACAGCCTCTTCTACGACAATCGCGCCCGCCTAGGGGGCGGGCTGGGCGCGATCGCTGGCTGGCTCACGGTACGGCACGCCACGATCTATAGCAACACAGCCACCGAATCCGGCGGCGGTATCTATAGCCCCTACCTGGTGCTCAGCAACACGATTGTCGTCAGCAACACCGCGGGCAGCACGGGCGGGGGGATCGATAGCGGCGGTTCCTCCACGCTGGACTATAACGACGTGTGGGGGAATAGCACCGACTACAGTGGCGTGACCGGTGGACCGCACAGCCTATCGACCGATCCACTGTTTGTGGACGCAGACGGCGCCGACTTTCATCTGGCGCCCGGTTCGCCCTGCATCGACACTGGGGATCCTGATACGACGATGAGCCGTGATATCGAAAATAGCCCTCGACCGCTCGGAAACGGCTACGACATCGGCGCCTATGAAACGACGGCGACCTCCCAACTTTGCCACGTCCGCTTGAACGATAGCCCCAACGCCTATCCCACCGTCCAAGCCGCCATCGACGCAGCGCAGGACGGCGACACCGTCAAAGTCGCGGGGACGTGCACAGGCGTCCAATCGCGCGGCGGCCTCTCGCAGACGGCCTACATCAGCAAGAGCATCACGCTGCGCGGCGGCTATACCACGACGAATTGGGCCACATCGAACCCGGTCTCGTATCCGACGACGCTGGATGCGCAGGGGCTGGGGCGCGTGGTCTTGATTACCAATACTCTCACCACGACCATTGAGGGTTTGATCCTCGCGAACGGCGACGCCACCGGATTGGCGGGCGGCCCTTCCCCGGGCGCGCCGGACGCGGGCGGTGGACTCTACGTCTACACCGGCACGACGACCGTTCAGCACTGCTCGGTGACGTCCAACACCGCCCAGGTCGGGGGCGGCATCTATGTCGGATTTGGTAGTTCGGTCGTGCAATCCTCCACGCTGTCTAACAACTGGACGGCGGGCTTCCAGAATAGGGGAGGGGGCGTCTGCGTCTACAGCACCACGGCGACTTTGCAGGGCAATCGCGTGTTTAGCAATACATCGGAGCAGGGCGGCGGTGTTTACGTCTGGCACAGCGGGCCAATGATTTGGGATAATGTCATCTACAGCAACACTGCCAGCTCGGCCGGCGGCGGTGTCTTTAATTATGATGGTGCGCCGGTCATTCAGGGGAACGAGATTTACAGCAACACCGCCAACCAGGGCGGCGGGATCAGCTCCCAGGGCGGTGCGCCTATGGTGCAAGAGAATATCATCCATCATAACCACGTCACGTCCGGCGGCGGCGGCATCCTTAGCAACGGCGGACGCCTGACCGCGCAAAAGAACGTGATTTACGGCAACACGGCGGATTGGGGCGGCGGACTGGGAAGCGCCGATGCCACGACAGTTCAGAACAGCCTCTTCTACGACAATCGCGCCCGCCTAGGGGGCGGGCTGGGCGCGATCGCTGGCTGGCTCACGGTACGGCACGCCACGATCTATAGCAACACAGCCACCGAATCCGGCGGCGGTATCTATAGCCCCTACCTGGTGCTCAGCAACACGATTGTCGTCAGCAACACCGCGGGCAGCACGGGCGGGGGGATCGATAGCGGCGGTTCCTCCACGCTGGACTATAACGACGTGTGGGGGAATAGCACCGACTACAGTGGCGTGACCGGTGGACCGCACAGCCTATCGACCGATCCACTGTTTGTGGACGCAGACGGCGCCGACTTTCATCTGGCGCCCGGTTCGCCCTGCATCGACACTGGGGATCCTGATACGACGATGAGCCGTGATATCGAAAATAGCCCTCGACCGCTCGGAAACGGCTACGACATCGGCGCCTATGAAACGACGGCGACCTCCCAACTTTGCCACGTCCGCTTGAACGATAGCCCCAACGCCTATCCCACCGTCCAAGCCGCCATCGACGCAGCGCAGGACGGCGACACCGTCAAAGTCGCGGGGACGTGCACAGGCGTCCAATCGCGCGGCGGCCTCTCGCAGACGGCCTACATCAGCAAGAGCATCACGCTGCGCGGCGGCTATACGACGACGAATTGGACGACATCGCATCCGGTCTCGTATCCTACGACGCTGGATGCGCAGCAACAGGGGCGCGTTATCCGCATCCAAGGTGATATTACACCGACAGTCGAGGGCTTCTTAATCACGGGAGGACGGCCTAGCAGTTGGAGCGGCGGGGGCATCCACGTCGTCGATGCACATCCCATTATCGCCCACGTTGTCGTATCGGGCAATACCACCATTGGCGCCAGCGGCGGGGGGATATGCTTTTCCAACGCGGACCGCGCCCAAGTATTGAGCAGCACCATTCAAAACAACCACGTCGTCTATAACGGCGCGGGCGTATTCGCCTATAACGGCAGCGACAACTTATATTTCCAAAATGTCCGGGTGCTGAATAACCGCACGACGGGCGGTGGCAGTGGCGACGGCGGTGGGGGCATGGCTTTGCGTGATGATCTTGTAACCTTGCGCGACGTCGTCATCCGGGGGAACTCGTCCGGCAACAAGTATGGCGGTGCGGAAATCTTCAGCGACGGCGCGGAATTATATAACGTCACAGTTGAAAACAACACCGCCAATAGTCACTATGGAGGACTGTATGTGAATGGAAATGACGCCATACTATCCGGTGTAATGGTGGTAAGCAATAGCACAGCGCTCGATAGTGGTGGCCTTTACGTGAGTAGCCCCAGAGCGGTGCTGACCTATGTGCATGTGCTGAGCAATACCGCCGGGCGGTATCATGGCGGCCTGCACTTTGTTGGGCAAAATGCAGTCTTGGATCGACTCACTGTGCGCGGCAATCATTCCACACACGCGAACACCGACGGCGGGGGCGTGCGGCTGGAGGCTTTTGACAACAGCGTGCTGCGTCGCAGCATTATTATGGATAATTACACGCCCAGGAACGGTGGGGGTGTTTTCGTTGTCACAGGCCACAGCTACAACTATCGCCTGGAAAACAACATTATCGCGAACAACCGCGTCGGGCCTGACAGTGATGTGAGCGGCATATACTTAAAGGGAGATGGGGTGCGGCTTGTTCACAATACGATTGTCAGCAACACCGGAGGCGCAGGTCAAGCCGTGTATCTTGAATCCGGTGAGGGCGCCGTTTTAACCAACAACATCATTATGTCCCATACGTATGGCCTTGGGGTTGGGACAGGCTATACCCTGACGGCGGTCAACAATGTGCTGTGGGGGAATACGACGCTGTTCACAGGTACAGTTATTAGCCAGAGTAACGCGCTCTGCGACCCAGCCTTGGTCGCCCCCGCAAACCGCGATTACCACCTCACCGCGGCCTCCTGCGCCATCGACGCCGGCGTAACCATCACCACCGTCACCACCGACTTCGAAGGCGATCCGCGTCCTATGGGGGCAGGCTACGACATCGGCGCGGATGAGTACACAAGGACGCACATCATCTCCCCCACTTACGTTGTTATCACTGGCCCGGCGGACGGTCTGGTCAATACCCCCTACACCTTCACCGCCACCGTCAATCCCACCGCGACCATGCCGCTCACCTACGCATGGCAAATCGGCGCATCACGGATCATGGATCACGCATCACGCCTTACGCACACCGTCGCCTTCACGTGGACGACGCCCGGTCTTAAAATCATCACCGTCACCGCCAGCAACCGCGCGGGCACCGTCGTCACGACCATCACCGTTGAGATCAGTAACCCGCCGCCCCCGCCGCCTCCGCCGCTTGATGCGGTGACCATCCACGGCCCTACTAGCGGCCTGGTCAACACGCGCTACGTCCTCACCGCCACCGTCCGGCCCATCACGGCTGCCACGCCCATCAGCTTCACCTGGATGCCTATGCCGCGCAACGGGCAGGGTCAATCGTGGGCCGAGTATGTCGGCGCGGTGGCTGGCCCTTACCCCATCACCCTGACCGCCCAGAACACTGGCGGCATCGCCACCGATACCCATACCCTCACGCTTAGCGATCCGCCCGATTCCTGTCCTGCCGCCGTGCAAGATGTGACCCTTCTCGGCCCTAGCGAGGGCTATACCGGCACCGCCTATGCCTTCACCGCCGTCCTCACCCCCGCCGGGGCGACGCTGCCCTATACCTACACCTGGTCGCCATCCCCGGATACAGGGCAGGGGGCCGACACCGTCACCTACACCTGGGACACACCGGGAACCCAGTCGGTGACTGTCACGGCGGCCAACTGCGGCGGAGGAGTTCAGGACACGCGCGACCTCGTTATTCATCCCCAGCCCACGCCCGTGCGCGGGGATGTCTATGAGCCAGACGATACCTGTGCGGCCGCCGAGCAGGCGCTGCGCATTCCCACCGATGGTACTGTGCAGCATCACACCTTCCACGCGCGGGGGGATGAGGATTGGGTGCGCTTTTCCGCCACGGCGGGCGTGACCTACACCATTCAGGCCCAGGTGCCGCCTACCTCGCCCGCTAACTTGACCCTCGAACTCCACGGGAACTGTGGCAGCGATCCAATAGATGATGACGAGCCAGCTTTCTCCCCGGCCGTTCACATGACGTTTGTCGCGCCTCAAGACGGGGACTATTTCATCCGGCTATTCAACGTCCCGGACACCGTCTATGGCTCCGACGTGACTTACCGGTTGTCGGTGCACGCGCTCTCGGACGTCGACCCCACGGGCGCCTTGGTCATCGTCGCAGGCAAGCGCAGCCCGGGCGATCCACAGCAGATGAACATCAATCGCGTGGCTCACAGCGTCTATCAATACGCCCTGGCCCACGGCTGCCGCCCGGAGAACATCTATTACCTGACCACCGATCCCCAGCAGTCCGGGTCCAACGGGCCGCCTTCGCGTGCGGCCTTGCAGCACGCCCTGACGACCTGGGCTGCCTCCAACGATCGGGTCGATGCGGATTGGCCGTTCACGCTCTTCATGGTGGATCACGGGGACACAGATCGCTTTTACCTGAATGGGATCACCGAGACCATCAGCCCGTCCGATCTGGACACCTGGTTGGCGCAGATCGAGGATCAGACGGGCGCCAGGACGAGCACCATCATTGAGGCATGTAAATCGGGCAGCTTTATCACCCCGCCGACGGCACTCAGCACGCCGGGACGCGAGCGGGTGGTCATCGCTTCCACGGGGGCGACAAACCTGGCCTATGCGTCGCAGGATGGCGCCATTTTCTCCGATGCGCTGTTGAGCCATTTGGCCGATCAGCCGTCATTGGCTACGGCTTTCGAAACCGCCGACGAGGCCACGCGCCAGGCGAGATCCGATCAGACGCCGTGGCTGGATGATAACGGGGACGGGCAGCCCAACACCGGGGATGACGGCGCGCTTGCTGCGCAACGCAGCTTTGCCTGCCAGCCCATCGCCTCCCCGCGTCACGCCCCCTACGTGGATCAAGTTCAGGTGCGGCGCTTGTCCCCGGCGCTCGACCGGGGCGAGATCTGGGCGCAGGCGCTTGATGACCGGGAGGTCAAACAGGTCTGGGCCGTGGTCACGTCGCCCTCCTACCGACCGGCAACGCCGGGGGATGAATTGACACCATCCCCGTCCGCCAAGCTGGTGTTGCGTCGCCAGGGCAACGATTGGTACGGCGAGCGCTACACGGCTTTCGACGAGGTTGGGCTTTACCGCGTCATCATCTACGCCCAGGACGACGAGGGACTGTTGGGGCAATCACGCGAGATTCAGGTGGCTGTGCCTGAGAATTATCGGCACATCACGCCTGCTGCACTGCCGACCACCTTGCACATCCCGATCGGCAACTACACCACGACCGTGGATGTGCCGGTTGGGGCGTTCACTGCGACCACAAGTTTCACCTACACTGGCTTTACAGACCTGTCAGGTTTCCAAAACCTGACAGGTCTCGACGACGATCACACCTTCGCTGGGCGCGGCTTCGAGCTCACCGCGCACCAGTGGGGCGAACCGCAGCCAGGCTTCACCTTCTCGCAGCCCATCACCCTCACCGTGCGCTACAGCGATGCGGACGTGGAGGGCCTGGATGAGGGTACGCTGGCGCTCTTCTACCGCGACGAGGGTGATTGGCGCACTGATGGCCTGACCGTCACCCGGCGGCTTACTGCCACGAACGAGGTGGTGGTGCAGGCGGGTCACCTCACGGCGTTCGGGCTGTTCGGGCAGGAGCGGGGGTATCGGGT
>CAZNIP010000130.1:0-7349 GCA_964573115.1 uncultured Desulfohalobiaceae bacterium | reverse complement strand
CGGGCACGGCTGCCAAAGGCGTAAATGATGTCCAGGTTGAACTCCTGAGCCAAGCGCTCCAGGCACATGTTTTCCTCTTTTCCACTTTCATCCATGCTCAGAGACTCTAAAGCGTCTTGCCTTTTCTTCAACTGAGCAGTTCGAAAAACTCTGTTCGAGCAGCTTTTCTATCAAAAGTAAGGACACTGTCGCACCCCGCAAAACTGGAGCAGGATCCGATGAGCACATCAGACAGATCGGCGCTACCGGAAAATGCCCGGGTGAGAAACACATGCACAGCAGGAGCAGCCTCAAAGGCGAGAATCGGCATCCGAACAAGGTTTTGAAGGGCCTTGAGAATGTCATTGCGTGTGAGCCCGTAGGCCGACTCAAGAACCCAGATCGTTTCCACCAGGACAATCAGGGGGACAAAGAGGATCTCTTTCTGCTCTTCAGCCAGGAGGAGCCTCTGCCTGACAGTCTCAGCCTGAACCTGATCATCCCGAACCAGGAAGCGGACAATCAGGTTCGTGTCCAACGCTTTCAAGAAGAAGCTCGCTTCTTGATGACTGAGTCCATCTCCTCAATGCTGACCACGGACTGCCCAGGCCGGTGCAGGATGCCATAGACCTCTTTCACTGACATCTTGACCGGGGTGATCAGGACTTGCCCGCCTTCACCAATAATGAACTCAACCTTGTCCCCGGCCTGAAGCTTCAAAGACTCCCTGACAGCCTTGGGGATCGTGATCTGGCCTTTGCTGGTCACCGTTGCCTCTGGCATTGGCTGACTCCTTTCATAAACCTTTGAATCTTACTCAAGGGTAAGGCAAACAGTGTATGGTGTCAAACGAGTGTACCGGCTCCATGTCCCGTCATTCCGGCGTAAAAACGTCATCCCTTGCTTGATCAGGAAATGGAACCCACTTCAAAAGCTGGATCCCGAACCAAGCCCGGGATGGCGGAAGAAGATGCACCGAATGAACAGAACTGCTCACCGTAATCCGAGATACACGCCGCTTCACCTGCAGCAGTCGCCAAGCAACGCGGTTCCCCTGATTTTTTTCTTGTTCAACCTATTCAACCCTCTTACTTCATGCCCCACTTCTTGACCTCATCCCAGAATCCGTCTTTGGCAGTCATGTCCAGAGTGTTCCAGTCCTGGCCCCTCTCTTTGGCCAGCTGCACAGCCCGGGCATAGCGGGACAGGAACTTGCGGTTGGCCCTGGAGAGGGCCGAGTTGGCCTTGATGCCCTGCCGGCGGCCATGCTCCACCAGGGAAAAGAGGAGATCCCCGAACTCCTCCTCCTTTTTCTCCTGGCTGGGTCCGTCTTTGACCTCCAACCACTCCTGCCACTCCTGGTGAAGGGCCTTCTCCTGGTCCTGATCAGTTTCCCAGGTGAAGCCCGCCTTGGAGGCCTTGGAGTGGATCCGGTAGGCCTTGATCAGGGGGGGCAGGGAGTCCGGGATGGAGATGAGGGAGTTGTCCGCATCCCTGGTCTTGCCCTTTTCGTTCTTCTCCTCCTGCTTGATCTGCTCCCATGCCTGGTGCAGATCCTGCCTGGAGCCGAACTCCTCCTGGCCGAAGACATGGGGGTGGCGGCGAATCATCTTTCGGGCGTTGTCCTCCCAGACCTGCTGGAGCTCGATTCCCCGACCCTGCCTTTCCAGGAGCACGGCCAGGAAGAAGATCAGAAAAAAGGCGTCCCCCATCTCCTCCTTGATCTCCTGCACATCCTGCTGCCGGACCGCCTCGACAAACTCGAACACTTCTTCGACCAGGTAGTCGCAGAGGCTCTCCGGGGTCTGCTCCCTGTCCCAGGGGCAGCCGTCCGGGCCAAGGAGGCGGTTGATGACCTCGATAACGGAGCGGGGGGTGGTGGTGTTCATAACAAGAAGGTTGAACGGGTTGAGGAAGTTGAAAAGTTGAATATGAAAAGATGCAGAACACATCTTAGTCGTTTCGAATTACCATGACGTCATTGCACAAAGTCCATGCAGCGGTTTCTCTGCGTCAATTGCTGTATGCAACATCTTAATTGTTCTGGCTTCTGAATTCTGCGTCCTGACTTCTACGGCTGCATCTTGCGTTTTTGCAGCCGCATCGTGCTACCACACTGTCTTCACATGGTCATAAGCAAGGATCTTTCTGTCGCAGGTCACAAGGGTGGCTCTGTAACGGCGGGATAGGGCGACTATGATGCGGTCAGCCGGGTCTTTGTGGAAGGTTCCGGGTAAACGGGTACTCTCAATGGCATCAACCGGATACAGAGGCTCAACAGTCAAGCCTGGATAGGACGTGGCCGCTGAGAACCATGATTCGATATCCATTGGCAAGACAAGTTTCCCGATGTGAACTTTCACGGCAATTTCCCAGACCGAAATGACAGAAACCCTGAGCCCTTGCCGCTGTTCCTCCTTGCTGATGATCCTGTGCGCCGCTTTTGAGAGCTGATCCGGTGAGTGCAGCCACCAGAGCCACACCTGGGTATCGAGGACGATCACTCCTGCAGGGCCTCCCACATGTCCGGCAGAGGGGCGTCAAATTCGCCTTCAACCTGAAACTGGAGACCGCGCAAAGGGTAACGTTGTGTGTCCCCTTCGTCCGAAAGATGCCCCACAAGCTTTGCGACGGGTCTTCCGTTCCTTGTGATCATGACCTCTTCCCCGGAGGCGAGAATTTCAGAGATCACCCGGGGGAGATTTTTGCGCGTCTCAGATATGCTCATCTCACGCATCGCCAGCCTCTCTTGGTGTATCATTGTACAATATTATTGTACATGTCACTCAACCTGTCAAACGTCACTCGCCGTATCAGATATCCGGAGTGACGGGCTCCGTCACTCCGGATTTCTGAGCTTGTCCAGGGTGCTGCCCTCCCAGGCCTTCTTCAGGCTCTCGCTCTTGTGGCCGAAGGTGTCCTTCATCTCCTGAGGCACGAGGGAGACCAGGCGGGCGGCAAACTGATTCACAAAGGGAGAGAGTCGGGATTGGGTCAAGAAGGGGCTCCCCTGGGACATGAACATGGTCAGAAAAAAGAGGAGCAGGCTGCAGACCAGACCGCCTTTGATCACCCCGAGCAGGCCGCCTCCAGTCCGGTCAAGCCAGCCCAGCATGAAGGCCTCCATGAGCTTGCGCAGCCCGGCTCCGATGAAAATGATCGCCCCCAGCACGACCAGAAAGATGAGCACGTAGCTGATGATGGCCGCATACTGCGGGTTGGCCAGGACCTTCTGCACCACTTTCATGACCTGGCCGTAATAGGTGTTGGCCACGATAAAGCCGGCAAACAGCCCGAAGAGGGAAGCGATCTCCTTGACCAGCCCCCTGAACAGTCCGCGAATCAGGGTGTATCCGAGGATGACCACAAAAGCGATGTCCAGTCCGTTCATGACCTCTCCTGTCAAGGCAGCCTCAGGCTGCGGTGATTTTGGCGATAGTGACGGTAAGCGAACCGTGTCTCGTCAAGACCGGTTCCCAAGGGGGTGTAGCACATTTCATTCCGATGATAAAACCTCATTTGCGGTCAACGGCAACCTCTTGTCAATACGCGCTTTTCACTGACAGCCCGGCCTCTGGCCTGAGCATGGCACACCCTGAAGACAGTGGGAAAAGAGGGTTCTTGGACACTGGTTGTGGAATTTTCCAGAAATGAAAAAAACCCTTTTTTGACAGGATTTACAGGATCTATTGGATTTTTTTACTGCCCACATGCCGGAAGCCTGCGGGCAGGGAATCCAAAAACGCGCAGTGCGTGGTCCACCTCCTCCATCGCCGACAGGCGATTGGTTCCTTCTTGGCGGGCTTCAGGCACGCCAAGAAAAGATCCTGTCAATCCTGTTCATCCTGTCGAACTCTCTTTTGCCTTGAAGTATTTTCACAATCACAAAAAATCCACGTGTTTCGTCAAGGAGCCCAAAGGTCTTTCCTCATCCCTGCCTTTATCCTCTTGATCAAGCGACCTTCGAGCCTGCCCGGCATGCACTTGACTGATGATTGGGAGAATGCTCGATGTGTCTGGAAGTCTATCACTTTTGAAATATTGAAGCATGGGCAATGGTCAAGTGCGTGCTGGGGAGCGGGCGGTTCAAAAACTCTTTCCTCAATCCCACTGTCCTCTGTGCACTCCGGTTTCTCACGAGCAGGAATCCAATCAGGAGCATCCCTTGACAGCTGGAAAAGCAGTGCCTAACTTTTCGTTTTACCTCAAAACAAGGAGTGATGTATGGCTCGCGATATTCGACTCGTCAAGCTCATCAACGGAGACATGGTCATCGGCAAGTGGAACGAAGACAAGGGCAACCTGGGGGAACCCGCCATCCTGCAGACCATCCCCACGCAGCAGGGCGGGATGCAGATGGCCCTGCTCCCTTTCGGCTACCCCTTTGACAACGAGATCGAAGGTGAAATCTCCGGGGATCACATCATGTACATCTACAGGAATGTCCCTGAAGACCTGAAGAACAAGTACCTCGAGGCCGCCAGCAACCTGACCATCTCTTCGGCCAGCGACCTCAAGAACCTGCAGAACATGGGCGGTGGCCAGCAGGGCGGAGGCATGACCAATTTCGGGGATCTCTTCAAGGGCTGATCCCCCCTCTTCTTCATGAAGGTTGCACTGCCACTTTGGGCGGCCTGACCAGGGCCGCCTTTTTTCTCCATGCGCCATCTCTTGCCCCTCTTCCCCAGACCGAGCCACTACCTGGGCTCGGAAACCAATGCGGTCCACAAGGACCCGCAGGCAGTCCAGCTGAGATGGGGCCTGGCCTTCCCTGACCTCTACAATGTGGCCATGTCCCATCTGGGTCAGAAGATCCTCTACCATGTCCTCAACGCCCGTCCCGAGGTCTGGGCTGAAAGGGTCTTCGCCCCCCACCCCGACGTGGCCGCGATCCTCAGGGAGCATCACGAACCGCTGTGCACCCTGGAATCAGACACCCCCCTTGCTGAACTGGACATCATCGGGTTCAGCCTGACCCATGAGCTCTGTCTGACCACGGTCCTCTTCATGCTCGACCTGGCCGGCATCCCCTTCCGGGCCGAGGATCGGCCCCGCATGCTGCCGCTGATCATCGGAGGCGGCGGCGCGATGTTCAACCCTGAACCTGTGGCCCCTTTCCTGGACTGCGTCGTGCTCGGCGACGGCGAAGAGGTCGTCCTGGACATCTCCAGGATTGTCCAGGAACGAAAACACGAGCGGGTCTCCAAGGCGGATCTTCTGCTCGAGCTCAGTGAGCTCCCGGGAATCTATGTCCCGTCCCTGTTCAGGGATGCCGGGCCCGGACGCCCCCCATCCCCTGTTCATGAGCGTGTTTCCCGGGTTGAAAAAGCCGTGGTCAGCACCTTGCGACCCGAAGACTGCCCGACCGCCCCGGTGATTCCCTTTGGCAAGGCTGTTCACGATCGCCTGACCCTGGAGATCGCCAGGGGCTGCACCAGGGGATGCCGCTTCTGCCAGGCCGGGATGACCACCCGCCCTGTTCGGGAACACTCGCTGAACGACCTGGACGAGTTGATGACCAGAGGGCTGAACCAGACCGGCTACGAGGAGACCTCTTTTCTGTCCCTGAGCACTGGCGACTTTTCCCAGCTGGACGGCCTGTTCGAGCAGAGCTTTTCCCGGTGCAGTCAGGAGCAGGTGGCCATCTCCCTGCCCTCTCTGCGGGTCGGGTCCCTGAGCCCCAAGATCATGGAGCTCATGTCCAGCCTGCGCCGAACCGGGGCCACTCTGGCCCCTGAAGCCGCCACCCAGCGTCTGCGGAACGCGATCAACAAGAACATCACTGAAGAGGACCTGCTGGACCACGCCCGCAAGCTCTTTGAGCTCGGCTGGCACTCCATCAAGCTCTACTTCATGATCGGACTGCCCACAGAAACAGAGCACGACCTGGACTCCATCGCCGAGCTGTGCCTGAAGGTCAGGAACACGGCCGCCTCGCGCTCAAAACGCCTCCAGGTCACGGCATCGGTGGCTCCTTTCGTTCCCAAGCCGCACACGCCTTTTCAGTGGGAGGCTCAGGACAGCCTTGAGCAGACCAGGGCCAAGATCGACCATCTCCATCGGATGTTCAAAAGGCACAAGGGGCTCCACCTGAGGTGGCACCAGCCGGAGATGAGCGCCCTGGAAGGCGTCTTTTCCCGGGGGGACCGAAGCCTGGCCCCGATTCTCGAGCACGCCTTCACGCTTGGAGACAACCTCACCAGCTGGACCGAGTTCTTTTCCTGGCCCCTCTGGCTGCAGTGCTTTGAGGACTGCGGCATCGATCCTGAATCCTTTCTCCAGTCCAGGGACGTGGAAGGGCCTCTGCCCTGGGATCACATCAATTCCGGGGTCTCAAAGCGTTTTCTGCGCACCGAACGCAGAAGGGCCCTGGAAGAAAAAATCACCGCGGACTGCCGTTTTCACGCCTGCCGCACCTGCGGCGTCTGTCAGCTCGATCACGCTTCTTCAGAGCTGACGAAGCAGGCAGGGGTCAAGCCCATTGCCCCGGTGGTCAACCAGGCCAGTCGGGACCAGGACAGCCCGGCCCAGGTTCCCTCCAGCGCGGAGCAGCATGATCTGAGTCTGAAAGCCATCCAGTACCGGCTCTGGTATCAGAAGCTCGGCCCGGCCGCCTACCTGAGCCAGCTGGAAATGCAGACGGTCATCGAACGGGCCCTGCGCCGCAGCCAGGCCCCGCTGAGCTTTTCGCAGGGATTCCACCCCAAGCCCCATCTCTCGTTCGGGGTCGCCCTGCCTGTTGGCGTGGCCAGCCTGGAAGAGTGGGTCGTGGTCTCTTTTCGGAACCCGGTCGAGACCGGGCCCTTTCTGGAACGCATGAACCAGGACCTCCCTCAGGGTCTGGCCTTCACCCGGATGGACCCCTTGCAGCCCAGAAAGAAGCATCCCCAGCCTGAATTGGAATCCTTTCTGCTCACAGCCAGCAGCCCTCGGGGCCCCTTGATGGCCAACTGGGGCCTGTTCCTTGAAAAAACCCATTTTTCCTGGCACAAAAAAACCAAAAAGGGGGTCAAGGACATCGACCTCCGCCCTTTTGTGCTCTCGGCCACGTCTCGGGACAGCAACTCCATCCATCTGATTTTCGATTGGAGAGAGGGATACATCAACCCTCTTGAGGTCATCAAAGCCGTCAACCCTGGACTCCCACCAGAGTCAGTCTCGCTGTGCAAAACCGGTCAGTTTTTCAGCGTGCAGGAAGCCCTGTCAGCCCGGCCAGAGGCATGAGTTTGGCACACACTGAAGACATTGGGTACGGCTGGAAGAGAATACAAGATTGATCTCTCGCCCCCTGCACCTACTTCAGGAAAAGTATGTGCAGGGCAGGCTGCTCCGCCCTTCGGGCAAGGGATTGACCTCACGAGCGGGAGCGA
>CAZNIP010000129.1:0-7414 GCA_964573115.1 uncultured Desulfohalobiaceae bacterium | reverse complement strand
GCAAAACTGACCTCAGTATCCCTTGTTGGCGATGATGGCCTCGATCAGCTCCCGGGGGTAGATGGGCGGCTCGCAGCTCAGGGCCTGCTGAAAGAGGACCGTGGACGGGGTCAGGGCCGGGAGGGTGTTGACTTCAATGAGCATGACCCGGCCGGTGTCCACTTCGAGGAAGGCGTCCAGCCGGGCATAGCCGGAGATCGAAAAAGCCCGGGCCACCTGACGGAGCAGCTCTTTGCACCGGTCCAGGGCTTTGGGGCCGACAATCTCCTCAGGAGGCGGGGTGATGTTGATCCCGGTGCCGCCCTGAAACTTTTCCTCCACCGAGAGCACGTCCCCTTCAGACACGGTCAGGCTGGGATTGAAGACCTGGAGGCGGCCACCCTGATCCAGGACCCCGGCCGTGATCTCGATCCAGCCGCTGACCCGCTCGTACTCCAGGGAATGGTCCGCGACCCTGATGCGGTCCGTGGTGATGAAGGTCTCCAGGAGGAGCTCCTCGACCTCCTGCAGGGGCATTTCAACATTGTCCTTCTGTCCGGCAAAGGTGTTTTTGGGGATGAAGGTCGCCCTGGAGGCGAGCATCTCCAGATAGACCCTGAAGTCCCGGGGGCCAAAGAGGCGGATGATGCCTGAGGAACAACCGTCAGCCCTCGGTTTGACCAGCAGAGTCTCGCATCTCAGCTGCTCCCGGGTCTCTTCGAAGATTCCCTCCGCAGCCCCGGGTCCCTCCCGGATCAGAGGCCCCATGGCCACCAGCCTCTTCGGGACCGAGCAGACGCCGTCGATGTCCAGCTGGTCCACGATCCTGCCGGTTTCCCACTTGTCCATGGCCACTCTCGACGGGGTCTGACCAGGCCCGTTGAAGGGGATGGACCTCTGTTCCAGCATGGCCTGGAGCGAGCCGTTCTCGCCGATTCCGCCGTGCAGGCCGATGAAGACGAAGGGCGAGCTGTCCAGGAAGGTTTCCAGGCTCATCTTTCTGGGGATGAAAAAATCGTCGCTGTTTGCCGGAGAGGCCGTCGTCAGGCGGTGCTTGATGTCGCTGGCCAGGCCGTTCATGGCCCCTGCTTCCTGGTCGGCCTGGGCGCAGTTGTCCATGATCTCCTCCACCGTGTGGTACAGGGTCAGACCATAGGGCAGCTCCCAGACATTGTGCTCCAGATCCAGAAGAAATGGCCGGGGGGCGTACCTGGAGGATCTGCGCAGCTTGAGCCAGGCATTGGTGCCGCTCATGAGCGAGACCTGCCGCTCGGAGGTCGATCCTCCAAAGAGGACGTGAACGGGCTTTCTGGCCTCGGAGGGGTTGTGCTCCGGGTCAGGCGGCAGGGGGATGGCGTACCGCCGGCAGGCGCTGGTAAGGATGCACTTGAGCAGGGCCCTGTGGCTCAGGCCCACTCTGGCGGACTGCTGGAAGAGGAAGCTGTTCTGCTCCATGCCGCTGATGGGGTTGAAGTCCGAAAACCAGATCCGGTTCCGGCTGTCCAGCCAGCCGTCAAAGCGGGCGAAGTCACGCATTCCAAAGAGGGAAAACAGCTCTTCGGACTGGGTCCGGACGGCCTCGATGTCTGCGGCCCGGAAACGGGGCGGACAGTGGTGAACCACCTGAGAGGTCGGTAAATACTTTTTCCGGTAGTCAAAGAGCTCGTGACCGCCGTAGTCGGTTTCGATTTCCGTCGGCAGCAGGGCCACCGGTCGGTGGTCCCGGTCCTGGAGGACGATGCAGGTGAACTCCCGGCCGCGAACAAAGGGCTCGACCACCACCCGGAGATCGATGCCCCGGTCAAAGATCTGACAAATCCAGTCCAGGGCCTCTTCCGGGGTGGATACGGAGGAGACGCAGATGGAGGACCCTCCTGAAGCAGGTTTGACCACGGCCCTGACGAGGCCTTGATCCTCAAAAAAGTCCCGCAGCCGCTCTTCGATGTCGCGGCCGGGCTGTCCCTCTTCCACCAGGAGCTGAGGATAGGTGAAGTACCCCAGCTGCTTGAGGTTCTCGTTGGCCGAAAACTTGTCAAAGGCCTTGCGGCAGGCCCTGGAGCTGGAACCGAGAAAAGGGATCCCGTGCTCCTCGAGCAGGGTCTGCAGCTCTCCCCCCTCGCCGTAGGCCCCGTGAATGAGAGGGAAGACCAGATCCGTCTCCTGCAGGTCCTGGATGAGTTCGTCACGACTCAGGGGTCTGGCGGTCCGGGCCAGCTTGAAGTCAAAGTCCGAGGGCGTGTTGGAGTAGAGCTGGGCAATGGAGATCCGGTAGGCGTTCTTGAGCATGTCCAGATAGAAGGGCACGATCTGGACGTCTCCGCCGAGGTGGTCCAGGACCGAGCGGGCAGAGTTCAGGGAGATGCCCCGCTCAAGGGAGGGGCCTCCGCAGAGGATGGCGACTGTGATGGGCATCAAAGGCTGTTTCAGCGTCTCCAGTTTTGATTCCGGGGATTATGACCAGGAAGGTGATCTGAGTCAACACGCTCACTTCTTTTTCTTGAAGGCGTGGGCATCTTCGGGAATGACGTCCTGATCCAGGTCGAACATCCTCCGGATCAGGGAGACGAAATACTGGCAGGAGTCCTCTTCCTGGGACCGTCTTTTGAGGAAGGTGATCGGAAAGTGGTAGAGCTTCCTGGACAGGGAGGCGCCAAGGGTCTCTATGGCTTTGACGACCTCAGGGGACACATCCGGACCAAGGTTCTTCAGCGTCTTCTGGATCTCTTTGTGGGCAATGGACTCCCCGTGTTCGAGCAGGTCGACGATGGTCGGGGTCAGGGCCAGGGATTTGAGCCATTCCTCGAAGTGCAGGACCTCCTCCTCAACGATCAATTCCGCAGCCTGGGCCTCCTCCCGTCGCTGGGCCAGGTTTTCTTCCACCACGCCTTTGAGGTCGTCGATGTCGTAGAGATAGACGTTGTCGAGGCGGTTGACGTCCGGATCGATGTCCCGGGGCACGGCGATGTCGATGAAGAAGATCGGTCTGTATTTGCGCTTTTTGAGGACCTGCCTCATGTCCCTGGCCTGAATGACGGTCTGGCTGGCCCCGGTTGAGCTGATGACGATGTCGGCGGTGTTCAGGCTGTCGAACAGGGACGAAAAGGGAACGGCCTGTCCCTGGAACCTCTGGGCCAGCTCCTGGGCCCTGGCCAAGGTCCGGTTGGTCACCAGGAGGCTGGCGATGCCGTCGTTGATGAGATGGGCGGCCGCCAGCTCGGCCATCTCTCCGGCCCCCACGAGCATGGCCGTTCGCCTGGACAGGTCCCCGAAGATCTCCTTGGCCAGTTCCACGGCAGCGTAGCTGATGGACACGGCTGACTGGGCAATGGCGGTTTCGGTGCGGATCCTCTTGGCCACAGAGAAGGCCTTGTGCATGAGCCGGTTGATGATCACCCTGGAGGTGTTGTGGTCGACGGCCAGCCTGTAGGCATCCTTGAGCTGTCCCAGGATCTGGGGTTCGCCAAGGACCATGGAGTCCAGGCTGGAGGCCACGCGAAAGACGTGCCGCACGGCCTGCAGATCGCTGTGCACGTAGGTGTATCCGGCCAGGGTCCCCGGTTCTGCCCCGCAGGCGTATTCCCAGGCTTTGATGATCTGTCCGGCCGGGTTCTGCCCCTGGGCTGAGACGGCCAGAACCTCCACCCGGTTGCAGGTGGACAGGAGCATGATTTCCCGGATGGAGCCGTCGTCCTGGAGATCGTCGAGATCGGCCGGGGAGGTCTCGCTCAGGGCGAAGCGTTCCCTGATCTCCACCGGGGCGGTGCGGTGATTGAGTCCAACAAGGGCGATGGTGTACTGCATGAATCAGGGTTGAAAGCTGTGATGGGTTGGCAGAAAGAAGTTGATGATCAAGAGGGAGATCACACTGAGGACAAAGAGCCAGGAGGCCAGGGTTGCCGGCTTTTTCCCTTTCCAGCCCAGGGCCAGGCGCTGATGGAAGAGGTAGGCAAAGAGGAGCCAGATGATCAGGCTCCATATCTCCTTGGGATCCCAGGAAAAGAAGCGGTCCCAGGTGAAGCCGGCCCACAGGAAGCCGGCCAGCATGCCGATGGTGAAGAGGGGGAACCCGAGGCTGACGGCCCAGTGGTTGACCCGGTCAAAGCTGGTCAGGGCCGGGAAGTCCCTGCGCAGTCGTCCCGGCCGGGTCTTGTCCTTGATCTGCTTGTCCACGTAGATGTAGCAGAGACCGGCTCCAAAGGCCATGGCCAGCAGAGCGATGCTCAGGAACAGAGCGGCCACGTGCAGCCCGAACCACAGGCCGCTCATCTGGCTGGGCACCTGAAGGGGCGTGGTGTTCAAGGCCATGGACGAGGTGAACAGGATCAGGGCCAGAGGGGCGGCGGTCAGGGCCAGGAACTGGAGCTTGAGCCGCCACCAGACCAGAAAGTAGATGAGCAGAAAGGTCCAGGCCAGGAGGCTGAAGTAGAACTGCCCCTGAGACAGGGCAAAGCTGTGATCGGTGAAGAACTTCAATCCCAGATCCAGGGTGTGCAGGCCGAAGGCGGTCAGGGTGATCCCCAGGCAGACCCTTTTCAGAAAGGTGTTCTTCCCCAGGACTCCGGCCAGATAGAGCAGCGCCCCCAGGAAGTAGAGCAGGGCAATGGTCAGATCAAAGAGGATCAAAGAGGTCATGGGTCATGTCCTTGATGCTCGGGTGCAGCACGGCGGGAAGCTTCCCCTCCAGGAGGCCTTTCAGCTGGAGAGGGTCACGCTTTGAAATGGCATCAAGAATGGCCTCGTCTGTCAAGGTCTGGAACAGGGGCTTGTTGTCCTCAGAGGTGTGGCCCTGGCTGAGGATCAGCGTCCGCACACGCCGCAGCAGTTTCAGCCAGAGGTCATAGTCCGGACCGAACCTCTCTGCGAGGTCCAGGCGGATCTTCCTGGCCAGGGCCGGGCTGGCCCCGCCCGTGGACACGGCAATGGTCAGCTCGCCCTGGGTGTGCATGGATGGGACGATGAAGCTGCAGTACCGGGGCTGGTCAACGATGTTGCAGAGGATGTTCCGCTGGGAGCAGAGCTCGCTGATTCTGGCATTCAGGGCCTGGTCCGAGGTGGAGGCAAAGACCAGAAAGACGTTGTCCAGGTCCTGGGGGCGAAAATCCCGCCTGAGGACGGTCACGTTGTCCTGGTCGGCAAAGGTCGAGGCCAGGTCCTCGGACAGCCGGGGGTCGACGATGAACAGCCGATCGGGGCGGCTCTCCAGCAGGCGGAGGATCTTGCGCTGTCCGACCTGCCCGGCGCCGACCACCAGGCAGGTCTTGCCCCTGAGATTGAGGAAGACTGGGTAGGTGTCCATAGCGGTTCAGTCCAGGGTCTGGAATTCGCCCATATCGGTGTTCTTGCGGACGTTGTCCCAGGTGAAGATTTTGCCGTTCATGGCGATGTAGACCCCGGGCGGCAGGGCCTGGACAGCGGAGAAGGCGAACCCGAGGTTGAACTGGGCATCGGAGTTGACGACCGTGACCGGGATCATGGCTCCGGTCAGGACCACGGTCTTGTCCGGGGCCATGGCCCCGATCAGCTGTGCTGTTTCGACCATGGTGTCTGTGCCGTGGGTGATCAGAACCCGCTCCTCCGGGCACTGCAGACAGCGGTCGCGGATGGCCTCCCGGTCGCCGGGGGCGAAATTGAGGCTGTCCTTGAGCATGACCGTCTCCAGGGTGGTGGCCTGCTTGCATCTGACCTGCTCCAGGATGTCCCGGACGTGGGAGGTCCTGAAGGTCAACTGGCCGGTCAGGGGTTCGTAGCTCTTGTCGAACGTCCCCCCGGTGACCAGGATGCGGATTTCGTGAATGCGGAGCATGGACGTCGTTCTCCGGTCAGGGAGGGATCAGTGGAGGATCTGGTGCAGAAAGAGCTTGGTCCGGTCGTGCTGTGGGTTGTTGAAGAACTCGTGCGGGGAGTTGCCCTCCACGATCTGTCCGTCGTCCATGAACAGGACCCGGTGGGCCACGGATTTGGCAAAGCCCATCTCATGGGAGACCACGAGCATGGTCATGCCCTCGTTGGCCAGGTCGATCATCACGTCCAGGACTTCCTTGATCATTTCCGGGTCCAGGGCCGAGGTCGGCTCGTCAAAGAGCATGACCTTGGGCTTCATGCACAGGCTGCGGGCGATGGCCACCCGCTGCTGCTGCCCCCCCGAGAGCTGTCCCGGGTACTTGTGGGCCTGCTCTGCGATCCGGACCTTTTCCAGGTAGTGCATGGCTGTTTTCTCGGCTTCGGGCCTGGGGACCTTCCTGACCCAGATCGGTCCCAGGGTCAGGTTCTCCATGATGGACAGGTGGGGGAAGAGGTTGAAGTGCTGAAAGACCATCCCCACTTCAGCCCTGATCTTCTCGATGTTCTTGATGTTGTTGCTCAGCTCGATGCCGTCGACCACGATCTGTCCCATCTGGTGCTCTTCGAGGTGGTTGATGCACCGAATGAGGGTGGATTTCCCCGAACCTGAAGGCCCGCAGACCACGATGCGCTCCCCGCGCTGGACATCGAGGTTGATGTCCCGCAGGACGTGGAAGTCCCCGAACCACTTGTGGAGGCCGTTGATCTGGATGATCGGGTCTGCGGTCCGGGAGGTGCTGTGGTGCTGTGGTTGTTCGACGGTCATGGCTTCCTCACTTTCAATCCCTGTTCAGCTCGCGCTCCAGTTTACGACTGAAGTTGGCCATGGAAAAGCACCCCAGGAAGTAGAGCAGAGCGACAAAAATGTAAACCTCGGGGCTGAATCCCATCCATTCCGGATCCGAGAGGATGGTCTTGGAAGTCTTCAGGACGTCGTACAGGGCAATGATGACCACCAGGGAGGTGTCCTTGAAGGCAGAGATGAGGATGCTCACGGTCGGCGGGATGACCATCTTCAGGGCCTGGGGCAGGATGACCAGCCGCATGGTCAGGACATAGTTCAATCCCAGAGACTGGGCGGCCTCGTACTGACCCTTGCTCATGCCCTGGAGACCGCCCCGGACCACCTCGGCGATGTACGCGGCGGTGAAGAGGATGATGGCTGCCTGGGCCCTGAGGATCTTGTTGAATGTCACCCCCTCGGGCAGAAACAGGGGAAAGATGATCGAGGACATGAACAGCAGGCTGATCAGGGGCACCCCGCGGATGAGCTCGATGTAGACCACGCTGAGGGTGCGCACCCCGGACATGTCCGACTGGCGTCCCAGAGCCAGGAGGACCCCCAGGGGGTAGGCCGCCGTCAGGCCGAAGACCGAGAGGAGCAGGGTCAGAGGCAGCCCTCCCCATCTGGTGGTCTCCACTGGCTGCAGACCGAGGATGCCGCCCCGCATGAGCACCCCCATGACCACCAGCCCCAGGATCCAGGCATAGAGCAGGGATTTCTTCCACGCGGCGCGATTCTGGCTGACATAGAGCAGGCCAAAGAGCACAAGCATGGCCAGAAGGGGTCGCCAGTGATCTTCGTAAGGGTAGA
>CAZNIP010000128.1:0-7537 GCA_964573115.1 uncultured Desulfohalobiaceae bacterium | reverse complement strand
CCACTGTTCACAGCATCGTCTTCCCCGCCAGGGCTGAGGCCCATTATTGTTGGATCGCCTGATGAGGTCAAGATGTCCTTTGCCTGTTGATCTCCATTGAGGGCAACCAGTTCGGGATACATGGTCAGGGAGGGGCTGCTCATGACAGGAATCGGATGGCCCAAGAAGGCTGTCTGGATCGCAGACAAGAGGGTCGGGTCACGTCCTGGCGGTTCATGTCGGTCACTTGATCTGCGCACACGATTCACGGTCATGATGGGGTGAGCGCCAACAGTATAGTCCAAGACTTGCGGAAAGCAACAGTTTGTTGTCTGATGGGCGTAAAACGAGTCCTGAAGAAGCCAGGTGGGCTTAGAAAGAGCCATCTTCAGGAGGCGCCGGGGCGGGTCCGGAGCCATGAGGCCGGCCTGCTGGGTGGTCCAGGGGACAGCATGCCAGAGCCTTCAAAAGACGCTGGCCGGGAAAGCGCCTTTGAGATCCGGCCTGGCCCCAGCAGCGATGCAGGTGCACGAAGCCAAGAGGCTTCAGGGGCTCCCTTCATCTTCAGAAGGTCCTGGGCCTCAGCTTGAGCACGTTCTTGGCACATAATGTGCTGACGTTGTGGACAAAGATCATGTCAGCCAGGAGAGTGCTCCATGTTTGACGAGCGAAACCATCTGCTGGGTGTTCGCTGTCTGGGAGGGTCGTATGGCCAACGAGCTTGAACAGCAGGAGAGGGCTGAGCTGGACCGGATCGCCAGCTCGCTGAAAGACAGAACCTCCAGTCGTTCTGATCTGATCTCCCTTCTTCAATGGGTCCAGAACCGACTGGGCTACATTTCAGAGCAGGCCATCGGCCTTCTGGCGGACCATCTCGGCCTGTCGCCGTCCCAGGTCTTTGGTGTGGCCTCCTTTTACAACCAGTTTCGCTTCAACCCTCCCGGCAAGTATCAGGTCAAGGTCTGCCTGGGCACAGCCTGCCATGTCTGCGGCGGGGACATCATTCTGGAGAACTTCGAGCGCAGGCTCGGCCTTGAGGAGGGCCAGACAACCGAAGACCGTGAGTTCAGCCTGGACAGGGTGGCCTGTGTGGGCTGCTGTGCCCTGGCCCCGGTGGCCCTGGTGGGGGAGGAGGTTTACGGTCACATGGCCCCGAGCAAGATCGAGGGGCTGTTCACCAAGATCGAGACCCAGGAACAGATGGAGGCCAGGAAGAGGCATCATGGCAACCCGACCAGCTGAAGCAGCCTATCAGGAGCTCAGGGAACAGGCTGACCGGGCCTGGCAGTCCCTGACCAGCAGTGATGTCCCGGTCATCCATATCGGGATGGCCACCTGCGGTCTGGCTTCAGGAGCCAGGGAAACCAGAGAGGCCTTTGAAGAGACCCTGGCCAGGGAGTCCATCGAGGCCAGGATTCATCCCGTGGGCTGCCTGGGCCACTGCTATGGCGAGCCCCTGGTGGTCATCGACCATCCAGAGTCAGGGTTCCCCCCGATCATGTATCAGCAGGTCACGCCGGGCAAGGCGGTCATGCTGGTCAAAAACTATCTGGCCGGACTCGACCCCTGCCTGGAGCATGTTTACGGGGCCATGGAGGACAACGAGCTCTTGCCTTCGGTGATGCTCTTTTCCCGCTTCAACCAGGAAAGACGCATCATCATGGAACGCTGCGGGCTCATCGATCCCACTGACATCCGGGAGTATATCGCCCAGGACGGCTACTCGGCCCTGGTCAGGGCCCTGAACATGACCCCTGAGGAGATCATTGAGGAGGTCAGGGACTCGGGCCTGCGGGGAAGGGGAGGGGCCGGTTTCCCGACAGGAAGGAAATGGGAGCTGGCTGCTGGCCATGCTGGCCGGACATGGGTCATCTGCAACGCAGACGAAGGGGACCCCGGGGCCTACATGGACAGGACCATTCTGGAGAGCAACCCCCATCAGGTCATTGAGGGGCTGATCATCTGCGCCCTGGCTGTAGGGGCTCAACAGGGGATCCTCTATGTCCGGGCCGAATATCCCCTGGCCGTCAGGCGGCTGTCCCGGGCCCTGGACCAGGCCAGGGAAGCAGGTCTTTTGGGCCCTTCGATCCTGGGCAGCGGGCTCAGCCTGGACATCGAGATCTTTCAGGGTTCGGGGGCTTTTGTCTGCGGAGAGGAAACCGCTCTGATCCGCTCCATAGAGGGATACAGGGGCATGCCCAGGCACCGCCCGCCATATCCAGCCCAGTCTGGCCTGTATGGTGACCCCACGGTGATCAACAATGTCAAGACCCTGGCCACTGTTCCGCAGATCATCGAGCATGGCCCGGCCTGGTTCCGGGAGACTGGCACCGAGTCCAGTCCGGGGACGGCCATCTTTTCCGTGGTCGGTGACGTGGTCCATCCCGGCCTGGTGGAAGTGCCCATGGGGGTGACCCTGAGGGAGCTCATCTTTGATATCTGCGGCGGGATTCCCAACAAGAGATCCTTCAAGGCGGTCCAGATCGGGGGGCCTTCAGGGGGTTGTCTGCCGGAACCCTTCCTGGAGACGAGGATCGATTTCGACACCCTTCGCGAGGCCGGGGCCATGATGGGTTCCGGCGGGCTTGTGGTCATGGACGACGAGACCTGCATGGTCAATGTGGCCAAGTACTTTCTGGACTTCACCCAGAAGGAATCCTGCGGCAAATGCACGTTCTGCCGCATCGGCACCAAGCACCTCCTGGACATCCTGACCCGGATCACCCGTGGCCAGGGAGAGGAAGGCGACTGCGACCGGTTGATGGGCCTCAGCCGCATGGTTGCCCAGGGCTCCCTGTGCGGTCTCGGCCGGACAGCCCCGAACCCGGTCCTGACATCGCTGGCCTACTTCAGAGAGGAGTATGAAGCCCATATCCGGGAGAAACGCTGCCCGGCCATGATGTGCAGAGACCTGATCGCCTACTACATCGACCTGGATGCCTGCAAGAGGGGCTGCGACGCCTGTGCCACCTGCTGTCCCACCGAAGCGGTCTTCACCACCAGAAACCGGAAAAAAGGCATTGACCTGTCCCTGTGCGTCAAGTGCGGCGAATGTCAGACCGCCTGTCCGCCGGAATACGATGCCGTGCGCAGGGTCTCTCCCCCGGAGCTGGCTCCGGTGATCGAAAAACCGCCCCAGGTCAGCACGGCCGAGGACAGCGCTGACCGGTCGGGTTGACATGGAGGAGGACCGAATGAGCGAGTCCCCCGCAGACAGCAGTCGTGAGAAGCAGAAGGTCGTCATTGAGGTCGACGGGCATCGACTGGAGGTGCCCCCAGGGGTCAGCGTGCTCCAGGCCTGCCTGGACAATGACATCATGGTCCCCAACCTGTGCTGGATGAAATCCATGTCCAGCCCTCCGGCCTCGTGCCGGCTCTGCTTCGTGCAGGTCCAGGGCAGGAAGGAGCCTCAGACCTCGTGCACCCTGGAGGTTGAGGAGAACATGGTCGTCCGCACAGACACCGAGGAGGTCAGGGAGCTGCAGCGGACCGCTTTTGAGCTGCTCATGTCGGTTCACGACCTGATCGGCAAGGACTGTCCGGCCAACAGGCAGTGTGAGCTGCAGAGGATCGCCAGGTTCCTCAAAGTCAGTCTCAAACCGAAAAACCTGCCTGTTCTGGTCTCCCGTGAGGAGCTGGAGACCTCCCATCCCTGCCTGATCTACGACCCCAACCGCTGCGTCCTCTGCGGTCGCTGCGTCCATGTCTGTGCAGAACAGAACGAAACACCGGTGCTCTCATTCGCCTTTCGGGGCATCACGACCCGGATCAGCTTTTTTGGGGCTGAGGAACTGGAGGCTGACCGCTGCCTGTCCTGCCTGGCCTGTGTACAGGCCTGTCCAGTGGCGGCCCTTTACCTGAAGGAGGGATGGAACGGACACGGCTCGCTCAGGCCTCAGGAATCCAGGGAGGTGCTCAGGGAGAATTGCCGGTAGAAGATGGTTCCTGGTGTCAGCCCGGCCGCTGGCCGGGCTGACACCTCAGACTGAACGCCCGCCATTTCAGGACGGATACGTCCCCCGTCTCTTTTTGTACGCCCACCTTCCCAGGACAAGGAGAACGATCAGGGCCACGAAGAGCCCGATGGCAGCAGGGTTGTGCTCGGCTGCGGCCCCGCCCAGGCCGGCCACCGGAAGGGCGATCACACCCTGGGCGCAGACGTTGAGGCCCAGATAGGTCCGCAGCCGGATATCAGTCAAGGCCAGGAGATAGTTCTTCAAGGCATAGGACAGGCCCGGCAGGAAGAGAAAGAGGAAGACCCCGGCCATTGATTTTTTGGAGGAGACCTGCGGCAGGGCGAACCCCCTCCTGTTGAGGAGGTTCAGGAGCATGTTCCGGAAGAACGTCCGGGCCAGAAAGTAGCTCATGATCATGTGCAGCGGCAACGTCAGGGCGGTGATGAGCATGCCGTAGAGGGACCCGAACTTGATCCCCACCAGAATCAGAAACACGGTGATGGGGAAGCCGATCGCAGGGAGAAAGGCCATCAGGGTGATGAACAGGGCCGGATGGGTGTCCCTGTTGATGAGCATCTGGACCCAGTGCAGGGGATCGGTCTTCCAGATCAGCATGGCCACAAGGCTGGCAGCAGCCAGGATGACCAGGACGCTGACCGTTGTCGAGGGTTTGAAACGGGTCAATGTCGCTCCACTCAGCCCTGCCCTGAGCAGCGCTGACACAGGGGGTTTGGGGTCAGGGGACAAGGTCCCGACCCGGAGCTTCTGGCGTTCAGCGGGCCTCGTCCACTGACCGGTCGAGCTTTGAAGACGCTCTGGCCGGGCTGAGCTCGAGGAAGGACCGCACTCCCGAGACCAACGGCATCATTCTTCCGGGCCCTCTTCAGGTGGCAGCAGACAGACTTCCACCACCAGGTCCCCATCCTCAGTGGAGAAAGGGATGGCCAGAATCGGGGCCGATGCGATGTGGCTCAGGGCGTGGCCCCTGCCCATGACCACTGAAGGCGTCGAGGCTTGAAGGGCCATGCCCTGTTCGGACAGGGTGTTTCTGGCCTGTCCGGCGATCATGTTGGTCAGCTCGCCGACTGCGTCGGCGATCTCATCATCGATCTCGGTGTAGCTTTCAAAGAGCATGTTGTTGACGATCTTGAGAATGGCCCCTTTGGTCAGGGTCACGGACATGGTGCCCGTGGTGGTTCCTGTGAATCCGATCAGGCCGGTCACATCGCCTTTGGCTGTCCTCTTCCTGTTGATGTATGGCTTGCCAGGGGTTGCGCTGACATTGGCCATGGTGCTCAGGACATTGAGTACGGCCTCCAGAAAGGGATTGATGAAGTCGACGTTGTAATGAAAGCCCATACGCTCGTGTCCAGCCCTCATGAGGTTTTGAGCATGGTGGTTCGGGCCCGGGATCATCGGGCGGGCAGGTCAGAGAAAAGAGTTCACGATCTCGTCGATATTCCGGGCATGGTCGGCAAAGAGGTGCTTGAAGGTCTTGACCTCAAGCCCGAGCAGGTCCCAGGCCCCGTCGTCCATCCCAGGCAGAACAAAAGTCCCCCCGGCTGAGATCTCGGCTGCATTGGCCATGTTGTCGGCCAGCTGAATCACGGCGGCATCTTTTGGTGTGTCCGCTGCCATCGGCGAGTGGTGGTGGGCGATGATGTCGGTGAGCGATGTCGGAAACTGCCAGGCTTCAAGGAGGTCCTTGCCGATCGTGGTGTGGTCGTAATCCATGACCTCGTTTTCGGCATCCACCAGGGGAATGAGGTTGTTCCTGGCAAAGAGCAGGGCCTGGGTCGAGGCCTTGGGCATGTTCTTGAACAGGATCAGCCGACCGGCATCGTGGAGCAGTCCGGCAGTGAAGAATCGTTCGGCCGGCAGGTTGGCCCTGGTGGCGATGAGCTTGCCAAAGACCGCACAGCTCAGGGAATGGCGCCAGAAGACCTTCATCGAGATCAGCTCAGGGGGGATGTCTTTGAAGAAGTTGATGGCTGAAATGCCCAGGGCCAGGGTGGACAGCTCCCGGACTCCGATGAGGGAGACGGCCCTGGCCACGGAGTCGATGGTCGTTGGAAAGCCGAAAAAAGGGCTGTTCACCAGCTTGAGCAGCTTGGCCGCCAGGCTCATGTCGGTGTTGACCACTCTGGCGATGTCGTCTGCCGAGCTCGACGGTGCGTCGAGAACGTCCTTGATTTTGAAGTAGATGTCAGGGAAGGAGACCAGCTCGGTCTCATGGGTCACGATGTCTTCAGGTTTGCCTTCATCCTTGACGAACAGGTCGTCCAGGTGCTCCACGTCGTAGGCCCGAAGCTCGGACTGGCAGGGAAGGTCCCAGCCCTTGTGAACCGCCTTGACGGTCTCTTCCAGGACCAGGCGGAAGATCTCATTGAACACCGGGCTGTCAGGGTCGACAACCATGAAAAAGGAGCGGACATAGTCCAGGCTCTGGTTGACGATTCGCTGTTGATCCTCCCTTGTCCTGGTCGGCTGGATGATCACCGATCCCTGGCCGGCATCAGCCAGCAGCTCGATGTGCTCGGGCTCCAGTTCGAGGCCTTTCTGAAGCAGGATGCTGCCGTCAGCTCCTGAGACGTTCCTGGCCAGGATCATCCCGGGTTCAAGGTGTTCAGTACAGACTTTGTTCACGCTGTCCTCCGCATGTGTGGCGATGACCAGATGTCGTCAGCGTCAGGCATTTCATTCTGCCTTTTGATAGAACATCCCGCCCTGCTTGATGACCGGTTTGAAGGCCCGGGTGATCTTGTGGATGCTCTCAGAATGTCCCAGAACCAGAATCCCCCCGGGGAAGAGATTGTCGTAGAAAGCGTTGATCACTCTCTTCTTCATGGCTTCGTCAAAGTAGATGATCACGTTTCGGCAGAAGATGATCTGGGACCTGGGGACTTTCTTGATTTCAGCCCGGTCGTTGAGGTTGATCCGGCTGAAGGCGACCAGCTTCTGAACCTTGGGATGAATCTTGTTTCCCCTGGGCTCCTGGGTGAAGTACTTGGCCAGGATGTCCTTGGGGGTGGTCCGCAGGGCATGAGAGGTGTAGACACCCTGGGTGGCCTTGGTCAGCATGGCCCTGGAGATGTCGTTGGCCGTGATCCGGATGTCCCAGCCGATGATGGACAGCCGCAGGGCTTCATGGAGCATCATGGCCAGGGTGTAGGGCTCTTCGCCGGAGGAGCATCCGGCCGACCAGATTCGCAGATCTTTCTTGCCGGCCTTCTGCCTCTGGTTGAGCAGAGGTTTGAGCACATGGTCCTGGACGACCTGAAGCTGCCTGGTGTCGCGAAAAAAACTGGTTTCATTGGTGGTGATCTTTTCGCACAGGGTGTCGATCTCCTGGTTTCGCTTCGGATCGCTGCGCAGGAAACGGTGATACTCTGCAAAGCTCTTCAGGCCCAGGTCCTTGATTCTGGAGCCGAGCCTGTTCTCCAGGAGGTATTTGCGTTTTTCAGGGATGTGGATCCCGGTCAGGCTGTAGATGAAATCCCGCAGCGAGGTGAACTCCTGACTTGTCAGGGGTGGGGTCTGGCGGAGTTTCAATGACGATGAAAGGAGGGTCATAGAGATGATCCTGAGTCAGATGCAGTCTG
>CAZNIP010000127.1:0-7563 GCA_964573115.1 uncultured Desulfohalobiaceae bacterium | reverse complement strand
CTCCTGCTCTGTTCATGCTGGAGATCCTGCTGGAACACGCTTTGTCGACGCCAGTGCAAAAAGTCCATGCAGCGGAATGTCGCCGTGATTTGCTGCATGTAACTCCTTGATTCTTCTGTCTTCTGAGTTCTGTATTCTGACTTCTGCGGCTGCATCTTGAGTTTTTGCAGCCGCATCTTTGTCGTGTTCTGCTCGGTCCATCGTCCAATCGAGGGAACCCCTTGAACCGTCAGTTCGATGTCCGGGGGCAGTCGGTCTTGGTGTGCATCCGGCGGAACTCCTCCCACTCGTCCCCGCCAACGACGCCGTCGTTGTTCAGGTCGAGCATGGGGTGGCTCTTGGCCATCCCCGGGTAGACCGCCTCAAATTCCTCGGCGCTGACCCTGCCGTCCTTGTCGGTGTCCACCCTGTCCATGCAGGGGTAGGCCATCTTGCCGTGCCCGTAGCCTTTGCCTTTTCGGCCCCCGTGGTTGGTGACCCACTCCTCCAAGGACAGGGAACCGCTGCTGTCGGCATCCCACTTCTCGAACGGGGCCAGGTACTCGTCCCGGCTGACCGTGCCGTCGTTGTCCGTGTCCATGGAGCCGAACCCCTGGTCTCCGCCGTGCCAGGATCCATGCCCGGCCAGGGCCAGAGAGGCTGAAAGGACCAACGTTGCTGCTGTGATGGCGAGTGTCGTGATGTTCATCGTGTTGTCTCCTGAGTATGGGTTGAGTGTTTGCGTGCTGTTGCATCTTTACAGTTCGACCTGCTCCCGGGCCTGGTCCATGACGGTCTCATCCTGGCCGGCCCTGCTCACGGAGCACATGAAGCTCCGGCTGGAGGGGGTGCCGGTGATGGGGTCCCGCTGATCGTCGTCGGTCAGCCTGTTCAGGCTGGCCTCGGGGTCGACGTCGCCCCAGCCCCAGGCGATGAGGATCGAACCTGGATGGACCCTGTCCGAGATCCTGGCTTTCATCCGCACCTGCCCCCTGGGCGTCTCCACCTGGACCAGGTCGTTGTTGTCAATGGCTCGCTGGGCGGCGTCATCCTGGTGGATTTCCACAAACCCCTCGGGCTCAGATCTGATCAAAGAGGGGATGGTGTGGAACTGGGTGTGGGTGAACCGGTTGGGCCGTTCTCCGCTCATGCCGATCAGAGGATCGTCGGGGATCTCCCCGGCAAAGCTGATGGGCTGGCTGTGCTCCCCGTAGAGGAAGGGCACCGGCGAGTGGCCGTGCTCCAGGAGCCGGTCTGAAAAGAGTTCCACTTTTCCCGAGGGGGTCTCGAACCCCCGGGCGCGATGCTTTTCGAACTCCAGGGGTTCGGCCCGGATACCTTCAGGATTCTGTCTCAGGCTGTCCACAGTGATGCCCGAGGGCTCGAGCTGGTAGTCAATGGCCTCCTCCACTGTCTGCCACGGGAACTCCTCGTTCAGTCCCAGCCTTCTGCCGAGCTCGAACACGATTTTCCAGTCCGGCCAGCTCTGCCCGCTGGGCTCCATGACCCGGTTCTGGAGGATGACCGGGCTGTTTCGCATGGAGGCCCGGTTGAGCTGGGTCTTTTCAAAACAGCTGGAGGCCGGGAGGATGACGTCGGCCAGCTGGGCCGTCCGGGTCATGAAGAGGTCGATGACCACCAGGAAGTCCAGGTTCTGCAAGCCCTGAACCACTCTGTTGGAGTCGGTCATGGTCACTGCCGGATTGCCGGACTGGACCACGAGCATCTTCACCGGGTACGGCCTGTGATCGACCATGGCGTCCACCAGGCAGGACTGGGCGTGCCGCCCCCAGGTGGGGTGGAACTCATCAAACAGAGGGTACTCGTGGGTCACCGGGGTGACGTCACGGGGCAGCCGCTGCTTGAGCTGGATGTTGCGCATGGGCACCGGCTGAGGGATGAAGTCCCCGCCGTCCCTGTCCAGGTTGCCGGTCAGGGCCCGAAGAATGGACACAGCCCTGGTGGCCTGGAAGGTCTGGAGCTGCATGTCGAGCCCGTTGCCGTCGATGATGCAGGCGGGCCTGGTCCGGGCGTACAGTCTGGCGGCCTCCCGGATGGCTTCGGGGGACAGCCAGATCCGTTCGGCGACGCTGTCCGGGGAATAGCTCTCTGCCGCCTCCTGCAGGGCCTGAAAACCGGTGGTCTGTTCGGCCACGAACTCGGCGTCGTAGAGATGGCCGGCAATGATCTCATGGATCATGGCCATGGCCAGAGGGCCGTCATGGCCGGGTTTGATCTGGAGCCAGATGTCGGCCATGGCTGCCAGGGATGTCTTGACCGGGTCGACGACAATGAGCTTGGCCCCGTTCTGCCTGGCGTGCTGGATGGCCTCATAGGCCCCGGGGGCGGTGTTGCGGTCGTTCTTGCCCCAGACGAGAATGCACTTCGAGTTCTTGGGCTGGGGCAGGGTCATGGCCCCGTAGGTGAAGTTGTGGGCCATCTCCCTGGCCACGTGGCAGACAGAACCGTTGCCGATGGAGTTGGGCGACCCGAAAGCGTTCATCAACCGGTTGGCGTAGTCCCAGGGAGCACCCCAGTCTGCGGCCATGCCTCTGAGCCAGGCCACGCCCTCCGGGCCGAGCTCGGCCTTGAGGCGCAGGAAGTTGGAGGCCACTCTGTCCAGGGCTTCATCCCAGGTGGCTTCCCTGAACCCCGAGTCAGGACCTCTGCTGTCCCGGATCAGCGGGGTCAGGATCCGGTCCCTGGAGGCCACGATCTCGGGGGCAGCCCTGAGCTTGGGGCACTGAACACGCTTGCCCTCGGGCAGAAAGGATTTTCTCCGGGCGTTTTTGAGCAGGCCGTCTTCAATGTCCGCTTCGACCGGGCAGCATGCCGAGCAGAGGCGGCAAACAGTGTCCTGTTTCATGAAAATCTCCTTGTGCGGGCAAAGGGTGTTCATCGGCTGGCTTTGACAAAGCAGCTGCGGATGAGCTCAAAATGGTTGGAGTGCGTCCTGATCTTCCACCAGACGTGACCTTGCTGGCCCACGGACCAGGCCGGACGCATCGGGCCCTCGCGGTCCCCGAGCATGGCGGCGATGTTCTGGAGACCGTGTCCGGCCCAGGGCCCGTCATCCAGACCCCCGAGCCAGTGTTCCTCCCGTGCCGCGTCCACAGACCAGGAGAAAGGGTCTGAGAGCAGGAACTGGGCCTCCCGCTCGTGAACGACGCGGTTGCTCTCCGACAGGTGGGCCATGGGCCGGGGGACCTTGTCCACCATGTTCAGCGATGCTGCGGAAGAGAAGACTCCTGACCTGAAGGGCAGGGCCTGGGCGTCGGCAACGATGAATTCCATGTTGGATGTTCTCCAATCCCGGGGGAGCTGCAGATGGGCAGTCAGGGTCAGGCGCCCTTCGTCAGGGAGCGTCAACCCCTTTTGGCGCTGGAGCATCACGTCCCGGGCCGCCTTGATGAAGGCCACGGAATTGTCCAGGCCGATCACGAAATCGCATTTCTGGGCCATCTCAAAGGCAAAGCGCCCCACGGCCGTTCCGACGTCCAGACACATCCCTGAATGCGGCTCCATGAGCTCAGCCCACCGGGTGTAGGCTGTGGACGCTTCCTCGTCCTGCAGGATGTCCCCGAAGTGGCTCCAGAGGTATGAAGAGAGCACGGTCGGCCTCTCGTACTTGGAGTCATGTCGCGGCCTGCCCTCTCTGCCGGGGTCCAGATCGGCCACGCCGTCCTGGATGGGAAAGACTTTTCCGCACTGCCTGCAGGACAGCTGGCCCTGCAGGATGTCCTGACCTTCCTGCACATCGGCCCGAAGGTCCAGGCCGACTTCCTGCGGCAGGCAGGACGGGCAGATGAGCAGGTCTGCGATGGTGATCTTCATGGGCTTCGTCCTTTGAATGGAGATTGTGGGCTGACGATCAGCCGTCCCTGGAGGAAAAGCGGACAGGACTGTTTTCAGCGCAGCCTCTGGCTGCGCTGACAGGTTGAAGGTGGAGGGTGGATGGCTGAGGGAGGAAAAGCTCCTCGAGTTGCCGAGCAGGCCTTCGACTCGGCCAGTTTGATCCGGGATGAAACGTCATGGTGGCTTCACCTGCTTGAAGGCCAGCTTTCCTGATTCCGACACCTGAAACCAGAAGCACTCTGATACGAGGCATATGCTCGTTGTCTGTCGCCCCGGGTTGATGTCCAGGGCAAGAGCATGCTACAGAGGTTTAAATAAAAATCATTCTCGATTGAGTCAACAGCCTGCTCACAATTCGTGACGCCTCTTCTTTACATGTGTTGTAGAAGTGATTGGAATAGAAGGGTTTTTGCAATGTGAGGGCCCGAAAGCGAAGGAGGTCTGGAATGAAAGTCAGGATCGACTACGACTTGTGCATGGGGGACAAGAACTGCAACACGGTCTGCCCCGAGGTCTTTCAGTACGACGAGGATCAGCTCATCTCCAGGGTGCTCGTGGACGAGGTTCCCGGGGACCAGGAGGACCTGGTGCGCAAGGCGGCCCGGGAATGCGCCCCAGGGGCGATCATCGTCGAGGAGTGAGCCAGAATTTCCCCCGGCCTCCCGGGGGAAATCCAGTCCATGTCTTCAGCTGTGCGAAACGTCTTTCCGGCATCCTGTCCGCAAAAACGGCAGGCCTCAGGTGTTGGATCTTTCTGGATGCTGCCTTTCCAGTTCTCGTATGAACTTCATCACAGGTGTTCGGGTTTCAGGTGTCGGATTCAAGAACATGAAGTCACCATGCAGACGTTTCTTCACCGATCAAACCGGCCGGATTGGATGTCCTCAGGTGAAGGGTCGAATTTTCTTGTCTCCCATCCACCTTCAACCCTCAACCTTCGACCTTCAGCGCAGCTGCTGGTGCAGGAACTCCTTCAGGGCCTTCCAGGAAGCCAGGTCGGCCTGCCCGGAGTAGCGGCCCCCTGACCAGACCGTGAAGGCGTGGCGGGCGCCGCCGTAGATCTCCATGCTGAAGGAGGCCCCGTCCCTGTCCAGGGCCGCTGCCAGGTCGGCCGCATCGTTCATGGGAGCAACGGCATCATGTGATCCGTGAAGAATGAGGATGGGTCCGTTGACCTTGGAGTAGTCCTGACCTTCAGGCGTGGTCAGGCCTCCGTGAAAGCTGACGAACCCTTTGAGGTCAGCTCCGGACCGGGCCATTTCAAGCACGGCCGACCCCCCGAAGCAGTAGCCCATGACCACGATGTTGTCCGGATCGACCCCTTTCATGGAGCGCATGGTCTCCAGGGCCCCATTGAGCCTGGCCCGCATCTCCTGGCGGTCGGCATACAGGGCTCCGCTCCTGGCTTTCTTGGCCTTGGTCGTGGCCGGTCGAACCCCCTTCCCGTAGAGATCAGCGGCAAAAGCCGCGTAGCCCTCAACAGCGAGCATGAAGGCCCGCTGCTTTTCATAGTTTCCAAGACCGTCCCAGTCGTGGATGATCATGACCGCAGGCTGACTCTCCCCCAGCCCGGTGTTGCGGACACAATACCCCTGATAGGCCTGGCCATCGAGCTCATAGACCACGTCTTGGGACACGATCCCGGCTGTGAAGGCTGGCACGGCGGTTCCCAGGACGAACAGCAGCGTTGCGATGAACCTGGTCATGGTCTGGCCTCCTTTGTCAGCCCGGCCAGCGGCAGGGCTGTATTCTGACTTCTGCGTCCGCATCTTGAGTTTTTGCAGCCGCATCATGCTTTATGTTCTGCCAGAAAGGGCTCAGGGCTGCAATGCTTCCGGAAGACCCGCAGAGGCCTTTCAGGTTTCTATCATCTCAGACGATGACGAGCTGTCCTGAGCGCCTCCAGCAGACCCCTGATCGCTGAAGCGGATGCAGAGGACGTTCCGCCTGGAGCTGGTCAGATTCTGGACAATGGCGATCCCCTGATCCTCGGTCACTTCAAGGAGGGGAAAAAGTCCAGGCTGCGGTTCGAAGCTGTCGAGGATCTCAAACCAGGCCTCTTGCCGTTCCAGGTCCCGAATGGCCCGAGCCACAAAGAACTGCTCTGAAAAGGCCACGTTGAAGTTGGAAATGGGCTCGATCATGATGTCCTGGGACGAGCTGCCCCTGGCCATGAACACGTTGTGCTCCCCAAGGTGGACGACAGCCTTTTCGCAGATGAGCTGATTCGGGGCTTCGTCGTGGGTCAGGGCCAGCAGCCGGCCGTAGCCCTCCTCCCTGGCCTGTTCATACACCGTGTCGTCCAGGACGTCGGGGCACAGGGTCTCATGACCCTGTTCGGACAGGACCTGGCAGAAATGCCTGCTCGTGTCCAGGAAGGCCACCGGAACATACTGCCGGGCAAACTCCACCAGTCTGAGGCTGAAAGAGTTGACCCCGACAAAGAGGATGCCGCTTCTGGTCTTGGGAATCCTGAGCTTGAGCCATGAGCTCAGGGGGCTGCCCATGATGGTCGTGAAGGCCCCGGAAATGAAGATGATGATGAAGACCAGGTTGAGCAGGATGGTCATCTCCTCCTGACGCCCGGGAGCCATGAGGGAGGCGTAGGAGGCCGCGGCCAGGGCCACGATGCCCCTGGGGCCGATCAGGCCGAGGTACAGCTGTTCCCGGAACGAGATGTCGGCCTTGAACAGAGAAATCATGACCGCCAGGGGGCGGATGACGATCCCCAGAATCAAGGCGACCAGGAGCATGAGCCAGATCTGGGGCCCAAGGGCGAAGAGATTCACGTGGGCCGAGAGGAGGACAAAGAGCGTGGAGATGAAGATGACCGAGACCTGGTCCTTGAAATGCCTGATGCTGTGCAGGTAGGTGCCCCGGTGATGGGAGAGCACGAATCCGGCCACGGCCACAGCCAGGGGGCCGGCTGAATCCATGAGCAGGTTGGCCCAGTAGAAGATGGCCAGGGCCGCGGTGAAGGTGATGATGCCTGGGATGCCCTGGTCGCCGAGGCGGGAGGCCCAGGGGAGGATGAAGCGCCCCAGGATGGTTCCGCCGAGGAAGCCGATCGCCAGGCCGTCCAGGATGAGCAGGGTCAGCTCCAGGCCCATGCCTCCGGGAGACGCTGTCTCGGCCAGAAAGAGGAACTCCAGGGCCAGGGCGCTGAGGAGGACTCCGATCACGTCTCCCCAGATGGATTCCCAGAGCAGGAGGATTTCCAGCCTGGGCTTGAGGTTGACGCTCTTGAGCAGCGGCCCGATGACCGTGGGGCCGGTGACCACGATCAGGGTCCCGAAGACAGCGGCGATGTCCCAGGACAGCCCGATGATCTGCCAGCTGAGGACAAAGGCGCTCAGAGCGGTCAAGGGAATGGTCAGGCAGAGGATCCGGCGGATGGCCGAGGGCGCGGTCTGGAATTCCCTGGATTTCAGGGACAGGCCGCCTTCGAAGAGAACGATGGCCACGGCGATTTCCACCAGGGGCAGCAGGGCCGGCCCGAGCTCATGGGTGTCGATGATGCCCAGGGCCATGGGACCGGAAGCCACCCCGGCCAGGAGGTAGAACAGGATGGCCGGGATGCTGAGCCTCCTGGCCAGGGTGTAGGAGGCGACCCCGAAGACCAGGGCCAGGATGATGGTCTGTAAGCCGTGCAGTTCCATGACAGAGGGGTTCGTGCGTCAGCCCGGCCGCTGGCCGGGCTGAATATTTAGATGTGACATAAAGGAGAAC
>CAZNIP010000126.1:0-7575 GCA_964573115.1 uncultured Desulfohalobiaceae bacterium | reverse complement strand
TGGATGGGGTCTACTCCATGAAGAGGTTGGTCACGCGGTGAGCGGGGTCAGGCCTCATAGATAAGGTAAAGGGGCGGTCATTGCATTTTGCAGTCAAAAAACTTACATTGCAATCGGATTGATGACAAAGGGGGCAATATGCAATTGACGATTCGCATGCCTGATGATCAGATGGCAAAAATCGAGGAGATGGCCAAAGAGACAGGGGTCAAGAAGTCAGAGCTGGTCCGTCTGGCAATCAGGCGGTTTCTTGAAGAAGCTGATACCCAGGAAGGCTCGCCATACAGCAAGGTCCGGGATCTCTTGGGCATTGCCAGCAGCGGGGTTCCAGACTTGGGAACTGATCACCGCCGACACCTTTTAAACCGGATCAGGCGAGATAAGGCGTGAAGGCACTCCTGGATACAGGGCCGTGGGTTGCACTGCTTGATCGGAGTGAGACTGCCCATGAAGCCTGTAAAGAGTGGTTCCAGAGGTTTTCAGGACAGTTGTATACGACGGAACCGGTGTTGACCGAGGTGATGTATCTTTTAAGCTTTTCCATGCATGCCCAGCATGCAGCCATTGATTTCGTCCTTAAGGGAGCAGTGACCCTGGTCCCGTCCGATGTTCAGGCTTTGATGGCCATGAGGTCGCTCATGGAAAAATATGCCGACCTTCCAATGGATTTTGCGGATGCCAGCCTGGTCTATCTGGCGGAAGAGACAGGAATACTGCACGTCGTCACCCTGGATAGAAGGGATTTTTCAGTTTACCGAACCACACAAAATCATCCTTTCAAAGTCTCTCCGTAAATAATGCATAATAAAAGATTGCATGATTCGTCTCTGACTTCCTCGACAAGCCTTCATTATTCAATTTGAAATCTTCATGACGACGTCAGATGCCTGCAGCGGGTTGGTGATACGGGTGTCCCTGACGTTCAAGTCTTGAGTGCCGTTGTAGAGGACGACCCCGGGTTGGCACCGATCACCCGCGACCTGACGGAAGTTTTCAATGCCTTTGAGGAATGAACATAAAGAAGAGCACAAAGGGACAGGCACATTGTTGACACTCACCGAATGACTTCGATCTCCACCTTCACGTCGAGCTTCTCCCAGACCCGGTCTGCGGTGTAGGCAGGAACCTGTCTGACCATGGCCAGGGCCAGGCAGGCCCTGTCGCCAAGGGCCAGGCCAAGGTGGCGAGTGGCGGGAACCAGGGCAGCTGTCAGGGCCCCATCCTCTGGAAGGAAGGGAACCATTTCCACAGGTGAACGCTCAAGGTGCTGAAAAACCATGCGATGGTCGTGGCCATCCCTGGTGAACCGCCCAATGACCTCAGAGACGTTCACTGCAGAGATGCAGCTCGTGTCAATGACCGAAGCGACCACGTCGTGGCCTGGCTCCCGGAACATGAAGGCCAGCAGGGCCGAAGCGTCGAGCACGATCATTCGTTGAGGGCCTCCCGCCTTCGCTCCCCGATCATTTCATCCACCACCCCGGATGGCTTCTCGCCGCCATAGAGACCTTCGACAAAGTTTTGCAGAGCCTCGGCAGATTCCCTTGATTCATCGCTCAGGCTGGCCTGGGTGAGGATGGCCCGGATTTCGGCTTCCATGCTCCGACCGGCCCGGGCTGCCCGAAGTCGCAGCCTGTCGCGGACTTCCTCTGGAACGTTGCGGATGGTCAGCACAGCCATGGTCGACCTCATTTTCTAATAGGTGTTCAGCGCAGCTTCGGCTCAACTGAACATATGGGTTGTCGCTCAAGAAACCACCTTTGAGAGTCCTACGCTGGAAGCAGGATAGCTGTGAGCTGCAGTGCTGTCAATGCTGTCAAGGCTTTTGATGCCTGATCAGAGGAGAGCCTTGAGGAGCAGGCCTTCATTGTGACCTGGAAAGCATCTTGCAGATCGCAAAAAGAGCCGTTCGGAAAATGAATGGAGGATGCTTTTGACTTTTCCTTCATGTGGGCCAGTCAGCCATGACGAGGTTGGCCAGATGTATGCCGGGGAAGGAATGTGATGCCGATCCTCGTCAAGGTCACAATTTTTTTTACACGTTTTGCTTTTGACCGCGAAGCTGTGTAGACGAAAAGTCGGGAATACCCAACGTATTGATGTCGATGATTTCCATTCTTGTTGACGATCGGGAACGCTCCAGTGCTGTCATGGAGGAGCTCCGCCGCTGCGATCAGGTCGAGGTCCAGGTTCAAAGGCTGGCTGTTGGCGATTATTGCCTGGACAAACATCTCATCGTTGAGCGGAAGACCCTGCCGGACTTGATGGCCTCCATTGTGGACGGCAGGATGTTCAGGCAGGCCATGAGGCTGGTCAGTTCGGAATTCGACCCATTGCTGATCCTTGAAGGCACCTCTGCCGATACTTACGGGGCCAGGGTTTCCAGGGAGGCGGTGCAAGGGGCCATGATCACGGTCAGCGTGATTCTGGGCATTCCTGTTTTGCGCTCTCACTCCCCGCAGGAGACGGCCTGGCTCATGGGCCGCGCTGCTCTGCAGGTCAGAAAGGTCATTTCAGGGAACACCCACAGGCCGGGATACCGTCCAAAGGGCAGGAGAAAACGTCAGCTTTACATTCTTCAGGGCCTGCCCCGAATCGGACCGGAGCGGGCCGAGCGCCTCCTGGACCGGTTCGGCAGCATACAGAACATGATCAACGCCAGCTATGATGAACTGCTCTCAGTCGAAGGGATTGGCAGAGACACAGCCCGGAAGATTCAGGATATCATCAACGAGACCCCTTCCGGGTATGGTCTCAAAGACTTTTCCTCCGGGTTGTTGGAAGAAAGCTCATCACTTTATCGACCCTGAGGGGCCGAAAAAAAGGCAGGGCCTGATGCAGACCCTGCCTTTTCGTGATGAAGCTGTCCAGAAAGGTGATCACTCCACTCTGACCATATCCTTCAGTTTGGCAAAGGTCTTCTGACCAATGCCTTTGATCTCCATAAGCTCTTCAGGAGAAGAAAAAGGGGATTTTTCACGGTAGTCAACAATTCGCTGAGCCGTAACTGGGCCAACACCGGGAAGCTCCTGGAGCTTTTCCACTGTAGCAGTATTGATATTGATTGTTGCAGTAGCGACTGCATAGGAAGAGTTTGCAGACACCAAAAGAGAGAACAGGAACATGACAGATAGAAAAATTGAAATTTTTTTCCTCATAGGATAATCTCCTTCATTTTATTGTCTCTATAATCTCAATTTTATTTCAAATATATTTCAATTGCTTGACCAAGGCCTTCCGATACTCTCTACAATAAAATTGTTCCTTGGATGGCATAGTAATTCATTGATGCCTCTTCTTCATGATTCTTCTTCAGAAATATCAAATATTTTGACTTTGATCATGCTCAAAGAAGCATTATCGAGAATATTGGAGTGCACTCATCTTGGAAAGGATCCTGAAAACAAAGTTGCAAGGGACAAACCATGTACATGAAATTGCTTTGCCCTGGGAGTTGCAAGTTGCTTTTTTCCTGTCTAGCCTCTCTGAGTCATTAGAAAACTTTTTGGAAGGTCATGAAGTTTGCTTGGCTGATTTTGTGCAGAGGCAGGTTGAGGACTGGACAAATTTTGTACAGTGTTTCAGACATTCATTTTAAAACTTGAGAGGATACTGTTGTCAGAAAATGGACCTTTTTTGTCCACAAGCACCATAGACAGGTTCTAAAAGGGCTTTGTCAGGATTTATCTGACATTGGTCACAGGAGATGGCTTGGAGCTGGCCTTCAATGGCCCGGTCAGCATGTGAGCCTACTTGACATGCCAGCAGGGAGATCTCCTGGAAGAAATACGTGGGAGCTTTCAGCAAAAAAGCATGCTGCAGATGCCTGGGCTGCACATGCCTTCATCGAGCATGTGATCTGTTCACGACCAGCGATAGCGGGCCCTGCGGTCGTAGAGGGGGGCGTGGGAGGTCAGGGTGTCGCCGGTCTGGGTGGTGATGAAGCTCTTGTGAGGGCGGTTGTCGATTTCAACGACCTCATACCCGATGAGGCCCTGCTTGGCCAGCTCGGCCACCATTGTGATGAACAGGGTCCTCTCCTCAGCGTTCAGACCGTCCCAGGAGGAGAAACGCGAGGCAGAGCCCAGGTTGAAGAAACGGTCCACGGCTTTGGCGGCCTTGATCTCATTGGCTGGCTGGGATTGTCCAGACGGGCTCTGGTCTGTCTGCCCTGTGGCAGCCGCTTCCTGGCTGGAACAGGATGCGGACAGGCTGGGCCTGCCCGAACAGGGCAGAACAATCGGGAACATGGGGCAGGTCAACCTTCGGTCTGGGGAGTGTCAGCCTGGTCCTCCACAGAGGACAGGCCGAGGCGGTCCAGAATTTCGGTCACGCATTGCCGGATTTCGACAGGGCTCTCGAAGGTGATTTCGCAGGCCAGGGTCCACAGGGTCATGGCGGGCTCCTTTCCTGGCAGCCTCTGGCTGCACGGATACAGGGGATGGGGATGAAAAAAAGCCTCTTGCCAGTCCTATCGGATGGCAGCGCCAAATCTTTAGGATCAGCCAGCCCGGTTTCTGGCCCGGTCTGGCTGATGGTTGAAGGAAGAGGAAACCCCTGAGCTGTCGGCTCAGGCCTGGACTCGGCCAGTGAGAATGGTTCAAAAACTGTCGAGCTGCGCTCCATGATTCGAGTCAAGTCCTGAGGCCGGCGGCGCTGCGGCAAAGCCGACCTCAGGACTTGAGCCTGCCGGCCATTCAAGGTACTGTGCTTGCTGTTTCAAAGCACATCAGCCTGTTCGAGCCCAAAGGAGCGTCCATGGTTTCCAAGGAAGCAGCAGCGCCTTCCAATTTCATCCGGACCATCATTGAAGAGGACCTGCGATCCGGCAAGCACGACAGGGTCATCACCCGTTTTCCCCCGGAACCCAACGGCTACCTGCACATCGGCCACGCCAAATCCATCTGCCTCAACTTCGGCCTGCCCCTGACCTACGGCGGTCAGTGCCACCTGCGTTTCGACGACACCAACCCGATCAAAGAAGAAGAGGAGTACGTCGAGTCCATCAAGGAGGACGTGGCCTGGCTGGGGTTTGACTGGGGGGAGCACCTCTACTTTGCCTCGGACTACTTCGACCGCCTCTATGAGTTCGCCCTGGAGCTCGTCCGCAACCGCAAGGCCTATGTCTGCAGCCTGAGCCCGGAACAGATCCGGGAGTATCGGGGCACCCTGACCGAGCCGGGGCGGGAGAGCCCCTACCGGAACCGCAGCGTGGAGGAGAACCTGGAGCTCTTTCAGGGCATGGCCAGGGGCGATTTCAAGGCTGGCGAGCACGTGCTCCGGGCCAGGATCGACATGGCCGCCCCCAACCTGAACATGCGCGACCCGGTCATCTATCGGGTCCTTCACGCCAGCCACCACCGGACCGGGGACAGGTGGTGCATCTACCCGACCTATGACTTTGCCCACGGCCTGTCCGACGCCCTGGAGCACATCAGCCACTCCCTGTGCTCCCTGGAGTTCGAGGACCACAGGCCTTTGTACGACTGGTTCATCGACAACGTGACCACCCCGAGCCGGCCCAGGCAGTACGAGTTCGCCAGGCTGAACATGGGCTTCACCGTGCTCTCCAAGCGGCGGCTGATCCAGCTGGTTCAGGAAGGGTATGTCTCGGGCTGGGACGACCCCAGGATGCCCACGATCTGCGGGATCCGCAGGCGGGGCTACTCCCCGGCCTCGATCCGCAGGTTCTGCGAGATGATCGGGGTGGGCAAGAGCGAGAGCATGGTGGACATGTCCATGCTCGAGCACGCGGTCCGGGAGGATCTGAACAGGGCCGCCCCCAGGGTCATGGGGGTCCTGGACCCGATCAAGGTGGTCGTTGTGAACTACCCCGAGGACCGGGAGGAAGAGCTGGAGGCGGTGAACAACCCGGAGGACGAGTCCATGGGCACCCGGAAGGTGCCTTTTTCCAGGGAGCTGTACATCGAGCGGGACGACTTCCGGGAGGACCCGCCCAGGAAGTACTTCCGCCTGGCCCCGGGCAGGGAGGTCCGGCTGCGCTACGGCTACTACATCACCTGCCAGGAGGTGGTCAAAGACCCGGAGACCGGGGAGGTGCAGGAGGTGCACTGCACCTACGACCCGGAGACCAGGGGCGGCTTTTCCCCTGACGGGCGCAAGGTCAAGGGCACCCTGCACTGGGTCTCGGCCAGGCACTGCCTGCAGGCCGAGGTCAGGCTCTATGACCGGCTTTTTCTCAGCCCGGACCCCACCAAAGAGGAAAAGAAGGGGGTCAGCTTCAAGGAGCACCTCAACCCCGACTCCCTGAAGGTCCTGCCCGCCTGCAGGGTGGAGCCGAGCCTGGCCGAGGCCCAGCCAGGCTTCCGCTGCCAGTTCGAGCGCAAGGGCTACTTCTGCGTCGACCCGGACTCCAGCCCCTCGCAGCTGGTCTTCAACCGGACCGTGACCCTGCGGGACACCTGGGCCAAGATCGAGGCCAAGAATTGAGAGAACAAAGGGACGGGGACGAAGTTCTACGTTGTAAGCTGCAAGTTGTAAGCAAGAACAATGTTGAACAGGTTGAGGTAGTTGTACAAAGAGGGTTGAGAAGGTTGATAAGTTGAAAACGTTGAATAAAGAGCCACGCTTGCACGCAGGGAGCGTCTTCTTTTTCACGGTCCGCTCTTCCTGGCAGGAGGCCTCATTTGAGGTTGTGAAGGCCTGAAAAAACTGCTATCCGCTGGAATGCCCATCTGGGGCAGGTGCACAACACAGATTCGAACCCATACAAAGGAAGGTGAGGCATGAAAAGGGCTTTGACAAGAGGGCTCGTCGGGCTGATGCTGATCTGTTTGTGGACCGCTGGCACGGCTATGGCCGAGGAGTCATACATCAACGGCATTGATGCCAACTTCCCGCCTTTTTCTTTTGTGGACAAATCCGGTGAGCCAAACGGCTTTGACGTCGAAGCCGTGAACTGGATCGCCAAAGAGATGGGTTTTGAGGTCTCCCACCAGCCCATGGACTGGGACGGGATCATCCCCAACCTGCTGGCCAAGAAGATCGACTTCATCGCCTCAGGGATGAGCATCACCCCTGAACGGCAGGAGGTGGTCAACTTCACCATCCCCTACTGGGAGATCAAGCAGGTCCTCGTGGCCAGGGAGGGGACGGATCTCAGCGTTGACGAGGTCATGGGTCAGGGCAAGACCCTCGGCGTCCAGAGGGGGACATCCGAGGCTGAATGGCTCAAGAGCCACAAGGAAGAGCAAGGCTGGAACTTCACCCTGCGCTATTACGACTCCGCCCCCCTGGCCGTGACCGACGTGGTCAACGGCCGGATCGACGCGGCAGCCATGGACGACGCCCCGGCTGCCGATGCGGCCAGGAAACGCCCGGTGACTCTCCTGGGAACTTTTGGCATGGAACCGGAAGATTTCGGCTATGCCGTGCGCAAGCAGGACACCGAGCTTCTGGAGACCCTCAATGCCGGCCTGCGAAAGCTCATGGCCGACCCTTACTGGGAGGCCCTGATCGACAAGTACAACCCCGGTCACTAGTCAGCCCTGCCTCTGGCTGGGCTGACATATATCATATTGATTTAAAACAACAAAATTCTATTTTTTGCCGATA
>CAZNIP010000125.1:6576-7752 GCA_964573115.1 uncultured Desulfohalobiaceae bacterium | reverse complement strand
GATGGGTTGAGAAGGTTGAGAAAGTTGAACGAGACAGAGGGATGATGCCCGTGATCTGTCATGTTCTGCATGCAGATCAAGAACCCACCCCTGCCCCTCCCTCCCGCCTGAAGACAGGCGGCAAGGAGGGGAGCCAGAAAAAGCGCTGAGATAATGCAAACTTGAGGTGTCCAAGAGGCTTTCCAGCTGGGAGGACAGAAGATAAGGATTCGGATTCTTGCCTTCTGGCCTCCCAGCTTTCCAGCCCTTCTGGCCTCCCAGCTTCCTGGCCTCCCAGCTTCCCAGCAGATGTAAAACATGCACCTTCGCCGCAAAATCACCTTTCTCGACCTGCTGATCCTCGCTGGGCTGCTCTGCCTGGCCGGCATCATCGGCTACCGCCTGAGCGTCGAGCTCCAGTACACCTGGAACTGGGCGGTCATTCCGCAGTACATCCTCAGAATCGACGCCCAGGGCAACCCTCACCTCGGGCTGCTGACCCTGGGCTTCCTGACCACCATCAAATTGAGCTTTCTGGCCACCATATCGGCCCTGATCATCGGTACCGGTGTCGGGCTGTTGCGCAGCAGCCGCCGGCTGTTCCGAAAGCTGATCGGGACAACGTATGTGGGCACGGTCAGGAACATCCCCCCGCTGATCCTGGTCTTCATCTTTTACTTCTTCGTCAGCGAACAGGTCATTCCTGCCCTGGGCCTGGAAGAGCTCATCCGGAACCAGAGCGAGCCGGTCCAGCAGGCCATCGGCATCCTGCTCGCACCTCCCGGACGTATTTCATCCTTTCTGGCTGCCGTGGTCTCGCTGGCCCTGTATGAAGGGGCCTACATCGCTGAAATCGTTCGAGCCGGCATTCAATCCATCGACAGAGGCCAATGGGAGTCCGCCGCCGCCCTGGGGCTGACCAGACGGCAGCAGCTTCGGAAGGTCATTTTGCCCCAGGCCTTTCAACGCATCATCCCCCCTCTGGCCGGGCAGTTCATCTCCACCATCAAGGACTCGGCCATTGTGTCCATCATCTCCATCCAGGAACTGACCTTCCAGGGCATGGAGCTCATGGCCGCCACGTACCGCACCTTCGAGGTCTGGATCACGATCACCCTGATGTACTTCGTGCTCACCTTCACCTGCTCCATGCTCACGTCAAGGCTGGAGGTCAGGCTGCTGAAGAAGTATGAATAG
>CAZNIP010000125.1:0-6476 GCA_964573115.1 uncultured Desulfohalobiaceae bacterium | reverse complement strand
AGCTGGAGAGAGAAAAGTGAAGAGGGAGGGTTAAAGAGGTTGAATGAAGACAACCATGTTGTACGTTGAAAGCACAAGCAAGGGTATACAAAGATTCGGCTGCAGCAGCCGGAGTGCAGCCGCGAGCATGCCCTCACCAATCTCGTTTTTTACAACCTACAACCTACAACTTACAACCCCCTTACCTCACCATCATTTCTTCTTGACCAGCAGAACCGGGATCGGGGATCGCTCGAGCACGGTCCGGGCCACGCCGCCCACTCTGGGCCCCCGGAGCTTGCCGTGGCCTCTGCGGCCCATGACCAGGACATCGAACTCCTCGCTGTTCAGGACATCGAGAATGCTCGTCACCGGATTGCCGATGCGGACGATGGGCTCCTTATCCCAGTTCAGCTTTGCCGACTCCTGGGACTTGAACTTCAGGACCATGGTCTGGATATGGTCTTTGACCATCTTCTCGGCCTTGTCCCGGCCTTCCCTGGCCCGCTGCTCCCTCTGCCTGCTGTCGTTGGCGTCCACCCTTGGCGGGATCGGCGGGACGCCGGCATACCCCGGCCCGTAACCATAGACCAGGCTGGCCCCTCCTGAGTAGTCCAGCTCTTTGGGCAGCTCGGGCATGACGTGCATGATGGAGATCTTGCCCTTGGACTGCTCACTCAGGGAGGCCGCATATTTCAAAGCCAACCAGGCATGCTGGGAAAAATCGGTGGCCACAAGGATCCTTTTCATTTCAGGCAGCATGGAAGTTCCTCCTTCAGGTCTTTTCTGCAACGCCCTGCCATGTTTTCATATCACGATGCACCTGCACATGTCTGAAGAGCAGGTGCAGAGGGCAGCTCACAGCACACAGAGCAATCAAAAAGCTCAGATTCGCGGTCCCTCGAAAAAATATGCCAGTTCACGTTGTTGCATCGACATCTCTTCATGTGGTCATAGCATACCCCCAGGTGTCCCTGCAACGTCAAGCCGCCCCCCGACGCCTCGCCATGCCTGACCTGGCCAATGCCCGCTCAGCTTGACGCTCGATGCAATTTAACTTATTGAGGAGGACTTCCAATGACATGGATTCCATGTTTCAAGCACCGCACTGACCACGTTGAACAACCCTCATATGAACTTCATCACAGGTGTTCAGGTGTCGGATTTCAGCCCGGCCTCTGGCCGGGCTGACAGGACACATCGTTGTTCGACCGCACTGCGGCATCCAGACTGCACTATGCGCCAGACCTCTTGATCGACAGCAAGGAATTTCGAGTTGACCTCCCAAGAACAGCCAGTCAGCCAGAGCCAGGTCCTGAAGCAGCGCCAGGAAAAAGCCGCTCATCTCGAAGACAACGGATTGGAGCTCTTTCCCAACGATTTCAGGAAAGACACTGACATCGCCCGGATACTCCAGGATTTCTCCCACCTCGAGCAGCAGGACCTGCCTGGTGAAGGCACCCTCTTCGCCCTGGCCGGCCGGGTCGTCTCCCTGAGGTCGTTTGGAAAGGCGACCTTTCTGCACCTCCAGGACCAGACCGGCAAGATTCAGGTCTTTGTCCAGCGCGACGTGGTCGGGACAGAGAGCTACAAGCTCTTCAAAAAATTCGATATCGGCGACATCCTCGGCGTCAGGGGGAACCTCTTCCGGACCAAAACAAATGAACTCACCCTCAGTGCCGCCAACGTCCAGCTGCTTTCAAAATCATTTCGTCCCCTGCCGGAAAAGTACCATGGGCTCAAAGATGTCGAAGCCCGCTACCGGCAGCGCTATGTGGACTTGATCGTCAACCCCAGAGTGCGGGACATCTTCAGGATCCGAACCCGGGTGGTCGCCGGCATGAGACGCTTTCTGGACAGCAAGGGCTTCATGGAAGTCGAGACGCCGATGATGCAGCCCATCCCAGGCGGGGCCACGGCCAAGCCGTTTGAAACCCATCACAATGCCCTGGACATGAAGCTCTACCTGCGGATTGCCCCTGAGCTCTACCTCAAGAGGCTCCTGGTGGGGGGGCTGGAAAAGGTCTATGAGATCAACCGCAACTTCCGCAACGAAGGCATCTCCACCCAGCACAACCCTGAGTTCACCATGCTCGAGTTCTACTGGGCCTTTGCCACCTTCTACGAGCTCATGGACTTGACTGAAGAGATCTTCGCCTCCTTGGCCCGGGACATCCTGGGTTCGGCCAGGATCACCTATCAGGGCACCGAGATCGACCTCTCCCCCCCTTGGAACAGGCTGGCTTTTCATCAATCCCTGGAGGAGATCGGCGGGTTGCGCCCTGAACAGTACCAGGACCCGGAGACCGCCAAGGAGCTGGTCAAAAAGCTGGGGGAAAATGTCCAGGTCAATGAAGCCCTTGGCAAGCTTCAGGCCAAGCTCTTCGACATCCTGGTCGAGCCCAAACTGGTGCAGCCGCATTTCATTTTTCACTATCCAACTGACATATCACCCCTTTCTCGAAGAAACCCGGACAACCCAGACGTGACCGACAGATTTGAACTGTTCATCTCCGGTCGGGAGATGGCCAATGCCTTCTCAGAGCTCAATGACCCCAGGGATCAGAAAGAGCGTTTCCTGGAGCAGGTCAGAGCCAAAGAAAAGGGCGATGAAGAAAGCCACTTCATGGACGAGGACTACATCCGCTCCCTGGAGTACGGCATGCCGCCGGCCGCTGGAGAAGGCATCGGCATAGACCGCCTGGTCATGCTCTTGACCGATTCCCCTTCAATCCGGGAGGTGATCCTCTTTCCTCACCTCAAGCCGGAAGCCCTCATTGAATAATGCCTTTCGAACTGTTCGTGGCCCTGCGATACCTCTTGACGAGGCGGAAGCACAGCTTCATCTCGATCATCTCCCTGTTTTCGGTCGCCGGCGTGGCCCTTGGCGTGGCCGCACTGATCATCGTCCTCGGGGTCATGAACGGCTTCAGCACCAGCCTCCGGGATAAAATCCTGGGCATCAACGCCCACCTCATCGTCAGCAACGTCAACGGCCCGTTCACAGACTATGCCGCCAAAGCCGAGCAGGCCGAAGCCCTTCCCGGGGTGGTCGGTGCCATGCCCTTCATCTATTCCGAGGTCATGCTCAGCACCCCGGATGGCGTCAAGGGCGCGGCCCTGAGAGGCATCGAGGCCCAAAAAGCCGTTCATGTCCTGACCCTGAGCCAGGACATGACCCAGGGAACCCTGCAAAGCCTGGCTGATGCATCCCAGCTCCCCGGGCTGGTCATCGGCACAGGCATGGCCCGGCAGCTCGGGGTCGGCATGGGGCAGACCGTGAACATGCTCAGCCCCAGCGGAACCAGGAGCGCCGCCGGCTTCTCCCCTCGGATCAAGACCTTTCAGATTGTGGGCATCTTTGATACAGGGATGTACGAGTATGACTCCTCACTGGCCTACACCTCTCTGGCCGCTGCCCAGGATGTGCTCGGTTTCGAGCAGGATCTGGCCAGTGGACTGGAAGTCCGCCTGCACGACGTGTATGCCGCTGAAGACGTCGCCGACCAGCTCAGGCAGAGCCTCAGCGGGTTCCCTTTCTACGTCCAGACGTGGATGGACATGAATCAGAGCCTCTTTTCGGCCCTCAAGCTGGAGAAGACGGCCATGGGGGTCATCCTGGTCATGATCGTCCTCGTGGGCTCCTTTTCCATCATCACCACCCTGATCATGCTGGTCATGGAAAAGAAGCAGGACATTGCCGTTCTCATGTCCATGGGGGCCAGGCCCCAGACCATTCGAAACATCTTCATGTGTCAGGGTTCGATCATCGGGCTCGTGGGCACCTGTCTCGGGTTCGTCTTCGGCATATCGGCCAGCCTGCTTTTGAAGCACTACCAGTTCATCAAGCTCCCGGCCGACGTCTACTACATGGACCATTTGCCGATCCTCCTCGAACCTCTGGACTTGTCCATCATCGCTCTTGCGGCCATGGCGCTCTGCTTCTGCGCCACGCTCTATCCGGCCAGGCAGGCGTCCCAGATCCAGCCCACGGATGTCTTGCGCTATGAGTGACCGGCGAATTTTTTCCGTCCACGAGGTCAGCAAAACCGTCCACAACTCCAGGGAGGTCCTGACCATCCTGAGCAGTGTCAGCTGCGACATCTTTGATCAGGACTCGGTGGCCATTGTCGGCGCCTCGGGGTCTGGCAAGACCACCCTCCTGCAGCTCCTTGGGGGCCTGGACACCCCGACCTCCGGACAGATTCTCTTTCAGGACAGGGACATCGGGACATTCACCTGGAAGGAAAAGACCCTCTTCAGGAACAAGAACATCGGTTTTGTCTTTCAATTCCATCACCTTCTTCCTGAGTTCAACACGGCTGAGAATGTGGCCATGCCTGCCCTGATCAGCGGCGAAGGGAGGGCCGCCGCCTTTGCCAAAGCCAGGCAGGCCCTGGAGATTGTCGGCATCTCCAGCCTGGCCTCTCAGGGCGTGGCCACCCTGTCAGGCGGGGAACGTCAGCTGACGGCCATCGCCAGGGCCCTGATCCAGCAACCGGACGTCCTCCTGGCTGACGAACCCACGGGCAATCTTGACGCCCAGAACGGAGATCGGGTAGGCAATCTGCTGGCGGAGCTGAACGAAAGACTGCAGACCACTCTTGTCGTGGTCACCCACAATCAGGAGCTTGCGGACAAAATGAAACGAAGGCTCCGACTCCACGCTGGAGAACTCTATGCACAGTAAATGCCGTGTCTGCGTCTCTGCTCTTTCTGAACCGGGGCTCGTCTTCAAGACAGCCATTGTCCTGGCTCTTGTGCTGGTCTGGGCTCAACCCCCTGTTCTGACAGCTCAAACGACATCCTCCACCATCCTGGTCCTGCCTTTTGGGGTCAATGCCGAACCTGAGCTGGACTATCTGCGCGAAGACCTGCCCGAGCTCTTGCGGGACCAGCTCGCTGAAAGAGGGTTCCAGACGGTCGACACCCGGGCCACCCAGGCCCTGCTCAGGGAGGAGGGCGTCTCTGTCCTGGATCTGAACACGGCCAGGGACCTGGGGATTCTGGCCGGAGCCGACTACACGGTCTACGGGACCTTGAACCAGGTCGGCCAGACCCTGAGCCTCGATGTCAGGCTCGTGGACCCGGATGCGGCCAGTCCGGCCCGGGCCATCTACGTCTCCAAGCAGGGCCTGATCAATGTCCTGCCCGCCCTGCAGGAGCTGACCGATTCCATCGAGGATCAAATCCTGGAAAAGGAGACCATCCAGGAGATTGAGGTCGTGGGGAACGAAGTCCTGGACAAGGATGTCGTCCTCATGCGGCTCAAGATTCAGAAAGGGGACCGCTTTGACCCCAGGGCCCTTGATGACGAGCTCAAGAGGCTCTATCAGACCGGCTACTTTGATGACGTCAAGCTCTATGCCCAGGATGCCCGGGACGGCAAGAAGCTCATTGTCGAGGTCGAAGAAAAGCCCTTGATCAAGGGTATTGAGGTCCAGGGCGAGGAGGCCATTGATGAGGACGACATCCTCGAAGCCATGAGCACAAAGCCGGGCTCGGTCCTCAACCCGAAGGTCATCAGCGACGACATGGCCAAAATCCGGGAGGTGTATCGAAAAGAGGGCTTTTATCAGGCCCAGGTGTCCTATGACCAGGAGACCATCAGTCCCGGCACCGCCAAATTGATCGTCGAGGTGGACGAAGGCCAGAAGCTCTACATCGAAAACATTTCCATCCAGGGGGCCGAGCAGCTCGATCCCGGGGACCTCAAGGACCAGCTGGCCCTGTCGGAGCGGGGGCTCTTCTCCTGGATGACAGGCGGCGGGGTGCTCAAAGAGGAGCTCCTGAACCGGGATGCGGCCGCGCTGGAGGCCTTTTACGCCAACCGGGGATTCATGGATGCCCGGGTCGGCCAGCCAGAGGTCAGCTTCAAGGACGACGGCATCCACATCACCTTCAATGTTGCAGAAGGGGCCCGCTACAGGGTTGGACGGGTGAGCTACACCGGCGACCTGATCACGGACACGGAGACCCTGTCCAAGATCACCTCCATGGACGATCTGACGGGCGACGACGACTTCTTCGACCGCTCCGTGCTCCGGGACGACACCCAGAGGCTGACCAGTTTCTACAACAACTATGGGTACGCTTTTGCCGATGCCGGGGCCGACCTGGACAAGGACTCGGAAGAGAATCAGATTCACGTCGCCTATCGCTTGACCAAAAAGAACAAGGTCTTTGTCCGCAGGGTGACCATCAGCGGCAACCTCAAGACCAGAGACAACGTGATCAGGCGGCGGCTCAAGCTGACCGGCGGAGAGCTCTTCAGCGGTTCCGAGCTGGCCATGTCCAAACAGCGCCTGCAGAAGCTGGACTATTTTGAGACCGTGGACATCGAGACACAACCCACCCCTGACCCGGACAAGCTGGACCTGAAGGTCAGGGTCAAGGAGAAGTCCACGGGGTCGTTCAGTGCCGGGGCCGGGTTTTCAAGCATCGACAACGTCTTTTTCACCACTCAGGTCCAGGAGCGCAACCTCTTCGGCAAAGGC
>CAZNIP010000124.1:0-7829 GCA_964573115.1 uncultured Desulfohalobiaceae bacterium | reverse complement strand
TTTGGATAGATATTCGACGCCCAACGCTGCTATTTAGCCTCAAGGATTTTTTCAGCCAGTCACATTCAACACAATTTTACCCTGTACACCTGCATTTTCAAGAATTTCATGGGCCTGTTTAGCTTCTGTAAATGGCATCTTCTTGGAGATAATTGGTTTTATTCTTCCTTCAGCTAAGAGGCCGAATAAAGTTTGAAGATCTTCTGAAAACCAATGTGGATTTCTTTTTCTCAAAGCCCCGATGGAATAGAACACTGTAGACCGTCCGTTGGGCAGGATATTCCATAGCTTAAGCCGCATGAAATCAAGAGGAATGTTGCCACCCCTGCCCATCACAGCATTGTAGAATCCATAGGCCACCAAAATCCCATTTGATTTGAGGATATTGAAGGATTTCTTGAAACTGAGGCCTCCTATTGGGTCAAAAGCGGCATCGACGCCTTTATCAGTTCCTTTCCGAATGTGTTCAGGCCAGTTTTCATTCCTGTAGTCAATGGGTGTAGCGCCCAATTGAGCCACCAGTGGATGTTTGGACTTGGAAGCTGTCCCGAACATTTTCAAATCGACCAGCTTCCCCAACTGGAGCATGGCTGTTCCAACGGCCCCACCGGCACCGTGAATGAGCATGCTCTGATTTTCCTCTATCCCGGCGATCCTGTGAAGCATCTGATAGGCTGTCACATAGGAAAGAATGAGGCTGACTGCTTCTGCGGGGTCCACGTTGTCCGGCACAGGGGTCAGTTGGTTCTCAGGAAGACAAACAAATTCTGAATAGGCCCCAATGACGGTCAGGTCTGCCACCTTCTGCCCGACTTGAAATCGGTTTGCACCTTGTCCACGCTTATCAACCACCCCAACCAGATCATAGCCAGGTGAAAATGGCGGCTTGTCCTTCACTTCAGGGTATTGTCCCTTGCGGATCATCACATCTGTGAAGGCAGCGCTCGTAACAAGTACTTTGACTCGAACCTCTCCGGCCTTGGGTTCAGGCAAATCGGCTTCTTCAACAATTTTGAGGACATCTGGTCCTCCAAATTCGGTGATCATGACCCTTTGATAGCTCATTGTCTCCCCATCAGTTGCGTCCGATCAAAACATTCTGGTCCATCATCCTCTGCTACAGCTGATCATGAATTGCAAAAAGCAACGATCGGGCCTGATCATTGTCATGGCCTGGATAGACAAGAGCATGCATGAAGAACCAATCATGTTACAAGGACAAACCTTTGTGCCATGCCTAACAGGCAGGCATCAATCTCCCTTGACTGGCAGTTTATCCGAATTTGTAAAACATATAAGGCAGCAGCATCATCCAGACCAGGAACAGCACCCAGAACCGGCCGTTACATATATTGAAGTCGGACAAGAGCTTACTCCAGGAATGGCCAACCACACAATAACCAAACCAAAATTCAAACACTATCGTGGCGAGGAACCAGCAAGCTCCTATAATCCAAGCTTGGCCGTATGATTCTATCGGCCAGAACCTGCTGAGACCCCATACAAGATGCGGCTGCAAAAACTCAAGATGCAGCCGCAGAAGTCAGAATTCAGAATAATCAAAGACTTACAAAGTGCAATTGGCGGCGAAAACTCCAATCTGGACTTTTTGCACTGGCGTCATACAAGCAGCCCAGTCAACAGAATGCCGGCGCCTGTAGAAATCTGGTGCGCCAATTGCTCCGAAACGAGTTTTCCGTAACTGAATTCACGGAACACACCGTTTAAGAATGCCACGATGGCAAGCAGGAACCAGGATAAGAGATATCGAACAAGCATGAAACTTCTTTGAAAGCTGAACGTGGCCATCACCGGCGGGAACGGAGCACAGCGGGATTCCCGTCCGGGTGCATGTTTTGGTCAGTCATTGGCCGTTTCCAAGCGGAATGACTTCTCTTACAGCGCCTTCCCTTGTGAACATGCCCTTGCGGTTCCACCAGACGACCAGGACTGCACAAACGATCAAAAGGTACGTGTCATATGGCTGCGCATCTGGGAAAATAGGGTTCATGAGCGAAAAATGGAAGAGTGCCGACAGCAGAATGCTGCCATGCGACCTATTGAACAGTGCAGTTGCGATGACGCTTATCGCCAGACATCCGGCATAGAACGCCGCGAACGACCACTCGCTCTGCTGGGTACCGCCCAGCAGAAAGGCCGGCAGATGCCACAGCCCCCATATGACCCCAAGAATCATCCCAGCCCAGATAGGAGCGAACTTCCTTTGGAGAAGAGGAAGTGCCAGACCCCTCCAACCGAACTCCTCGACCGGGCCTTTGATGGCGGCCAGAACCAATGCGATGAGCAGAGTCCAGAAGGACGCAAATGGAAACGGTTCCGTGTAGAGGTTTCCTCGAATTGCGGAACCGACAATGAAGATCAAAGGAATGCCAATGACCAGAAAAGCATACCAGGCCATGCTGCAGCGCCAGAGCAACGCCCGTCCGAGGAAGCGCCGCAGACCTGCGAAGCCGCCATGGTGGACAACAAGAGTGAAAGACGCAATTGCAGGGGCGTATACGGCCAGAAAAAAGAGCGGATGGTTACCGGTGAGTTGACCAAAAAATGTTCCCATCCATTGAGGCAAAAAGATATACACCCCAAGGATACCCCAAGCCAAGCCGAAAGAGATGAGCATAAATGGACAAAATGATCGGAACGGTATGTGATATGCTTCACGCCTTGAGGTTATTTGGAGCATGTTCTCCCTTTTCGGGGTAACGTTTCTTGAAAGTCATCGGGTCAACAATTCATTTCCAAAAATATCTGTCCCAAAAACCTGCACCTGTCCCCAGTCGAGACACTCTTCCTCAGCTTTGTCATGGGAGAGTAAAATCCGTCCCGGTAAAAGACAATAGGCCTCCCGGCTCCAAAACGCCAAAGATTTCTTCAAGTGTCTTTGATCTGAGTTTGTTGACCGATGGCTGCCTGGGGTCAGTGATCTGGATTCTCAGGAGCCGGCCATAGGTGCGAACGACCCACAGAGCCCGGTCAATGTTCTGTGGACCATGGGATTTGAGCCCATCGAGAAGGATCTGATCCTTGTGATCGATCCAGACCTTCAAGTGCAGTTCTTGCTGGAGGGAGGAGAGCGGGTCGAAAAGTTTGCGGTGACGGGGCATGCGAAGAAGGTAGCCAAGAGGGGTGGACGAGGCAAGGAGTTGGAGATATCAAGCCGTGACGAAAATTAAAGGCTCCTTGACGAAACATGTGGATTTTCGGTGATTGTGAAAATACTTCAAGGCAAAACAGAGTTCGACAGGATGAACAGGATTGACAGGATCTTTTCTTGGCGTGCCTGAAGCCCGCCAAGAAGGAACCAATCGCCTGTCGGCGATGGAGGAGGTGGACCACGCACTGCGCGTTTTTGGATTCCCTGCCCGCAGGCTTCCGGCATGTGGGCAGTAAAAAAATCCAATAGATCCTGTACATCCTGTCAAAAAAAGGTGCTTTACATTTCTGGAAAATTCCACAGCCAGTGTCCAAGAACCAAATTAAAGGAAGGTGAGCAGGGCGGAGGGAGATGCAGAAGAGGGAGCCAAATTTTTGCCGACCAATATTGAGGAGAAGTCAAAAGGAGATGAGCCAACTTTGCTTTAAAACAGGATAATGGTGGGACTATGATGGGATAAATGGCCAAAAAAGAAAAGGCAAGCTTTGCAGCTTGCCTTCATCTTTGGGAAAATTTGGTGGAGGCGGCGGGAGTCGAACCCGCGTCCGAAGACAATCCACACAAGCTTCTACAGGCTTAGGTCAGGGTTGGTGTTTAATTGCTGAGAACCTCCTGACCAAGGTCTTCAGCAACGATCCTTTCTGAGGTCTGACTTCGCCGCCGAAAGGCAAACAGCGAAGGGGGCCTGATGAGGTCGTCGCTTTCTTCAGCCTATCAGACATCAGCTGAGAAAGCGCTGGCCGTCTTAAGCAGCCAGTGCGTAATCGTAATCGTTGGCAATTAATGCTTTGCCGTGTGTTTAACGAGGCCTCACGGCACCTCGGCCTGCAACTTGAGCTTCACTATCCCCGTCGAAGCCGTTTCGCCCCCATGTTTGAACATCTATATTTACTTAAGACTGTAATACTTGATCACGATGTTGACAAGGGAATCAGAAAAAAGGGCAGATTCGCGGACCGCTGAGGAGCTGGAATATCAGGAAAGGAATTGAAGTGGTAGCGAGGGAGGGAATTGAACCCCCGACACTGCGGATATGAGCCGCATGCTCTGACCGACTGAGCTACCTCGCCACCGATCCTGTACAAACAATAAATTTAACCAGATTTCGACAAAAAATCAAGTCTCAATTTTGAAGTCTCGTGACTGGACTCAGCTCTCAACGGTCTGAATGCGGGGACCTGTGCAGACGGCGGACCTGATCGACATCCTTGTCCCCCCGGCCAGAGAGGTTGACCACCAGGGTGTCTTCGGGAGAGAGTTCAGGAGCGATTTTCACAGCCTCAGCCAGCGCGTGGGCAGATTCCAGAGCCGGGATGATGCCTTCGGTCCTGGACAGAAGGAAAAAGGCCTCCAGCGCCTCTTTGTCGCTGGCCATGGAGTATTCGACCCGCCCGGCATCCTTGAGGAAGCTGTGCTCTGGTCCAACGCTGGGATAATCCAGTCCGGCCGAAATGGAGTAGACCTCTGCGGCCTCACCGGCGTCGTCCTGAAGCATGTAGGAATGAAAGCCATGAAGGATGCCCGGCTTTCCAAGGCTCAGCGTGGCTGCATGCTGGCCGGGCTCGAGCCCGCGGCCCGAAGGCTCCACTCCAACCATGCGCACTGACTCGTCTTCCAGGAAGGAGCTGAAGATCCCGATGGCGTTGGACCCGCCCCCAACACAGGCCACGAGAACGTCCGGAAGCCTGCCCTCCAGTTCAAGGGCCTGCTGTTTGACCTCTTCCCCGATCACGGATTGGAAAAACTTGACCATCTTGGGGTAGGGGTGAGGCCCCACAGCCGAACCAAGGAGATAAAAGGTCTGATCGGCATCGGCGACCCAGGCCTCAATGGCCTCGTCCACCGCCTCTTTCAGGGTCTGCTGCCCGCTGGTGGCCGGAACCACCCTGGCCCCCATCATCTCCATCCGAAAGACATTGAGCTCCTGGCGCCTGATGTCTTCGGAACCCATATGAATCGTACATTCCATGCCCATCCGGGCCGCGGTGGCCGCTGTGGCCACACCGTGCTGCCCGGCCCCGGTTTCAGCAATGATCTTGGTCTTGCCCATCCTTTTGGCCAGCAGGATCTGGCCGACCGTGTTGTTGATCTTGTGGGCCCCCAGGTGGTTCAAGTCCTCCCTTTTGAGGTACACCTTGGCCCCGTTGAGTCTTGAGCTCAGATTGCTGCAGAAGTACAGGGGGGAAGGGCGGCCGGCATAGGTGTTGAGCGTGGACCGGAACTCGGAAATGAAGCCCGGGTCCTGAACAGCGGCCTCAAAACCAGCAGTCAATTCATCCAGGACAGGCTTGATGTGCTCAGGGACGTACTGCCCTCCATAGCCGCCGATGAACCCTTCCTGGGAAATCTCCTGGATCATGGTCGATCTCCTTGAGTGATGGTCAGCCCGCCTCAGGGGACGGTTTCACGAGACGCGGGTTGGAATCGTGCCATGAGTGAAGGCCCAGGCACGGAAGCAGGCACGTTGTGCCTGTGAACAAAGGCCTTGTCAAGAGAGACATCAAGGGCTGACACGGCCTCGAGGCTGCGTTGCTGTTTGAATCAACTTGATTTACAACCTCCCGGAAGGAGAGGAGAAGTCATGGCAGAGCAGGTCTTCGAACTCATCAGCAATCATGTCCCCACCGGGGATCAACCCCATGCCATTGAAGAGCTGTCGACCAACATCGAACAGGGCCTGCAGAACCAGGTCCTGCTTGGAGTGACCGGTTCGGGCAAGACCTTCACCATGGCCCATGTCATTGCCAGGACCGGTCGGCCCACCCTGGTCATGGCCCCGAACAAGACCCTGGCCGCCCAGCTCTACAACGAGTTCAAGCAGCTCTTCCCGCACAACGCCGTGGAATACTTCGTCTCCTATTACGACTACTACCAGCCCGAGGCCTACCTTCCCCATTCCGACACTTTCATTGAGAAAGACTCCTCGATGAACGACAACATCGACAAGCTCAGGCACGCGGCCACCTATTCCCTGCTGACGCGAAGAGACGTGATCATCGTGGCCTCGGTCTCCTGCATCTATGGACTGGGGTCGCCGGACTACTACCGGGACATGGTCATCCCCCTGGGAGTGGGGCAGGCACAGACCCTGGAAAACCTGATGGAACGGCTGGTGGAGATCTATTACGAGCGCAACGACTATGACTTTCACCGCGGGACCTTCCGGGTCAGGGGGGATGTCCTGGAAATCATCCCTGCCTATCGCCGGGAGCAGGCGCTGAGGATCGAGTTCTTCGGCGACGAAGTCGAGGCCATTCATGAGATCGACCCCCTGACCGGGGAGGTTCTGTCCAGCCAGGACCGGATCCTCATTTTCCCGGGCAGCCACTATGTGTCGGACAAAGACAACCTGCACCGGGCCATGGACGACATCCGGGATGAACTCCGGGACAGGCTGCAGCTCTTCCAGGGGCAGGGCAAGCTCCTGGAGGCCCAGCGGATCGAGCAGCGGACCATGCTGGATCTGGAGATGATCGAGGAGCTGGGGTTCTGCAACGGCATCGAGAACTACTCCCGCCACCTGGACAACCGGGCCCCTGGCACGCCCCCCTCATGCCTGCTGGACTACTTTCCGGACGACTTCCTCCTCTTCATGGACGAGTCCCATGTCTCGGTTTCCCAGGTCGGGGGCATGTACAACGGCGACCGGTCCAGGAAGCAGACCCTGGTGGACTTCGGGTTCCGGCTTCCCTCCGCTCTGGACAACCGCCCCCTGAGCTTTGAGGAGTTCCTGACCAGGCTCAACCAGACCGTCTACGTTTCGGCCACTCCAGGAGACTGGGAAATGGACCGTTCCCAGGGTCTGGTGGTGGAGCAGATCATCCGGCCCACCGGGCTGGTGGACCCTGAAATCACGGTCCAGGCAACCAGAGGCCAGGTCGACGACCTGCTTTCCCGGTGCAAGGAAAAAGAGAACCGGAATCAGCGGGTCCTGGTGACCACGCTGACCAAGAGGCTGGCCGAAGACCTGACCGAATACATCCAGAACATGGGGGTCAGGACCCGCTACCTCCACTCAGACATCGACACCCTGGAGCGGGTGTCCATCATCCAGTCCCTTCGCCAGGGCGATTTTTCCGTCCTGGTGGGCATCAACCTCCTCAGGGAAGGGCTGGACATCCCGGAAGTGGCCCTGGTGGCCATCCTGGATGCGGACAAGGAAGGGTTCCTGCGCTCGACCCGGTCCCTGATCCAGACCTTTGGACGCGCTGCCCGGAACACGGCCGGGGAGGTGGTCATGTATGCCGACACCGTGACGCAGTCCATGCAGCGGGCCATTGACGAGACCGACAGACGCCGGGAGCTCCAGATGGCCTACAACCAGGAGCACGGGATCACCCCCAGGACCATCTCCAAAGACTGGGACAACCCCCTCTACGCCATCAGCGAGGCCGCCAGGCCGGAGCCTCAGCTCCTTGCAGCAGAAGAGGATGGCCTGTATGCTCATGATCCCAGGAAGATCGCCCAAAGAATCAGCTCCCTGGAAAAGCAGATGCGCAAGATGGCTGCTGATCTGGAATTTGAAAAGGCAGCTGAGCTCAGGGACCGGATTGCCTCCCTGAGGGAGACCATGCTGACCCTTTCCTGATGCGGCTGCAAAAGCTCAAGATGCAGCCGCAGAAGTCAGAATACAGAATTCAGAAGACAGAAGAATCAA
>CAZNIP010000123.1:0-7850 GCA_964573115.1 uncultured Desulfohalobiaceae bacterium | reverse complement strand
AAGGTGTGCCCGCCGGCCACGAGGGCCACGGTCTCTTCGTCGTTCATGGCCATGCGGGCGAAAGTCTCACGGACGTCCCGGCCGGAGGCGACCGGGTCCGGGTTGCCGTCAGGGCCTTCGGGGTTCACGTAGATGAGGCCCATCTGCACGGCGGCCAGAGGGTTTTCCAGGTCCCGGTCGCCGCTGTAACGGCTCTTGGGCTTGTCGCTCGTCGCCAGCCATTCATCTTCAGCGCCCCAGTAGATATCCTCTTCGGGCTCCCAGACGTCCTCACGCCCGCCTCCAAAGCCGAAAGTCGGGAGTCCCATGGACTCGATGGCGCAGTTGCCGGCGAGGATCATCAGGTCGGCCCAGGAGATTTTGCGGCCGTATTTCTGCTTGATCGGCCAGAGCAGACGGCGGGCTTTGTCCAGGTTCACGTTGTCGGGCCAGCTGTTCAGGGGCGCAAGGCGCTGGCTGCCGGAACCCCCGCCGCCGCGGCCGTCGCCCATGCGGTAGGTGCCTGCACTGTGCCAGGCCATTCGGATGAAGAGCCCCCCGTAGTGACCGTAGTCGGCCGGCCACCAGTCCTGGGAGTCGGTCATCAGGGCATAGAGGTCCTTCTTCACGGCTTCCAGGTCGAGCTTCTTGAACTCCTCGGCGTAGTTGAAGCCCTCGCCCATGGGATTGCTCTTCTGAGAATGCTGGTGAAGGATCCTGAGGTTCAGCTGGTTCGGCCACCAGTCCTGGACCGAGGTGCCGCCGCCGGCAACAGGGTTGCCTTTCCTGCCCGTGACAGGGCACTTGCTCTCTTCAGTCATAACGTTACCTCCATTTTTTGTTTGAGTGTGAACTGGTGTGAAACTCAATGACTCGTTGTCAGCTTTGCAGCCCTGCCGCAGGCTGTGCCAACAGGTTCAAGGTTGAGGGTTCAAGTTTGGGAAAAGACAAAACTCTTCTCTCTTCCCCAACCACAGGCAGCCACATGGCGGAAGCCAAATGACAGGATAAAAACGTCACTCGTCATTTTCCTCCCTGCAGCTCTCGCAGAGTCCGAAAAAGTCCAGCCGATGGTTCAGAATGTCAAAATGAGTCGCTGACGAGACCTCCCTGGTCATGTCATCAAGGCTCTCCAGGTCAGGGTCGACAATTTTTCCGCACTTGAGACAGATGACATGCGGATGGGGGTGCGGCTTGTTGCCGTCATACCGGTTGCTCCCCTCGGGGAAGCCCAGCTCGAGCACTTCGCCCAGTGCTTTGAGGAGGGCAATGTTTTTGTAGACCGTGGCCAGGCTCATGGTCGGAAAGTCCCGCGATGTCTGGGCGTGAATCTCCTCGACACTGGGATGGCCTTCGCTCTTGGCCAGGATCCTGGCAATGGCCATTCGCTGAGGGGTGATTTTGAGGCCATGACCCCTGAGCTTTTGGATCATGATCTCAAATCGTTGCTGTGGATCAGCCACCAGAGGCTCCAATTTTGCAATTAGTATTCATTCTTAAATGACACTCATTCTCCTTTGCGTCAAGCTCAAAGTCACATTTCTCATCAAAATTTTCTATCTCCTTGTCATGGTTCGAGAATTCATTCAGCTTGGTTCTCAAGAGGGGCAGGCCGAGTCGAGGCCCTGCTCGACAATTCGGGGAGCTTTTCTTCACTCAACCATCCGCCTTCAACCCTCGACCTGTCAGCGCAGCCAGAGGCTGCACTGATGAAAAAATCGTAGTTTGACCTCTTTCTGGGGGCGATGCTAGCGTGCCCTCCTTTCGTTCCTAAAAGAGATCAACGTCAACACCTCAGGAGGTTCCCCGTCGATGTCACAGTCAATGTTCAGAACCATGAAGAGCGCTGTCTTTCCTGGCCTGGTGGCCGGTTTTCTCGTGTCGTTCCTGTTTGTCGCCGGTCCTGCAGCGGCCAAGGACAAGGTCCAGGGCAATGCAGAAGGCCAGGGCAAGGCCCAGCAGATGCAGGAAGTGCGGCAGAGGATGAAGGACACCAGGACCAAGCTCAATGCGATTCAGCAAAAGGTCATGCAGGACAACCCCGACCTGCAGACCAGGGGGCAGGAGCTCCAGACAATGCAGCGCCGGAAGATGATGGAGTATGCCGGCAAGGACGCGAGCCGGAAGGAGAAGTTCCAGGCCCTGATGAAGGTCCGCCAGGACAAGGAGGTCCAGGAGAAAATGGGCAAGTTCCGCGAGGACCTGGTTGAGAAGATGAAACAAGAGGATCCCAAGACCGAGCAGTACATTCAGGAAATGCAGAGTGCGGCCCGGAAGATGCAAAGCCTGAATCAGCAGAGATCGCAGCAGGGAGGCGCTCAAACAGTGCAGTAGGGGTACGGCCCAGAGCACGATCTCCCTTTGACCGGAGCCCGTTGGACTCCTGATGCCAGCGGGCTCCTTGATCTGTATGCCCTTGTGGCGAAGGCCTGTTTCACAGACCTGTCAGGCCGTTGGCCGGACTTGACAGGTTCAGGGTTGAAGGTTGATGGAAGAAAAAAAGTTCGACCCTTCACGAGATGACACCCAACTCGGCCAGGTTGAGCAGTGATGTCTCTGTTCTACGCAGCCCGCCGATCACCATTTCCCGTCATCCTGGCCCTGACCGCAAGCCTGGCTGCAGGCTTTTTCATCTGGCTGTGGACCTTTTCGCCCCTGGCCGAAAAAGTGAATCTCGATCTGCTCCTGGCCGGGGCGGACATCCTGAGGAGCTCCCAGTTCACTCACCTGCTCCTGGTTGGGGGGTACATCCTGGCTTCTGTCGTGGTTTTCCCCTTTTCCGTGCTCGACGCCTTGACCATCTCCGTCTTCGGCCCGGTCCAGGGAGCCATCACTGCCTATGTCCTGAGCTCGTTCTGCGCCATGTGGATGTTCGTGCTGGTCCGGCATTTCAGAAAGAGGCCGGCCAGGATGCCGGAGAAGGTCCTCCCGGCGCAATGGACCCATGTCCTGAACCAGCCCGGGACGGTTTCGGTCATGATGGCCAGGAACCTGCCCATCGCCTTTTCCATCAACAACGTCATGTTTGCCCTGTCGTCCGTGCGAACCAGGGACTACGTCATCGGCACCCTTATTGGAAACATCTTTCCGGTTCTCTTCCTGTCCGTGATCTTCAGTCAGACCCGCAAGGCCATCCTGGAGCCCAGCCCCTGGCACTATGCCTGCCTGGCACTCGTGCTCCTGTCCGTCATGGCCATCCACCGCCTGTTCCGAAAACGGGTCAGCTCCAGGTCTGACCCCGAACGATCCTGACCTTCCCAGGCCACTCCCGTGCTCCCTTCAAGAGCCTGCGACCATAAGAGGCGAAGCATTCCAGTTTTTGTCCTGCGCCGTGTTTCTCCGTGCCCGCAGTGGTGAAACACCTCTTTCCGCTTCTTTGGGCCTGTGGAATTTCACCTGGTGAATGCCAATGGTCAGATGTTAGATGAGATCCTGGATTCTAGGGTCGCGAGCCCTGTGGATTGGGGCTCTTTCCCGGGGGCAGGTGGACAAGGATTCGCACTGGATTGACGTCGACCGGAGCCCGCTGCTCAGAAAACCCCATGATCCCAGAGGATTTTGAGCCCGATCCCGATCAGGACGCTCCCGCCTGACAATTCTGCGTATTTGCCGATATGCTCGGCTTTGGCAGCTGTCTTGCCCAGATAGAGGCCTGTTGCGGTGAAAAGCAGGGCAACAAGGCCGATGATCAGCGCAGGCCACCAAATGGAAATGCCCAGCAGTGAGAGGCTCAGTCCCACCGCCAGGGCGTCGATACTGGTGGCGATCGAGAGGATGACGAGGGTCATTCCTTTTGTGGGGTCCCCTTTTGATTCCTTTTCCTCTTCAAAAGCTTCCCGAATCATTTTGAAGCCGATGTAGCCGAGCAGCCCGAAGGCTATCCAGTGGCCATACACATCGATCGAGGAGCGGACTGTCCCGCCAAGGAAGAACCCCAGGATGGGCATCAGGGCCTGAAACAGCCCAAAATGCCAGGCCAGTCGAAATGTCTGGCGCAGACTGACTTTTTTGAGAGCAACACCAGTCGCCAGGGACACAGCAAAGGCGTCCATGGCCAGGGCGACAGCAATGGAGACGAGTTCGAGCATTCCCATGACTTCTCCTTGTGATCGGCGATCCTTATCTGAAGAAAAAGTGGCTTGCAAGACTGCTTTGTTCGCCCCGGGGCGAACAAAGCAGCATCTTGACTGAAAGGTCAATGATGGCTAGTTCTCAAGGTTCTGTTGAACAAGCCTGACCAGGCTCGACGGCAGGCGTGACAGCAAAAACCCGAAAACCAGACCAGTCAAGGAGGCTGTGTGGACACCATTCCCATTTCAGTAGAAGGCTTCAACAAGCTTCGGAAGGAGCTCGATGAGCTCAAAAAGGAACGCCCCGAGGTGATTCAGGCCATCAAGGAGGCCAGGGAAGAGGGCGATTTGAGGGAAAATGCCGGGTACGACGCGGCCAGGGAGCGCCAGGGCATGCTCGAGGCCCGGATAAATTTCATCGAATCCCGGCTCCCAAGGTGCGACGTCATCGACATCCACACCATGGAGGGCGAGACAGTGGCCTTTGGAGCCACTGTTGAAATCGAAGACATCGACACCGAGGAACGCAAGAGGGTCACTCTGCTCGGGCCTGATGAAGCCGACTACAAGAAAGGGAGCATCTCGGTCCATTCGCCCCTGGCCCAGGCCCTGGTGGGCAAAGCCGTGGGCGACGGAGCCGTTGTGGATGCGCCGCGGGGGAAAATCGACTACGAGATCATGTCTGTCGAGTACAACGGATACCCTGAAGGGCATTTTTCATAAAGGAGAAAGACCATGCTCAAGGATGGAGAAAAGGGCGTCATTCTGCAGCGGGACAAGGAGAGCTACGCCATTGCCCCGCACCTGCCCTGCGGAGTGGTCAAGCCGGAGCAGCTGAGAAAGCTGGCTGACGTGGCTGAAAAGTACAACTGCGCCGCGCTCAAGGTGACCAGTGCGGCCAGGATCGCCCTGGTCGGTCTCAAGGAAGAGGATGTGGACAAGGCCTGGGAGGAGCTCGGCCTGTTCCCCGGGGCCGCGGTGGGTATTTGCGTGCGCAGCATCAAGGCCTGCCCGGGAACGACCTTTTGCCGGCTGGGTCAGCAGGACAGCCTCAGCCTGGGCATGCAGCTGGACGAAAAGTATCACGGCATGGAGCTGCCCGGGAAGCTGAAGATGGGCGTGAGCGGCTGCCCCAATCAGTGTGCCGAGACGTCCATCAAGGACATTGGCCTGGTGGGGTCCAAGAAGGGCTGGACCCTGATGGCCGGGGGCAACGGTGCCAGGAAGCCCCGCCTGGCTGACACCCTCACCGAGGAGTTGGACACGGAGCAGGCCCTGGAGAAGATCGAAGCCATCGTGGCCTTTTACCGGGACAACGCCAAGAAGCACGAACGAATCGGGGCCATGCTGGACAGGATCGGTGTGGACGAGCTGAAAAAGGCTGTTCTGTAGCTTTCCTTTCAGCCCGGCCGTTGGCCGGGCTGAAGGTCGAGGGTTGAGGCTTGAAGGCTGAGGGGAGAAACGATGCCCGATGTGCCGGGAAAAAAGTCGACCGGCCAGTTTGATCAGGACAGAAATTCTGTCCAGTCACAGTACTTCAAGGTCTTCTTCCTGAAACCAGACACCTGAGACCTCGCGATGAAGTTCATACGAGCAGCTCATGGCTGAAAGGGCCTGCAAAGCATCTCAGGTTCAGGAGAGAACGAGGTCCGGACGACGCGAGGACCAGCTCTGGATATGGGCGGGCAGCCAGTCGGACAGTCCGGGTTCGAGGTAGAATCGGGGCCGGAGGAGAGAGTCCTCTGGATCGATCAATCCTGAGTCCGCAGCCTGTCTGGCCAGAAGGGTGTGCGGGTAGATCCTGATGCCCATAGTGATCTTCAGGGCATCCAGATCCAAAGAGTCGGCAAAGTCGAGGCTTTCCCTGACCGTATCCCTGGTCTCCCCTGGACCGCCCAGGAGGAGGAAGCCGGCCCGGCGTATCCCGGCCCGGGCGAGATCCCTGGCGACCCTTCGGACCTCCCGGGTGCTGAAACGCTTGTTCAAGGCGGCCAGCATAGCCGGGCTGCCGCTCTCGAAGCCCAGGCTCACATGGCGGCACCCGGCCCTGGCCATGAGCTCGGCCATATCGCGGTCGATGCCCATGGGATAGAGGATGGTGCACCAGCCGAGCTTAAGCCCCTCCCGGATCATGCCCTGGCACAGTTCCCGGGCGTAGCTTTGCGGCAGGTTGAAGGTGTTGTCCACAAAGAAGATCTTTTGCACCCCGGCATCCTGAAGCTCCTTGAGACTCTCGATGACCAGGGGCAGGCTCCTCTTCCTGATCGGGCGGCCCTCAATGGCCGCAGTGGAGCAGTAGCTGCAGTTGAGGGGACAGCCCCGCCTGGTCTGAAAGGGCAGCCAGAAGTCATCACGGTCGAGGGTTGTTGTCTCCAGACTTTCCGGACCGGGAAGAGGGCAGTGGTCCAGGTTGCGCACCAGGCGCTGCGGACCGATGCGGCCTGCTTGAGGAAGGTGAAGCCCGGGCACGGAGTCATAACCGGTTCTGCCTTCCATGGCCAAGAGCAGAGCCGGGAGCGCGATTTCACCTTCCCCGGCCAGCCCCATGTCCGCCTCCAGATACTCGAGCCCGCTGAGGGGATAGATCGAGTACCCCGCCCCGCCAACAACGATCGGCGCCCTGGTCATCCCCTTAAGCCGGCGGACCACCTTCCGGGTCTCTTCCAGAAAGAACCGCGGGCTCTCCATGGTCTGATCGTCGATGTTCCGGACCGACAGGCCGACCAGGCCGGGGTCCATGTGCTGAACCGCCCGGTCCAGAGCCTGCCAGGGAGCGGGATGGTCGAACAGGTCCAGGGTGGAGACCTCGTGACCGCTCTGGCGGGCGGCCTGGGCTACGAGGTGCATGCCAGCGGGATAGACCGGCATGGCCGCATTTTCGGTGTTCGCTGAGACGAGCAGGATCTTCATGGCTCTCCCTGGGCCGCTTTCACGCCGGGAATCGAGATTGTCGGGCTTTCAAAAGGCCTCCCGGCCATGGTACGGACACTGTCCTCAAAGCTCAAACAGAAACTGGGATGCTTCCCTGAACAGGCCGTGCGGCCATTATTGACCGGGACCGGCAAAGGGCAATACAATCAGCGCAATTTCTGGCCGCGCTGAATATTTGGTTTTGAGAAGGAAAGAGAGTTTCACCTGTGAGCAGAGCGGGTGATCTATTTACGGTCAAGCTGATCAAGGGAGAAACGTCGATTGACATTGAGTTGAGACGAGCAGCCAGGTCAGGTCCACGCAAAGGTTTCTGAATCACTTCATCACTCTGGAGAGTTCCCATGATCGTTGTTGTCGCATCCATTCGGGTCAAGGAGGGCCGTGTGCCCGATTTTCTGAAGATCTTCAAGGCCAATGTCCCCAATGTCCAGGCAGAGGAGGGGTGCATCGAGTACATGCCCACGGTCGATGTCCCGGCAGAGTCGATCCCCCAGGAGCTGAACCCCAACGTGGTCTCGGTGATCGAGAAGTGGCGAAGCGTCGAGGATCTTCAGGCCCATCTCAACGCCCCGCACATGATGGACTACCGGGACAAGGTGGAGGACCTGGTGGAGCATGTCTCCATCAGGATCCTGAGGGAAGCTTGAGGTGCGTGATGCGGTTCACGTGATCGGATGACCCCGTCGACTGGATGGGAGGGGAAAGAGAAGAGGTTTTTGACAGGATGTTTGCGGCTGCAAAGAAACAGGAGCAGCCACTGGAATTCAGAATCCAGGAGACAGAATTCAGCCCGGCTTCTGGCCGGGTCTTTACCCACACATAGGACACCCTACAGCTAAACATCCAGTCGACGATGACTCTCTTTTTCCG
>CAZNIP010000122.1:0-7858 GCA_964573115.1 uncultured Desulfohalobiaceae bacterium | reverse complement strand
TTCTTTCTTCCGAAGTTTCATACGAGCAAGAGGGGCGATCGGCAAAGAGATGAGCCAGGAAAGGGCTTGCAGAGGGTGGCTTCCCTGGCGTTGGGACACAACAGTGCAAACATGCGGATGGCCTCTCTCCATGACCGGTGCAGGCGGGAGAGAGGGCTGAAAAAGAGGAGCGGGCCATGGGTGCCAAGTCAGAGCTGGTGGTGGGGTTGGATATCGGAACGACAAAGATCTGCGCGGTTGTCGGCGAGACCACTCCGGAGGGCGTGGACATCGTCGGCATCGGCATGAGCCCTTCCACCGGTCTCCGAAAAGGTGTGGTGGTCAATATCGAACAGACCGTGCAGTCCATCAAGAAGGCCCTGGAAGAGGCCGAGCTCATGGCCGGATGCGACATCCGGAACGTCTTCGCCGGCATTGCCGGGAGCCACATCATGGGCTTCAACAGCCACGGGGTGATTGCGGTCAAGGGGGGGGAGGTCACTCAAAAGGACGTCGAGCGGGTGATCGATGCCGCCAAGGCGGTGGCCATCCCCCTGGACAGGGAGCTGATCCACATTCTGCCCCAGGAGTTCATCGTCGACGACCAGCGGGGCATCGAAGACCCCCTGGGCATGGCCGGCGTCAGGCTGGAGGTCAAGGTGCACATCGTCACCGGGGCTGTCTCCAGCGCCCAGAACATTGTCCGTTCCTGCCACCGGGCCGGCCTGGACGTCTCGGACATTGTCCTGGAATCCCTGGCCTCGGCCCAGGCCGTTCTCACCGAGGAGGAGCACGAGATCGGCGTGGCCCTGGTGGACATCGGCGGCGGAACCACGGACCTCTCGGTGTTCAGCAACGACTCCATCAAGCACATCTCGGTCATCGCCCTGGGGGGGTCGAATCTGACCAACGACATCGCATTTGGTCTGCGGACCCCCATGTCCAGTGCGGAAAAGATCAAGGAACGTCACAGCTGCGCCCTGGCGGACATGGTCCAGTCCAACGAGGTCATCGAGGTCCCCAGTGTCGGGGGCCGGGAACCCAGGAGGCTGTCCAGGCAGGTTCTGGCCGAGATCTGCGAGCCCCGGGTGGAGGAAATCTTGAGCCTGGTGGATCAGGAGCTGGTCAGGTCCGGGTACAAGAGCATGATCGGAGCTGGCGTGGTCCTGACCGGTGGGACGTCCCTGACCGAGGGCATTGCCGAGCTGGGGGAGCAGGTCTTCAACCTGCCCACCAGGATCGGGTACCCCAGGGGCATTGGCGGCCTCAAGGACGTGGTCATGAACCCCAAGTATTCCACGGCAGTGGGTCTGCTGCTCTACGGGGCCAAGAAGCAGAAAGGCGATCACCGCTTCCGGATCCGGGAAAAAGGCGTCTTCAATCGTATTCTGGCCAGGATGCGGAAGTGGTTTGCGGATATCAGCTGAAGGACATGCGGCTGCAACAGATCAAGAAGCAGCCGCGAGAATTCAGGATACAGGAGCCAGGAGCCAGAATCATCAGAGACGCACAAGAGTCAGATGGTGGCGGGAAACGACCCACTGGACTTTTTGCACCGGGATCAACGACGTGAGGCATCGAGAATTTGCATAACGAGGACAAGGAGGGAGCCATGGATTATCTGGAAATCGAAACCGAAGGCAACGCCCAGATCAAGGTCGTGGGAGTCGGAGGCGGCGGCGGCAACGCCGTGAACAACATGATCAGCTCGTCGCTGAAGGGGGTCTCCTTTATTGTGGCCAACACCGATGTTCAGGCCCTGAAGCACTCCCATGCAGAGTTCAAGCTCCAGCTTGGCGAAGAGCTGACCAAGGGGCTGGGGGCCGGGGCCAACCCGGACATCGGCAGGGATGCGGCCATGGAGAGCGTTGACTCCATCCGGGAAATGCTCGGGGACAGCGACATGGTCTTCGTGACCGCAGGCATGGGAGGCGGCACCGGTACAGGGGCCGCTCCGGTCATTGCCCAGACGGCCAAGGAGATGGGGGCGCTCACGGTGGGTGTGGTCACCAAGCCGTTCTATTTTGAGGGCAAGAAGAGACTGGCCCAGGCGGAGAAGGGGATCAAGGCCCTGCAGGACGTGGTGGACTCGATCATCACCATCCCCAACGACCGCTTGCTCTCCCTGGCATCAAAAAAGGCCTCCTTTCTGGAGATGCTCAAGAAGGCGGATGAAGTCCTGTTCTACGCCGTCAAAGGCATTTCCGACCTGATCATGGTTCCAGGGTTGATCAACCTGGACTTTGCCGATGTCAAGGCGGTCATGTCCGAATCCGGTCTGGCCCTGATGGGCACCGGCATCTCCCAGGGCGAGGGACGGGCCAGGGAAGCGGCCATGAAGGCCATCACCAGCCCGCTCCTGGAGGACGTGTCCATTGACGGGGCCCAGGGTGTGCTCATGAACATCACCTCCGGACCGGATCTGACCATTGACGAGGTCAGCGAGGCTGCGAGCACGATCTCCGAATCGGCTCAGGATGACGCCCAGATCTATTTTGGGACCGTGTTTGACCAGGATGCCGGGGACGAGCTTCGGATCACGGTCATCGCCACCGGGATCGAGCAGGGCGACGAAAGAGTCCAGGCCCGAAGCGTCTTTGATCAGGAATCCAAGGTCACCCCTCTCCAGGGGCAGCAGAAACGGGTCGAGAGCGGTCAGAGCCAGAGGGCAAAAAAGTCGGCCACGGCGCACAACTCCGAGGATCGGAACATCCCGGCCTATCTGCGCAAAGGGTCAGACAGGTCCCGGGAAAGCTCCGAGGAGCTGCCCCGTTCGCGAAAGGCCCAGAACGCCCCGGAACCGGGAGAGGAAGAGTTCATCTTTGACGAACAGGAATTCGAGATCCCGTCCTTCATCCGCAAGCAGGCCGATTGATCCCGCCCGGACGCCGTCCGGGCGGGATGTGATGCAGGTCCTTCCGGGGGCTGCTCACAGGCTGTGGACCTGAGTGTACCATGAACTGGCGTTTTCCAGGAGCCCGAAGGTCCTGTTGACCAGGTCGTGAGGGTCGGCCAGGTAGCCGGCCATGAGCAGAGCGGTCTCGAAGAGCTGTTGGGTGCTCTCGTTGATGAAGGGGTCATCCGGATTGTTGTTGTAGACCTTGAGCAGGTTCTGGCTCAGAGGGTGCTTGGGGTTGATCTCCAGGATCTGGGCCGGGATCGCCTGATCTTTGTTCATGGTGTGCAGAATCTTCTGCATCTGGGAGGTCATCCCGTCCTGGGGGTTGACGAGACAGGCCGGGCTGGTCTTCAAGCGCTTTGACTGCCGGACCTCAGTCACCCGGTCGCCCAGGATGTCCTTCATCTTCTGCAGCAGATCGTTCAGGCTCTTCTCTTCTTCCTGGCTCAGGTCAGGGCTGGTCTCTTCTTCCGTGGCCACCTTGTCCAGCTCGTTGGGGTCGACGTGCTCCACGCTCTTGATGGGCTTGTCCTGGTAGGTGCCCAGGGCCTGCAGCACGAACTCGTCAATGGGCTCAAACAGGTAGAGCACTTCCAGGCCCTTGGCGGCAAAGATTTCCAGATGGGGATTGCCCGCGATGTTCTCCCGGCTCGGGCCGGAGACGAAGTAGATGGACTGCTGTTCGGACTTCATCCGCTGAACATACTCCTCCAGGGAGGTCAGGCCGCTGGCGTCATCGTCTGCGGACGAGTTGAACCTGAGCAGCTTGCTGAAGGTCTCCTGATTGGAAAAGTCGGTGTAACCCAGCTTGAAAACCCGGCCATGCTCCTGCCAGAACGTCTTGTAACTCTCCGGATCCGTTGAAGCCATCTTTTCCAGTTCCTTGAGGACCTGCTTGCCGATGGTGGCGTTGATCTTCCGGATCAGGGCACTCTCCTGAATGGTCTCCCTGGAGAGGTTCAGGGGCAGATCCTCTGTGTCCACAACACCCTGGATAAAGCCCAGGTACTGGGGAATGAGCTCCTTGTTCTTGCGCTGGATCAGGACCCTGTTGATGTACAGGCCCAGGCCGTACTCGCTGTTCAGGTAGGACTCGAACGGTGTGGAGTCCTTTTGGGGGATGAAGAGCAGGCTGTTGAACTGGACCGGGGCATCGACCGAAATGTGGATGGTCTTGAAAGGCGGGTTGGGGTCGTAGGACAGGAACTTGTAGAATTCGTTGTACTGGTCCTCGGTGATGTTGAACTTGGACTCCTTCCACAGGGCCGGGATGGTGTTCACCTTTTCGGATTCGACCATGATGGGGAAGGAGATGAAGTTGGAGTGCTTCTTGACGATGGACTTGAGCCGGTCGGGCTCCAGGAATTCAGTGCATTCCTCCTTGAGGTGGATGTCGATCCTGGTTCCCCTTGGGGCATCGTCCCCGGTTTCGGAAACGGCAAAGTCGCCAAGTCCGTCAGAAGACCAGAACACCGGGGAATCGTCGGCCCTGAAGGACCTGGAGGTGATGTCCACCTTTTCGGCAACCATGAAGACCGAGTAGAAGCCGACCCCGAACTGGCCGATGATGTTGTCCGGATTCTGGTTCTGCTCAGAGACCTGCTTGAGGAACTCCTCGGTCCCGGATTTGGCGATGGTTCCGAGGTTGGAGATGATTTCCTCCCTGTTCATGCCCACGCCAGTGTCCTGGACGGTCAGGACCCTGTTGTCCTTGTCCGGGGTGATGCTGATGTTCAGCGGGGCGTCGCTGTCATGAACCTCGGTGCCCCGGTTGATTTCAAAGCGGATCTTGTCCAGGGCGTCAGAGGCATTGGAGATGAGCTCCCGAAGGAAGATCTCCTTGTTGGTGTAAATGGAATGGATGATGATGTTCAGCAGTTTCCGGGTCTCGGCCTGAAACTGGTACGACTCCATGTCCGGCATTGAGAGGTCCCTCCTTGTTGAATGAATGTTGAACAGCATTTGTGCAACACATATCTATGTGACCGAACAGGGAGGTTGTCAAGATGGTCAGAAGAAGCGGGAAGCGATCCAGCTCCCGGCGACAAAGGTCCCCAGTGAGCTGCCCAGGTTGGCCAGGACCACGACCAGGAGAATGCGGCAGACCGGGTTCAGCCAGAAGGTCTTCAAGGACAGCAGCGCCTTGGGCAGGTCTTCGAGATCGGCCACCGTGGGTTTTTTGACCCAGGCCTGGATCAGGCCGGCCACCCACCCGGCGGCGATGGTCGGGTTGAGGCTGGTCAGAGGGGCGGCGACAAAGGTGGAGGCGATGGTCAGGGGATGGGCCAAGGCCAGGCTGACCCCTATGGCTGAGAAGATGCCGTTGACCAGGATCCAGATGGAGATGGACTGGAAGGAGTGCTGGGCCCCGCCGTGGAAGAAGCCGTAGACGATCAGCCCGATGATGATCAGGGGGATGAGCCATTTGAAGACCCTGGGCCAGACGGAGCGCGGAGGCAGGGTCATCAGCGGCGCCAGGTCGTGATCCCGGGTGATGTTGCCCTTGATTCCGGGAACGTGCCCGGCCCCGACCACGGCCACCACCTTCCTGCCCGGAGCCTCCCGGATCTTCTGGGCCAGAAAGATGTCCCGCTCGTCGATCAGCCTGGTCTTGACCTGGGGAAAGGAGCGGGCCACCGATTCCATGACCACCTCCAGCTGATCCTTGTCCTTGAGGTCCTCGATCGTGTTTTCATCCACTGCGTCCTGGACAAAGAGGCTTCCCAGGAGCTGGAAGAGCATCTTCAGCTTGTGCCAGAAGGAGAGATAGCCCCAGACCCTCTTCAGGGTGACGTTCACGTCCCTGTCAGCCAGGACCAGCCGGGCGTTGTGGAGCTCGGCCTGGCGGACGCCCTCGATCATTTCCGCGCCGGGCTGAATGCCGAGTTTCTCCCCGATCTTGCGGTAGAACGAGGTCATGATCAGCTGCATGAGCAGAAAGAGGGCCTTGTTCTCCTTGATGACCTTGAAGATGTCCATCTTTTTCCAGCCGTCCCGGTCCATGAGCGCCTTGTGCCGGGAGGGGCAGAGCTCGATACAGACCGAGTCCGGCTGGACCTGCTGGATGACCTCCCTGACCTCGGCCACGCTCTGGTGCGAGACATGGGCCGTGCCGAGCAGGGTGACCTCTTTATCGTCAAGAACGATGGTGTGGGCGTTTTCCGGGAGGACTGGGAATTCGGGTGCGGTTTCAGCGGTCATGTTCGTTGTTGGGTCGAGGTTCGAGTGGCTTTGACAGTCCTTGAGTTGCGAGCTCATTCTGGAGCTCGTATGAAACGTGCTTTGGGTTCAGCGCAGCCTCTGGCTGCGCTGACAGGTCGAGGGTTGAGGGTGGATGGTTGAAGGATAAGATTCCTTGTTCCGACGTGTCGGGGTTTTGATCTGGTCAGTTTGATCGAAGCACAAACTCATCATGATGCAACTGATGAGACTTTAATGCAAGCTCTGTGCCTTGTCTAGGGGCCAATCCGATTCAACTCGCTTGAGGCCGCGGGGAAGCGCCAGGTATGTCGTGTCTCAACGCTTCTTCCGGCTCCCCTCCTTGCCGCCTGTCTTCAGTCGGAAGGGAGGAGCAGGGGTGGGCTCTTGATCTGCGACCCTGGAGACATGACATCTCAAGAGGTTCAGGCCCTGGTTCAGCTTTGCCGGCGGCAAAGCTGAATCACTGGACGACCCCCCATTGCTGAAGACGGGAATAGGCGTACTTGGCCTGCCGCCCCTGGCCGGTCATGTTCAGGTACTGCACGTACTGCGCGGCGGCCTGCTGCCGCCTGCCCATGCCTTCCAGAGACAGTCCGGACAGGAAGGTCGTGTTCGGATTCCCTGGGAGTCTCTTTTCATAGGCGTGAAAAGCCTGGTAGGCCCCTGAAAAATCATTCCGGACCACCCTGGCCACCCCCAGAAAATGCAGGGCCTGAGCTTCCTGGGGATAGACCTCGGCAGCCACTGCGGCCACTCTTTCGGCTTCAGCGGTCTTCTGCTGGGCCAGGAGGGACTTGGAGAGCATGACCAGGCCGGCATAATCATTGGGAGCGATCTTGAGGGCCTTTCTGAACTCCTGCTCTGCAGCAGGGAATTGTCTTTGTCCCATCAGTTTCTGGCCGGTCTGCATGGCCTCAATGGCTGGTTTGATGCGCCGCAAACCTGCTGTCTTGTCCATGTACCTCTCTCTGTGGAACGGTCCTGACAGGGCATCCTTGTAGGTGCTGAAGGCTTCCTGCCGCATTCGGCTGTACCGGGCTGCAGACATGGGGTGGCTTGAGAAGAGCTGCTCAAAGGCGCTGGGCTTGCGGGCGTTCTTTTCCCGGAGCATGTCCATGAGTCCAACCATGCCCTGCGGGTTGTACCCTGCCCTGACCATGTACTCCAGTCCCAGGTCGTCTGCCTGACGCTCGTTGTCCCGGCTGTACCTGGCCAGAAGCGCTCCCGCGCCAATGCCTCCAAGACCGGAAACCAGGGCCCCGTATCCCTCTTCCCCGGCCAGGGCCAGGCCGGCCCCGGACATGACCGCAGAGACCAGGACGCCTTTGGTCATCCGGGATGCCGTATGCCTGGCGTTGACATGCCCGAGCTCATGTCCGAGCAGGGCGGCCAGCTGGGCCTCGTTGTCCAGCTCCAGGAGGATGCCCCGGGTGACGGCAATGCTGCCCCCGGGAAAGGCGTAGGCATTGACGTAGGTCGCGTTGACCCCCTGGAAGTCATAGGGCATGCCCGGCCGGTGGGTCCGGGAAGCCAGGCGCTTCCCGGTGGACTGGATGTAGGCGCTCAGCTCCCTGTCCTGGATGGTCCCGTAGTCGGCTGAGAACTGGTGCGGGGAGCGCTCCTTGTCGATCTGGATCTCCTGGGAAGGGGACATGAGCATGAGCTGGGACTGGCCTGTGACCGGATTGACCGCACACCCGGACAGGCCGCCGGCCGCAGTCAGGCAGGCCAGCTCCAGAAATCGTCGCCTGGACATCAAGCCGGAAGGGGTGTTCATGT
>CAZNIP010000121.1:0-7904 GCA_964573115.1 uncultured Desulfohalobiaceae bacterium | reverse complement strand
CCTCCAGGCTCCCAAAGTCATAGATCTGAACGATATTCTGGTGGTTGAGCAGGGCAGCCAGCTTGGCCTCGTCGATGAAGCAATCCACCAGATCCTCTTCATGGGCCAGGTGGGGGAGGATCTTCTTGATGGCGATGAGCTTCTCGAAACCCTGGACACCAGTGATCTTGGCCCTGTAGAGCTCGGCCATCCCGCCAGTGGCGATCTTGTCCAAGAGGAGATACTTGCCGTACCGCACAGGCTCGAACGTGGTCATTTCAAGTCTTCCCCTGTTCGTTCATCGCATCCATTGAACCACCCTCGCTCTCGCTCCAGAGCCCTGAACTGAAATCAGATCGTCCATCCAGCACAGTCCGTCACGTCCACTATGTCGCCCATAACATACACGAAGTCACAGTCTGATGTCATTCTTTTCTATGGGTTTAAAAATATGCACCATTCTGCCAAACAGACTTGAAAGGCCTCCTCCCTGGCTGGGCCCGGGGCCGTATTGGGGACCGCGCCTGCAGTGTCTTCAGCCTGTCCATGGATACTTTGGTCAATTGTAGTAACGGTTTCACATAGCTGGGATTGTTTCGTCAAGTCCGGGTTTGGTTGACTCGGTCCACCTGAGTCGACAGGAGCCCTGCCCAGTGGGTCGGTCTCCGGGGCGGGGTGAACACGAAGAGGATGACCGGTCCCATCAGGCTGAAAGAGATGAACACCCCTCTTTCTCCTGATCCAGGGCTTGCAAAAATTCAGTCCATAATCTAACTTCATATTTGAAAATTCTGGAGAAACTCAAGGGTTCACCCGAAAACACCACGAACCCACAAGCCTCATTGCCTTGAAAGCCTCACGACCTCCCTTGACGTCGCTGATATGGACAGACCACAGACAGTCCCCCTCTTTCTCAAGACTGCAGCCCTCCTCCTCCTGCCGGTCCTCTTTTTGAGTCTCGGCACCGTTCTGGTCCTCATTGAGCGCGAAAAGGACACGCTCATTGAAGCAAGCTTCCAGCACTTGCAGGGCCTGACCACTCTGATGGCCGATCACTCCAGGATGCCGCTCCTTGAGAACGACGCCCTGACCCTGAGCTCACTCACCCGGTCGATGTCATCCATGGATGCGGTGGCCCAGGTGTCCATCACCGACTCCAAAGGACAGGTCCTGGCTCATTCCGGCGGCCCGCGGTCCAAGACCTCCCCTGGGTTGGAGCCCGTGACCAGGCGGCTCACATCCGCACATGAACTGGCTGCAGCTCTGGCCAGTTCCCCGGGCAGGGCCGTCCTGACCAGACCGGTCACGTTTCAGGACCGCGTCCTTGGGGAGGTGCACCTTGAACCTTCTATGCAAAAACTTGACCACAGCATCGCCGCCATCCCCCGGGCCGTCCTGAAGAAGCTTTCACCCCTGTTTGCGGCTTCCTTGATCCTGGTCGCCCTGATCGCCTTCATGCTCAGCAGGACCTGGAAGCTCTCCCTGGAGCGGCTCACAAAAGCCATTTCTCAGTGCATGGCTGGCGGTTTGAAACCCGATATCCAGCCCATCAGGCCGAGAGAGATGCAATCGGTTCTGGACATCGTGCATGAGATGTCCGAGCAATGCCGATTCGAGCTGACCAGGATGAAGGGCTTGGACATTGCGCCCAAAAACACTCTTTTCTCCCCTGTGAATCCCGGCCTGGACCAGTGGCCGCTCCAGATTTCACGGACCCAGGTGTCGGTGCTCTTTGCCGGAATCAAGGGATTCCGGAAGTATGCCCAGGAAAGGAAGCCTCTGGAACTGCTCCAGGATCTGAACGAATTCTTCGAACTGGCCAAACGCAGTATCACCTTCAGAGGCGGCTCCATCGACAAATTCATCGGCGATGCCTTGATCGCTGTCTTCACCCCCTCTCCTGAACAGGGAGAGCACACCAGAAACGCAGTCGACTCCGCCATCGACCTGCAGAACGTGCTGGCCAGAACCAGCCAGGGGGGAAACCAGCTCCTCACCCAGGTGGGCATCGGCATCAGCTCAGGGGTTGTCCTTTCCGGCCTCTTTGGAGAGGGTGAGCACAAGACGCACACCTTTATCGGCGAAAGCTTCAAGGCCGCCTACTCCCTGAACATCATGGCAGGACCGGGGGAGATCCTGATCAGCAGAGATGTCTATCAGCTGGTCGAAAACCATGTCGCGGTCGAGCCTGTCCCCCCTCTTGAAATGACACGAACAACCGCGTCCTGGGAGAACTTTCGGCTCATCCACCCGGAGCCCTGAGCCCCTCGAGGAAGACATGCGGCAAGCACGATACAGCCTGCATATTCTGTTGATGCTCATGACGGCGATTCTGATGATGTCCGGCTGCACAGCCATGAGTCCAGCATCCGATCCGGATCTCCAGTCCCGCAAATGGATCGTTCATCAGGTCATCCACGGCGAGTCCCTGGCTGCAATTGCCGAGCAGGTCTACGGCCGGCCCTCTCAGGCCTGGATCATTGCCGACTTCAACGATATCTCCGAGGCTGAGCCGGGTCAGAACCTGCTCATCCCCCTGAGACCATACCAGAAGGGGGGCCTGAGACCTGACGGCTATCAGACCGTCCCGATTCTGACCTATCACAAGTTTTCCCTGACCCGCTCCGACCCGATGACGGTTCTCAAGACCGACTTCGAGCAGCAGATGGCCTTCCTCAAACGCAACGGCTACCGCGTCATCTCTTTGAAGACCTTCTATCGTTTCCTGGACTACGAAATCCAGATCCCGGAAAAATCTGTGGTCATCACCATTGATGACGGCTGGCGCTCCACCTATGACATTGCCTTCCCCATCCTTCGCACGTATGGTTATCCTGCGACCCTATTCCTGTATACCGACCTTGTGACCGGCTCCTCGATCACCCTGGACTGGGAGAAGCTTCGTGAAATGCATGCCCAGGGTCTGGACATCCAGTGTCATACCGAGACCCACAGGGACCTGAACATGATCAGGAATGACGAGACATTCCCGGATTACTTTCTGGCCCTGCAGAACGAACTCGAGCATTCGACTCAAGCCATCCGGCACCACCTGAAGATCAACCCCCGGTACCTGGCCTATCCCTATGGAGAAACCAACAACCTGGTCATCGCCATGCTCAGGAGCATGGACTACCGGGGTGGGCTCACTGTGGAGAGGGGCAGCAACCCATTCGATGTCAATCGCTATCGGGTCAGACGGTCAATGATCTACGGGACGCATGACCTTTCAGATTTCAAGGACAATCTGCGGACCTTTCAGCCTTTTGGAAGCTCAGCCAGATGAATGCTCGCACGCAGCCCCCAGGGTCGTTCCCCACTGCAACTGACTCATCTGTTCGCCTGGGCGCTCAGGCAGTCTGGATGGTCCTGATGCTCGCGCTCATCTCCGGCTGCACAGCTCTTCAGCCCCCAACGGCCGACCTCTCGCTGATTGAAGATTTGAAGGCCAGGGCCTGGGCTTTTGAGTCCACCGGGCAACCTCGCAAGGCCCTGGCAACCTACAGAGCCGTTCAGGTGTTCGACCCCGGGGACACCTCTGTGGCCACTCAGGTGTCCGACCTGCAGTCCAGGCTCGATAACCGGTCTGCCCACTTTTTGGATCAGGGACGGGCCCTGCTTGCCAGGGGTAAAACCGGCCAGGCCAGGGAGGCCTTTTTGAAAGCCCTGGCCTTCAAGCCTGACCAGAAAGAGGCCCTGACAGGCCTGCGGGAGATCTCCCGGCAGAACGAGACCGTTCCCTTCAGGCTCGGCCCGGAAGGCGGAGACCCACGCCGCATTGCCGGCCAGATCTATGGCGACCCCCAAAAGAGCATTGTCGTGGCCTATTTTCTGAGCTCTGACAACCACTCTGGCACGATCGCTCTGCCCAGTCTCGATTTTCAGCTGAAAAAAGAGGCCGAACCAGAGCCGCCCCCTGAGCAATCCTTGGCCAGGACACGGTATGCCCAGAGCAGGGGGCAAAGCAGCACAGGGCCCGACGTCAAAAACCAGGGCAAGAGAGGTTCGCCCTCAGGGACCCAGAATTCGACGAGGACCTATGAGAAGGCCATGGTCCTGAAGCAGAAACAGGAGTACCTGTCAGCGCTACGACTTCTCGCATCCCTCAGCCCTGATTACAGAGACGTCCGGAAAGAGATGACCGAAATTCGGAAGCTGGTGGACTCCCAGGCTGACAGGCACTACCGGGCCGGTCTGGATCACTTTCTGGCCGACGACCTGAAGCTGGCCATCAGGGAGTGGAAACGGGCGCTGCTCCTGAATCCAGGACACAACCAGGCTCAGCAGGGCCTGAACAGGGCCCGGGGGCTGCTCAAGGTCCTTGAAACGTATTGATCGCATCGAGCTCATTCAACGGGTTGACGGCACCACGAAGCCTCTCCTTGCTTCTTTGGGCCCCATGTGCGGATTCCACAGGAGACCTGATTGAAAAGGTCCCGAACTCAGCCATCATCTGACAACCATGAAGGTCAGTCTCATGGAAACGCCTCACATTGAAAAACGTTTCGGCATCCTGGCCGTGGAAAAGGGGTTGATCACTGCAGACACGCTCCTTGAGGCCATCAGAATCCAGGTCCTGGACGACATTGAGAAGGGCAAGCACAGGCTTCTGGGGCGGATTCTGATTGAAGAGGGGCACCTGACACTCGATCAGGTCGAAGAGATCCTGGGCATGCTGGGCAAGGGGATGCCTCTTCTGAGGGAAGAGAGCTGACACGAACTCCTTTCGGACTTTGGACCGATCAACCCCTCAGGCCATCATCTCTCAAAATTTCAGGAAGATGATGTGATTAAGTCTGTTTTTCCAGTTTACACGTTGTGATTGGGTTGGTAGAATTCCATGATGTCTGACCTCATCGCACTGCTGAGGTTCTTGAGATCATGGCTGAGAACAGCATGTTCTCCCTCCAGTAAACATGAGCACCAAAAGGAGAATTGGAGTATGAAATGGACATACGCGGTTCTATCTCTTCTGGCCGTTCCCCTGCTGCTTGTGGGAATCACTGGCTGCGTGACCACCGGGACCGAAACCCAGGTCACTTCCGGCAGCGGCGGCCCCTCGATTTCAGAGGCTCAGGCAGTGGCTTACGATGGGCCCAAGGCCCGCATTGCGGTCGCCCAGTTCAAGGACAAGACAGGCAAGGGGTGGTGGACCGGGCGAATTGGTGACGGCATGGCCGATCAACTCGTCACGGCCCTGTTCAACACCAACAGATACATTGTCCTTGAACGGCAGACCCTGGGAGCCGTTCTCGAAGAACAGGATCTCGGAGCTTCGGGACGGGTCAGAGAGGAAACAGCTGCCCCTATTGGAGAAATCGAGGGCGCTGAGCTTCTCGTCGTCGGCGCTGTGACTGAATTTGAAGGAGCTGCGTCAGGCGGAGGCGGCGGCATCGGAGGCGGCAGCCTGGCCAGCGGCATCTTCGGGGCTTTGGCCGGGGGATTCCAAAAATCCCACATGGCCATCGACATGAGGATCATCGACTCCCGCACCTCGAGGATTCTGGCCGCCACGAGCGTTGAAGGATCGGCCACCGATGTCAACATGGGCGGACTCATGGGCGGTTTCGGCAGCAGCGGGGCCCTGGCCGGCGGCCTGGGCGGCTGGAAGAACACCCCGACTGAAAAGGCCCTTCGGATCTGCATCAAAAAGGCGGTCGAGTTTGTGGTCTCCAAGACGCCTCAGCGATACTATCACTACGGTTCGGGATCATCGAGCACGCCTCAGAATGTCTCCACATCCTCTGCCTCATCGTCTTCGTCCGGGCACGGTCAAGTTGTGGTCACATCCAGCGCCCTCAATGTCAGAAGCGGACCAGGCACCTCGTACAACGTTGTCTTCGTGGCTCAAAAGAACGATCAGCTCAGTGTTCTGGAACGCAAGGACAAGTGGATCAGGGTTCGCTCCCCACAGGGTCAGGAAGGTTGGGCTGCAGAGTGGTTGACCAGCCCTGCGCCGTAGGGGGAAACAGATTACTCCTGTCCTGGACGTATCAGAAAAAGAGTGATGACCATGCAGGGAAACCTTGAACCAGGAACCGTCATTGGCGGTTTCCAGCTGGAAAAGGAGCTCGGACGCGGAGGCATGGGCGTGGTCTTCAAGGCCCATGAGCTCTCCCTGAATCGCAAGGTCGCCTTGAAGATCATCTCCGAGCACCTGGCCTCGGACACCGAGTTCCTGGCCCGCTTCAAGAGAGAGGCCCAGGTGATTGCCCGGATGGATCATCCCAATATTGTCAGGGTCCTGTCCTTCGGGGACCTTGACGGTCTGACCTATTTCGCCATGGAATACGTCAGCGGAGAGGATCTTGGGCAGCTTCTCAAGGAAAAAGGGCAGCTGAGCATCGAGCAGGCGCTGTCCATCGGCTCCCAGATTGCGGGTGCCCTGGCCGAAGCCGAGGCCCAGGGGGTGGTGCACCGGGACCTCAAGCCGTCAAACATCATGCTCGACAGCCTGGGGCGGGTCAAGGTCACCGATTTCGGGGTGGCCCACCTCCAGGACTCAGAGACCCAGCTGACCCGAACCGGTCTTTTCCTCGGCTCCCCTGAGTACGCGTCCCCTGAGCAGGCAGCCGGGAAGCCCCTGGACACCAGGAGCGACATTTACGCCCTGGGGGCCATCCTCTACAGGTCTCTTTCCGGACAGTCTCCAGTCACCGGGAATTCTCCCCTGGCCATGATCACCAAGATCGTGACCGAACCTCTGACCCCGATCAGGCAGCTCAACCCGTCCCTGCCCGATGCTGTCTGCAGCCTGATCGACACGATGATGGCCAAGGACGCCGACAAGAGGTTCCAGCATCCCAATGAGGTCATTGAGGCCATCGACCGCTGCATCGAAGCCCTGCGCATGGATGTCCCCCTGACAGGGTTCAAGCATGTCGCTGCCCAGGCCGGAAGTCCGAGCAGGTCTCGCTCGGTCAAGATCGCCGGGGGAGTCATCGGCATTGCGCTCTCCATCCTCATTGTCTTCTGGCTGGTCGACGCCGGACTGAAAGACAAAGGGCCCGATTCATCCCTTGAACAGAAAGGGGAGCTGCAAACGACCACCTCGACCCAGGAGGCGTCGAGCCCGGCGAAGGGGAAGACGACTGCGGAAGGCCAGGGTGCGCTTCCAGACCAGGAAGGCATGTCCTCCACTGCGGGTGCTGAGGCAGAAACTGATTCAGCTCAGGAGGATGTCCGGCAGGAAGCCCAATCCTCTCATCAGGAGGACTCTGAACCTGATGCCGGGCAGGGCTCAGAGCCTCAACCCCTCGAGGAACAGACTGCATCGGCCTCAGCCGGAGAAGAGGCGGTCACGCAGCAGACTCCCCAAAAGGATGCAGAACAGACGCAGCATCAAGCCAGCGTCAGCAAGCCGCCGCCCCTGCCGTCAGTGCCAACGGTTCTGCTGGCGGTCTGGGGGGAACAGGTGAGCGTCCCCGATATGAAGGCCAATCTGGAAAACGCCCTCTTCAACTCCGGGTTGAAGGTGGCCTCCATCGCCGAAATTCCTGTCCTGCGCAAGCGGGTTCAGTTCGGAGACACGCCCATCGACTGGTACTCGGTCCAGCAGGTCGTCCCCAGGGATATGGGCCACATCCTCCTCCTGGCCGAAATCCGAAAAATGGGGTCCATGCCCCTGGAGTACTACGGTCGGACCCAGGAGCTCATCACCTCAACCTACACGGTCAGAGCCATGGACATGGATACGGGCACTGCTGTAGCCCCTTCGCTGACCGGAACGGTCAAGTACACCTCTCTCAACGCCCAGGAAAAGCTGCAGAATGCTGTTCTCCCGGCAGCGGAAAGGCTCAGCAGACAGATCAAGTCATTCTGGCAGCAGAAACGCGCCCAGGGCACGGGGAGCGGCTAGCGTCAGTCCGCGAACTCGATCCCGTAGCCGTACAGGGCGGTCAAGGAATCCTCCAGCCGCTTTCTCC
>CAZNIP010000120.1:0-7966 GCA_964573115.1 uncultured Desulfohalobiaceae bacterium | reverse complement strand
TCTGTCCTCTGTCCTCTGTCTTCTGTCCTCTGTCTTCTGCAGCCTGTCGCGGACATAGTTCACCAGACCGCCCTTCATCAGGAGGTCCTTCATGAAGTCCGGTAGCGGGGCAAAACGGACCTGCCTGGAGGCGGTCAGGTCATGAATGGCCCCCTGGTCCAGGTCCACCTGCAGCTCGTCCCCTTCCTGGATCGACCCGACCTCGTCGCCCACTTCAAGGAGGACAAGCCCCATGTTGAAGCCGTTGCGATAGAAGATCCTGGCGAAGCTGTGGGCGATGACCACAGGAATGCCGGCCCCGAGCAGGGCCAGAGGGGCATGCTCCCTGGACGACCCGCAGCCGAAGTTGGGCCCGGCCACCAGGATGTCCCCGGGCTGAATGGTCTTCACCCAGTCCGGGTCCAGTCCGGCCATGCAGTGCTCCCCCAGGACTTCGGGTTCTGTGGAGACCAGGAATTTGGCTGGGATGATCGCATCGGTGTCCACATGGGCCCCGACAGTGTGCGCTGTGCCATGAAACTGCATCTGTGCCTCCTTAGGAGCTTTGCATGACCCGGGCCGGATGGCTGATCCGGCCGGCGACCGCGCTGGCTGCGGCCACTTCTGGGCCCGACAGGTAGAGCTGGCTCTCCAGGCTGCCCATCCGGCCCTTGAAGTTCCGATTCGTCGTGGCCAGACAGGTCTCGCCAGAGGCCAGAATGCCCATGTGTCCCCCGAGGCATGGGCCGCAGGTCGGCGGACCGATCACGGCCCCGGCCTCCATGAACACGTTGAGCAGGCCCTCTTTGAGGGCCTGGGAGTAAATGGCCGGCGTGGCCGGGATCACGATGAGCCTGACGTCCCTGGCGACCTTTCTGCCCTGAAGGATCCCGGCAGCTTCGCGCAGGTCGGTGATCCGTCCATTGGTGCAGGACCCGATGACCACCTGATCCAGCTCGACCCCGTCGAGATCGTCGACCGGGCGGACATTGTCCGGAAGATGAGGGCAGGCCACCCGGGGTGTGAGCTGCCCGAGATCCATGTCCAGGACCTGTTCGTACATCGCGTCGGAGTCCGGGCCGATGGGCTGATCGTTGTTTCGCCCGGCCCGGGTCAGGTAGCGCAGGGTGGCCTCGTCAGCCGGGAAGAGTCCGGCCTTGCCTCCGGCTTCAATGGCCATGTTGGCGATGGTCAGCCTGGCCTCGACGCCCAGCTGCGACAGGCCGGGGCCGTCAAATTCCAGGACCTTGTACAGGGCCCCGTCCACGCCGATCCTGCCGATGAGCTCGAGGATCACGTCTTTCCCCCCCACATACCGGGGCAGGTCGCCGTGCATCTCCACCCGGATGGAAGCCGGGACCTTGAACCATGTCTCCCCGAGAACCATGGCCGCGGCGATGTCCGTGCTCCCAAGCCCGGTGGCAAATGCGCCCAGACCGCCGTAAGTGCAGGTGTGGCTGTCCGCGCCGACCACGATCTCCCCTGGACCCACCAGGCCGAGTTCAGGCAGGAGGGCATGCTCAACCCCGGACCGGCCTCCCTCATAGTAGTGCGTCAGCCCCGTCCTGCGGGCAAACTCCCGGACGGTCTTGACCTGCTCGGCCGAGTCGATGTCCTTGTTCGGGGTGAAATGGTCGCTGACCAGGATGACCCGTTCCGGGTCAAAGACCCTGTCCGCGCCCATGTTTTCAAAGGAGCGGATGGCCAGGGGGGCGGTGATGTCGTTGGCCAGCACCTTGGAGACCCGGCACTGCAGGATCTGGCCCGGGCCCTCGACATCTTCGCTGCTGTGCAGCCCCAGGATCTTTTCGGCTAGACTTTTGCCCATACCCTGTCCTCCTCCTTCCTGGCCAGCCTGTTCAAGGCATTGATGTAGGCCTTGGCGCTGGCCACGATGATGTCCGGATCGGATCCGCGGCCAATGGCCGTTCGCGGTCCGTCTTCCAGCTTGACGGTCACCTCGCCCTGGGCGTCGGTGCCTCCGGTGATGGCGTTCACGGAAAAGCGAAGCAGCTTGGGGCACCGCCCGGCCAGCTGACAGATGGCATTGAAGACCGCATCCACGGGTCCGACGCCGAACTCTGAGAGCTGCTCCTCCTCGCCGTCAATGCTCATCTTCAGGGTGGCCGTGGGAATGGCCATGTTGCCGGAAAGTGAGCTCAAATACAAGAGCTTATACTTGTCCGGCAGCCGGTAGACCTCTTCCAGAACCAGGGCCTCCAGGTCCTCGACAAAGACCTGTTTCTTCTTGTCCGCCAGATTCTTGACCGCCTGGGAGACCACATCGAGCTGCTCCGGCGTCAGCCTGTAGCCCAGCTCTTCAAGGCGCTTTCTGACCGCATGCTTCCCGGAATGCTTGCCCATGACCATTTCTGAGGGCGGCCGGCCGATGCTCTCCGGGGTCATGATCTCGTAGGTCTGCTTGTTCTTGAGCATCCCATGCTGGTGAATCCCGGCTTCATGGGCAAAGGCATTGCCTCCGATGACCGCCTTGTACGCCGGAATGGGCTGACCGATGATCATGGACAGAAGCCGGCAGGCAGGAAAAAGCTGCTCGCTGAGGACGTTGTTCTGGATATGGTGGTAGTCCTCCCGAACCTTGAGGGCCATGACCACCTCTTCCAGGGCGGCATTCCCGGCCCGTTCCCCGATGCCGTTCAGCGTCACCTCCACCTGCCGGGCACCTGCGTCAACGGCCGCCAGGGTGTTGGCCGTGGCCAGGCCGAGATCGTTGTGGCAATGAACACTGAGCACGGCCCTGTCGATATTGGCCACGTTCTCCTTCAGAAAACCGATCAGTCCGGAAAACTCCTGAGGCTGGGCATAGCCCACGGTGTCCGGAATGTTGATGGTCGTGGCTCCGGCTGAGATGGCCTGCTCCACGACCTGAGCCAGAAAGGCCCGGTCCGAGCGGGAGGCGTCCTCGGCCGAAAACTCAATGTTGGCGGTGTACGTCCTGGCATGAGAAACGGCTGAAGCCACGGCCTTGAGCACCTCCTCCCTGGTCATGCCCAGCTTGTGCTCCATGTGGATGTCCGAGGTGGCCAGGAAGGTGTGGATCCGAGGGTCCACAGCACCCTTGATGGCCTCCCAGGCCCTGTCGATATCTGCGGTAGAGGCCCTGCACAGCCCGGCGACCTGGGCCTTTTCCACAACGTGGCAGATCTCCTGGACGGCCTCAAAATCCCCCTGGCTGGCAGCCGGGAAGCCGGCCTCGATGACGTCGACGCCCAGGGCGTCGAGCTGTCTGGCCAGCCTCCTCTTTTCCTGAACATTCATGGTTGCCCCCGGGGACTGTTCCCCATCCCGCAACGTGGTATCAAAAATAAAGACTCGGTCCTGCATGAGGTCCCTCCTTGCTCGCATCAAATGGTGATCAGCCGACGCCATCCGGGCCCCGCCCTGTTGATGGCCGGCAAGTGAAGCAGACAGGCCATCGTCACGAGGCCTGGTCCGAAAAAAACATGCGTTGATTGAATATGGGTGTATCACGAGGGCTTTGAGCGGGAAAGCCCCCGTAGGAGAGTCCTGTTGCGCAGGGGAAGGTAGAAGAAGGTGTAGACCAGGCCGGACATGAGATAGGTCATGAAAAAGAGAAAGGCCAGAAGCCTGGGTTCTGAGGCCACCAGGACGAAGAGCAGAACAACGGAGACAGAGGCGGTGTAGGGATGGGCCTTGGCCACCTCCACATCCTTGAACGAGGCGTAGCGGACCCTGCTGATCATGAGCAGCGAGAGGAGGTACATCAGGACCAGGCACAGGGGCGGCAGGCCGGTCTGCGCCAAGCCAGTGCCCACGTAAGAGGCCGAAAAGAGAACCAGGGTCGCCAGGACACAGGCGGCAGCCGGAATGGGCAGGCCGACAAAGAACTTCTTCGGCCGCTGTCCGCCCCCTCTGGCGGCCAGGACGTTGAAGCGGGCCAGACGCAGGGCCCCGCAGGCCACAAACAGAAATGAGCTGACCATCCCCAGGCGGCCGTAAACGCTGGTCTGCCAGAGATAGACCAGGAGGGCCGGGTTGACCCCGAAGCAGACCAGATCGGCCAGGGAATCGAACTGGACTCCGAATTCGCTGCTGGCCCTGGTCATTCTGGCCACTTTGCCGTCCAGTCCGTCGCAGACGCAGCTGACCAGGATGGCCAGAGCCGCCCACTGGAAACGGCCTTCCACGGCCCACAGAATCCCGGCAAAGCCGGCAAAGAGGCTGGCTGTGGTGAAGAGATTGGGCAGGAGGTAGATGCCTTTGCTTCTGGGTTCGTTCATATCTGCTTCATGACCGGTTGAAAACCATGCCCGTCACCTGTCCTCTGGATCCGTGATCACTTTGCGGGCCAGGACCGTCTGTCCGCCCACAGCCCTGGAGCCTTTTGCAACCAGGACTTCATAGCCATCAGGACAGTAAAGGTCAACCCTGGAGCCGAACTTGATCATCCCCACCCGCTGGCCCATGGAGAGGTCATCCCCCTTTTCAGCCCAGCAGACGATCCTCCTGGCCACCAGGCCGGCAATCTGGACCACAGTCCACTCCCTCTCCTCCCGGTCCCTGATGAGGAGCATGTTGCGCTCGTTGTCCTGAGAGGCCTTGTTCAGGGAGGCGTTGAAGAACTTGCCGGGCACATAGTGGATCTGCTCCAGGCGCCCCTCCACCGGGGCCCGGTTCACATGGACGTTGAACACGTTCATGAAGATGGAGATCCTGGTCTTTTTCTGGGCATTGACAGGATCCTGAGCTGTCTGGACTCCGATGACCCTGCCGTCGGCCGGAGCGATGACAACTCCGGGCTGATCAGGGACCACCCGCTCCGGGTCCCGGAAAAAAGCCATGGTGAAGAGGGTCACTCCCAGCCCGGCCACGGCCGGCACCGCCCATCCCAGGACAGCCAGAACCAGGGTGGTCAAGGCCAGAAAGAGGACAGGCAGCAGACCCTCGGGGCAAAACCCTATGGACGAACGCTTCATCGTGCTCTGCGACCTCCAGACATCCCGTCAGACATGCCAGTTGTTCCCGGTCCCGCTGGGCTGACCGGAAAACGCTCTTGGCGATCATGGCGCCGGGGAAAGTATGGCTCACAGACAGACACTTGTAAACCCGGGGCAAGGTCAGCGAAGGTGCAGCCGGCTTCGAAGCCGGTCTGAAAACCGCATTGATTTTATTCCTGATATCAGCTAAGACCTAGACACACTGTTCCGGACCCCGGCTCTGATCCGGGCCACTGTTCCGGTTTTGGCCCCATCGTTCCCAGGTCAGCCTCGGCGTGTCCCTGGGACGCTGCCAGCCAGAACCCAACCGCCCAACCAGGAGGTGAATGATGAAGTCTGTCAAACGCATCCTCACGCTTGCCCTGATCTGTGTCCTGGCCTCAGCAGGTCTGGCCACAGCAGGTGAAACCCTTGACGCGGTCAAGGCCAGAGGCTTCCTCAAGGCTGGAGTGAACGGCGATGTTTTCGGTTTCAGCATGCCGGACGACAAAGGGCACTGGAAAGGGCTGGATGTGGACACGGCCCGGGCTGTTGCCGCAGCGGTGTTCGGCGACGCCAGCAAGGTCAAGTTCACCCCGCTGACCGCTGTCCAGCGCCTGCCGGCCCTGCAGTCCAAGGAGATCGACGTCCTGTGCCGGAACACCACCCAGACCCTGACCCGGGAAACCAAGAACGGCCTGAACTTTGTCCAGGTCAACTTCTACGACGGCCAGGGCTTCATGGTCAAAAAGGACCTCGGGGTGGACAGCGCCAGGCAGCTCGATGGCGCCGCCGTCTGCGTCCTGCCTGGGACGACCACGGAAATGAACGCGGCCGACTTCTTCAAGGCCAACGACATGGACTGGAAACCGGTGGTCATCGAGCAGGCCCCGGAGCTGAACAAGGCCTTCTTTTCCGGGCGCTGCGACGTGCTGACCTCTGATTCCTCCCAGCTGGCAGGGCACCGGGCCGTGGCCCCCAACCCGGCGGACTACAAGATCCTGCCGGAGATCATCTCCAAGGAGCCCCTGGCCCCGGTGGTCAGACACGGCGACGACGAGTGGTACGACATCGTCAACTGGACCGTCATGGCCCTGATCAATGCCGAGGAACTGGGCATCAACTCCGGCAACGTGGACGAGATGCTCAAGAGCGACAACCCCAAGATCAAGCGTTTCCTCGGGACGACCCCGGGGGTTGGCAAGTCCCTGGGCCTGGAGGACGACTGGGTGGTCAAGGTCATCAAGCAGGTCGGCAACTACGGACAGATCTACGAACGCAATGTCGGCCCCGACACCAAGCTCGGCCTGGAACGAGGCCTCAACGCCCTGTGGACCGAAGGCGGCTTGATGTACGCCTCCCCCTTCAGGTAAAAACGTCGGCTGCGGGCTTGACGGACGCCTAGGCCGCCACGCCCGAGGCCGTTGCTGTCCTCAATGCATCCTGCAGGGGAATGGGCTGCGGTCCGTTCCCCTGCCATGTCCCGAAGACCGATCTTCACTATGAGCCGACGCACCGAACCCCTGGAGAAAGTCCCCTTCTGGCTGGACCCCAAGAAGAGGGCCCTGGGCTACCAGTTTCTGATCTTCGTCCTGGTCGGGCTGCTGGGCTACTACCTGATCTCGAACCTGCTCATCAATATGGAGCGGCAGTCCATCGCCTCCGGCTTCGACTTCATGCAGAAGACAGCCTCCTTTGAGATCGGGGAAGCCCTCATCCCCTACTCGTCATCCCATTCCTACGCCCGGGCCCTTCTGGTTGGGGCCCTGAACACCCTGCTCGTGGCCGTGATCGGAAACATCATCACCCTCATTCTGGGCACCATTGTGGGTGTGGCCAGGCTCTCCACCAACTGGCTGGTTTCCAGGCTGGCGGCCATCTATATCGAAGTCCTGCAGAACATCCCGGTCCTGCTGCAGCTCTTTTTCTGGTACGCCATGTTCTATGAAATCCTGCCCTCGCCCAGGCAGGCCCTGGCTCCCATGGGCGGCGTCTTTCTCTGCAACCGGGGGATCATCTTCGGCATCCCGGCCAGTCACCCCGGGTGGGCCTTCGCCGGGCTGGCCCTGCTCGCGGCCTGCATCCTGATCGTTTTCATCCGCAGGTGGGCCAGAGGCCACCAGGACAAAACAGGCCAGCACTTCCCGGTTTTAGCCACCTCCACGGCCCTGTTCATCGGCCTTCCCCTGCTGGCCTGGTGGCTGGGGGGCGCCCCCACGGAGATGAGCACCCCGGCCCTGAAGGGGTTCAACTTTTCCGGCGGGATGACCATCAGCCCTGAGTTCTCGGCCCTGCTCATGGGTCTGGTCCTCTACACCTCGGCTTTTGTGGCCGAAGCCGTCCGGGCCGGGATTCAATCCGTGGGCAAAGGGCAGACCGAAGCGGCCATGGCTGTCGGGCTCCGACCGGGCATGGTCCTGACCCTGGTCATCCTCCCCCAGGCCATGCGGGTGATCATCCCTCCCCTGACCAGTCAGATGCTCAACCTGACCAAGAACAGCTCCCTGGCCGTGGCCATCGGGTATCCCGACTTTGTCTCCGTGGCCAACACGACCATCAACCAGACCGGTCAGGCCGTGGAGGGCGTGGCCCTGATCATGGCGGTCTATCTGGTGTTCAGCCTGTCCACGTCGGTGTTCATGAACTGGTACAACAAGAGAGCGGCCCTGGTGGAGCTGTAGCATGAAGCCCATGGCTGAACAGAGCAGCACCCCGTCCATCAAGGGCCAGGTCCTGCCCCCTCCGGTGATCAAGATCGGCGCCCTGCGCTGGGTCAAGGAGAACCTCTTCAACGGCTGGTTCAACTCCCTGCTGACCCTGATCACCCTCTATCTTTTGTGGATCACGGTGCCCCCCTTCATCGAGTGGGCCTTCATCAAGGCCAGCTGGTGGACCGGCAGCGAGGCCTGCAAGGGGGCCGAGGGGGCCTGCTGGTCGGTCATCACCAGGAACATCCGGTTCATCCTCTTCGGCTTCTACCCTTACGAAGATCACTGGCGACCCCTTCTGGCCATGCTTGTGCTCTTTGG
>CAZNIP010000119.1:5903-8006 GCA_964573115.1 uncultured Desulfohalobiaceae bacterium | reverse complement strand
CGTGGAGGCGGTCCTGAAGGTCATGCCGGAAGAGGACCGGGCCATGCTGCTGGCCTATCTCCACACCGGGGCAAGACGTGACGAAGTGTTCCGTTTGCAATGGAAGGACATCGATTTTGCAAACAACCGTCTCACGCTCTGGACCCGAAAACGCCAAGGGGGATCACTGGAGGCCGACTCCATCCCCATGACCGGGGCATTGCGGGAAGCCTTTCTCAAGCAAAGGGCTGGCTCAGACGGCAAGGGGTTGATCTTCACTTGGCAGGGCCGAAAGTACAAATACAGAAGGCATTGGCTGGAGTATTGGTGCGGTGTGGCTGGAGTTCCCAAGTTCACGTTTCATTCGATCAGGCACCTGACCGCCTCATGGCTGGACAGGAATGGAGTTCCTTTAAGGACCATCCAGGCCGTGCTCAGGCACAAGTCAGCCACCACGACGAATCGCTATCTGCATGAACTCAGGGGGGCTGACGTGGATCTGGATCGTGTGTTTGGGGAACAGGAAGGAAAGGTCCTTGGAATGAAAAGAGCCTCCGGTGGTGCCGACACCGGAGGCTCATTCTGAGGATTGCAAACAGATTGCAAACACTTTAACTCGATGTGGCGTCCCCAGCCGGATTTGAACCGGCGTCGCCGGCGTGAAAGGCCGGTGTCCTGGACCGGGCTAGACGATGGGGACGCTTTGATGGCTGGGGGTAAAGGATTCGAACCTTTGTTACCGGGGCCAGAACCCGGCGTCTTGCCACTAGACCAACCCCCAAACGAGAAAAATGTATTTAATATCTTCTGCTTTGGCTGTCAAGAAAAAAGCGGACTATTTGGATTCGGCCATCCAGCGGGTGCGCCGCTTGAGCTTTTTGATCTGCTTGCGCATTGTGTCCCGCTCTTTGCGGCTGGCGTCGGTCATGTCCTTCTTTTGCGCCCGCAGCTCCCTGATCTGCCGCTTCGTGGCCGTGATCTGCTCCTGATACGGAGAAACCTTGCCCTCTTCATCGGTCAGCTCAAAAAACTCCTTGATATTGCTGAGGAGCTCATCCTTGCTCATGCCGGAAGCGCCGGTGATCTGGGGAATCTTTTCCATGACCATCTGACGCAGTTCCTTAGCTGTCATTTTTTCCAACGGCTTTTGCAGGTTCAGGGATTCAAAGGTGATTTCGTCGCTCATGGTGGCCTCCTTGTATGATGCGGCTGGACAAACTCACGATGCAGCCGCAGGAATTCAGTCGACAGAAGTCAAAACAATCAAAAATTGATCACATCTCATTGACGACAGGAAAGAGCCGTTTCGCTTTTCCATCGACGTCTTGGATGCACGAGACAAGCAATGTGGTCTTCAAAGAACGCCCCGCTTCAGGAGCGGCGTTCCTTCAAGGCCTGCAACATCCTGACATACGTCTTGTAGCATGACTGCAGGGCGGTCTGACCGGCAAACCAGTCTTCCTGACCCCCGACCTCCGGCAGATCCTGGAGGGGCTGAGGCCCTGGATCCCTTTGGACCGGAGCGACCTGATCAAGCGGAGTCCTGCCCTTTAGCAGTTCAAGGCTTACTTTGTCAAAGGGCTGCCAGCCAAGAAACCGCTCAACATTCTGCAGGATCTGATCCGAACAGAAAGAGAGCTCCTGCATGACAATGGAGTCGTCAGTCCCGATGACCAGGGAGGTCTTTCGCCGGCCCAGGGGCCGGGCCAGCCGGGACAGCTCCGGTCCGAGAACGGCTGGCCAGTTTCGCCACAGCCGGACCAGATCGAGCTCGGAGTGCTTCTGCCTGTTGTGCAGAAAGCGATCCAAAACAGCTGACAGCCTTTCCATGACCAGCGAGTCTAACAAAGCCTGGAGCGGTTGCAAGCATTGAAAAGCGACTCCAGAGGGTGTATGAGCCCGGACAGGAGGTGACCATGACACACCAGGCAGACCCCCGTCCGAACGATCACTCCCCCCTGTGCCCCTCGTGCAGGACAGCGCTGGAGCTGAAAAGGACGTGAACCAAGACGTTTCTGGCCTGCAGGTCCTGCGGGTCCGAGTTCGACTGGGCCTCCTTCTCCCAGTATCTGGACGACCTCTGGGAGAGCAGGCTGGCCAACATCCCGATGAACAGGATCTGAA
>CAZNIP010000119.1:0-5803 GCA_964573115.1 uncultured Desulfohalobiaceae bacterium | reverse complement strand
AAGACCGTGGCCCAGACCAGACTGACCATGTCCAGGGTGATGCGCAGCCATCACGCCAACCGCTACGGCTTTGTCCATGGGGGGACCATCCTCCGCCTGGCTGATTCAGCAGCCGGCCTGGTGGGCATTCGGCACGCCGGAACCCGGGTGGTCACCGCGAGCGTGGACAGGGCCACCTTCCACGCCCCGGTCCAGGTCGGCGAACTCCTCCACGTTCACGCCTCAATCAATGCGGTGGGCAGGACTTCCATGGACATCGGGGTCAGGGTCGAGGCCGAGGACGTTTTCAGCGGCTCAATGAGCCACGCGGCCACGGCCTATTTCTGCTTCGTGGCTGTGGACGACCATGGGCGTGCCGTGCCTGTCCCCAGCCTCGACCTGGAAACCGGGGAGGACCGCCGCAGGCACGATCAGGCCCTGGAAAGGCGCAAGCTGCGGACCCTGCCGGATGCCGACCCCGATGCCTGAGCCCCATCCTCCCTCAGCAATGATCCTCCGACACGGCTCCTGCCTGATCTTGTTGAGCGCATAAGGCCAGTGCTCCATGACATCTGAGAGGTAACAGGACAAGAGCTGTGCCCTGATTGCCTTTCGGTCACAACCAGCGTTTCAGCACAGCCCCTGACCGCGCTGACCAGGGGATTTTTTGCTTGCCCCCTGATGGAGAACATGATAGCCCCAAGGTCCATGTTCGACCTCTCGACCCTGATTCAGCAGGTGGCCATCCTGGCCGTGCCTGTGCTCATGGCCATCACTTTTCATGAAGTGGCCCACGGCTACACCGCCTACCTGCTCGGCGACCCCACAGCCAAGAACGCCGGCCGGCTGACCCTGAACCCGATCAAGCACCTTGACCCCATCGGGGCCCTGGCCCTGTTCCTGGTCAAGGTGGGCTGGGCCAAGCCGGTGCCCATCGACCCCAGATACTTCGCCAACCCGAGAAAGGGCATGATCCTGGTCTCCCTGGCCGGGCCGGTGACCAATTTCATCCTGGCCGTCCTTTTCGGCCTCCTGTTCCACCTCCTGCTGTTCGGGTACGGCCAGATGGGAGGGTCGGGCACCATTGCCCAGCCCCTGATTTTCATGTGCCAGGCCGGGGTCCTGGTGAACATCGGCCTGGGCATCTTCAATCTGCTGCCCATCCCGCCCCTGGACGGGAGCAATATCCTGGCCGGGATGCTGCCCCCGCACCTGGCCCAGGCCTATCTGCGCAATTCAAGATACGGATTCGTGGTCCTGATCATCCTCTTCCTGACTGGAGCCGTGCACAAGGTCATCGTTCCGGTCATCTACACCCTGGCTTCGATCCTGATCCCCATATGATTTTTTTCGGAAGACCGAAAAAAATCATACACTCAAAAACACGTTCAAGACATTTCATCGAAGCTGAAACACCACTCAAGGACTGTTTATGGCCCAGAAACAACGTATCGTCTCCGGCATGCGCCCCACAGGCCCGCTCCACCTGGGCCACCTGTTCGGGGTCCTGGACAACTGGATCGCCCTGCAGAACGAGCACGACTGTCTCTTTTTCGTGGCCGACTGGCACGCCATGACCAGCGAGTACGGAGAGCCCCAGAAGATCCGCGATTTCGTGCCCGAGCTGGTCATGGACTGGATCGCTTCCGGCCTGGACCATGACAAGAGCATTTTCTTCCTTCAGTCCGAGGTCAAGGAACACGCCGAACTGAACCTGCTGCTGTCCATGATCACCCCCCTGGGGTGGCTGGAGCGGAACCCGACCTACAAGGAGGTCAAGCAGGAGCTGGTGGCCAAGGATTTGAACACCTTCGGCTTCCTGGGCTACCCTGTGCTCATGTCCGCCGACATCCTCATGTACCGGGCCACCATGGTCCCGGTGGGCCACGACCAGCTTCCCCACCTGGAGCTCTGCCGGGAGATCGCCCGGCGCTTCAACCACCTGTACGGGGATTTCTTCCCTGAACCGCAGCACCAGCTGACCCAGGCCTCCAAGCTGCCCGGCCTGGATGGCCGCAAGATGAGCAAGAGCTACGGCAACGCCATCTACCTGGGGGAGGACATGGATTCGGTGCGGAAGAAAATCATGACCATGCTCACGGACACCAACAGGAAGCGACTCAAGGACCCCGGCAACCCTGAGGAGTGCAACCTCTTCCCCTACCTGTCCCTGCTCGACCCGCAAGGGGACTACCAGGAGGTGATCCAGGGCTGCACCCAGGCCACCCGGGGATGCATGGACTGCAAGAAGCTGCTGGTGGACAAGATGGCGGCCTTTCTGGAGCCGATTCAGGCCAGGAGGCGGGAGCTCCAGAACGATCCGGACGAGCTCTGGGAGATCATCAGACAGGGGACGGACAGGGCCAGGGAAGAGGCCTCCAGGACGCTGGACGAGCTCAGGGGGAGGCTCAACCTCAACTATTCACTCTAAAAGCCCTGCCAGCCATATGGCGGGCAGGGCATTGAGAGTCGCACACAAGATGCTTCAAGAAGAAGGGCCTGCTGCCTGAAATTTCAGGCAGCGGGCCCTTCTTCTATCAAGCTGGTCATGGTGTTGTTTTCATCCACAAAGACCAGCCTCGGGGCGTGGTTATCGATCTCGCTGCTGTCCAGCCAGGTGTAGGCCGCAATGATCACCCTCTGCCCTGCTTGTCCCTGCAAAGCTGCAGCCCCGTTGAGGCCGATCTCGCCTTTGCCCCCCTTGATGGCATAGGTGGTCAGCCGGTTGCCGTTGTCCAGATTGTAGACATCGACCTGCTCGTTGGGCAGAATCCCGGCCTGCTCCAGGAGCTCGGGGCAGATGGCGATGCTGCCCATGTAGTCCACATTGGCGACGGTGATGGTTGCCCGATGGATCTTGGCCAGGAGAAAACAGCGCATGGCCATGGCTCACCCCTTGACAAGGATATTATCGATCAGTCTGGCCTGGCCGAGATGCACGGCCACAGCCAGCAGAGCTTCTGAGGAAGCCTCTTCGACCCTCTCCAGAGTTTTGGGGTCCACCAGGTCGACGTAGTCGACCCTGCCCGATGGAACCCTGGCCGCATACAAGGCCTTCAGCCGGGAGGTGATCCCGGCAGCCTCGGTCAGCCCGGCGGCCACCCACTCCCTGGCCTCCCGCAGCCCGGCATAAATGCCGGCTGCTTCCAACCGCTCGGCATCATTCAAGTAAGCGTTTCTCGAGCTCATGGCCAGCCCGTCCTCCTCCCGGACGATGGGTCGGCCGACAATCCTGACCGGCAGGTTGAGGTCGGAGGCCATCCTGGAGACAATGGCCAGCTGCTGCCAGTCCTTTTCCCCGAAGACAGCCATGGTGGGCAGGGCCAGGTTGAGCAGCTTGGCGACAACAGTGCACACCCCCTGAAAGAAGTGGGGCCGGCTCTGGCCGCAGAGGTTGCGGCTCAGATCAGGGACGCTGACCCAGGTGGCGTGGTTGTCGGCATACACATCTGGAGTCCGGGGGGCGAAGAGGACGTCCACGCCCTGCTCTTGGGCCAGCTTGCGATCTCGCTCGAAATCCCGGGGGTAGGTCTGAAAGTCCTCATTGGGTCCGAACTGGGCCGGATTGACGAACAGACTGACGACGACCAGATCGCTGTGCTGCCTGGCCCAGCGCATGAGCTCCAGATGGCCCTGATGGTACGAGCCCATGGTCGGGACCAGGGCCGTGACGGTCCCGGCGCAGCGATAGCCGAAGCACAGGTCCTGAAATTGTCCGGGGTCGGTGACGATCTGCATGGGCTGAAACCGATCAGGGTTCTCGGTTCAGGCTGCGAAGGGCCGCGCGACTGCCAGAGGCTTGAACCTGAACACCCTGGATTGTTTGACAATCTTTGCCAGGAAACCCAAAACAGAAGGACCCTAGCTCATTTGTCCGGAACTGTCCACAGGGTAGAGGACCTTGTCCAGGCACAGCCCCTGAGCCGGGGCAGTGGCCGGGGCCAGGGTCCGGTCCCTGGCCTCCAGGATCCGTTCCAGGCCTGAAAGTCCAAGATCCTTCCGCCCCAGGGCCACCAGAGCGCCCATGAGGTTCCGAACCATCTGTTTCAGAAAGCCGTCCGCCTCGAAATGGCAGACGATTTCGTTCGTGGCCTGGCCGACCAGAACATCGATCCGGCGGAGGTTGCGGACACCGCTCTGGACCTCGGTGCCCACATTCTGAAATGAGGTGAAGTCGTGTTCGCCGTGCAGGACAGCGGCCCCGGCCTGCAGAAGGCTCAGGTCCAGCGGCCCCACCGGCCAGACGAAGGGGCGGCGTTGAGGCAGGACATAGCTCCGGTTGGTCCACAGGGTGTAGGAGTAGACCTTGCCCAGGGCGCTGAAGCGGGCGTGAAAGTCAGGACGGACCCAGGCTGCCCGGGTCACGGCAAGGTCATCGGGCAGGAGGCTGTTCAGGGATCGCTGCCAGGGGACCCCAGCCCTGGTGGAGGGGATGTCGCAGTGAGCGACCTGGTTCAGGGCGTGAACCCCGGCATCGGTCCGGCCGGCCCCATGCACCCGGACAGGCTGATCGCAGACCGTCTCCAGGGCCTGCTCCAGGCAGCCCTGGACCGTTCTGCAGTTCGGCTGCAGCTGCCAGCCGTGAAAGCGGGTCCCGGTGTAGGCGAGATCGAGCCTGAGCCTGGCCATTCACTCTGCAAAAGGGGTTTGAAAATCCGTCAAATCCTCGGACAGCCTGGCCGCCTTTTCCGCCTGGACAAAGGACAGGATCTCCCCGGCCGTCCTGCCCCGCATCCCTGCCAGGATCTTGACGGCAATGGTCTGGTCCACAGTTTCCAGCACCCTGGCGGCCTGTTCAGGCTGCATGTTCGAATAGACATCCACCAGGTGCTTGATCTTCTCGTCCTTGAGGACCCTGGCCTCCTGGATGATCTCCTCCAGCCTGGTCTTGAGCTCCTCCTGCCTCGCCAATTTTTTGTCCAGCTCCTGTTCCAGCTCCTGCAGGGCCTTTTCCCGGCGGCGAAGCTTCTGTTCCTTCTGGTGCAAGGTGTCCCACTGCTCAGCCAGGGACCCTGAAGCGTCAACCTGCTCTTCAGCCGCCCTGGTCCCGGCGTCTGCAGCCTGAGCCGCGGGCACGGACACCTTCACCCTGGGCTGCGGCTTTCCGGGTTCGGACAGCCGGGCATGGCTCTCCGGCTGGGGGGAACCTGGAGGAGGCTGCACGGTCAGGTCCAGGGTCAGCAGGCTCCAGGCACCAAGGACGCCCAGCTTGACGGTCCCCAGAACGAGGAGCACGGTCAGGAGCTTACCCAGCCCGATTTTGGAAACGCAAGGTGGCCATTTCATCGATGTCCTTCTGCTCCCTGTTCAGTTCATCGAGGTGATGTTTCATCCTCTGGTTGTCCCTGAGCCTCTCCAGCTTTTTCTTCTCTTGAGCCTTGGACATCAGGTCCTGCCTGCACTTGTTGACTTCCTGCTCCTTCTCATGCCATTCCAGACGCAGGCTTTCAAGATCAGACTGCAGCCGGTCGCGATACCTGTTCCAGAGCCAGATTCCGTTCGGGTCCAGGTTCGCTGCCGAAGCCTTCTCAATCACCGTCGAAAGCTCGCTCTGGAGCGCCTCGGTCCTGGACTGCAGCTGGAGCAGATCCCTTTCCGCCCTGGCCAGGGCGAGCTGGGCCTGCTCTTCCTCCTGGCTCCGGAAGTCGAGAATCCGCTGCATGGAAAAATGGAAGGGCCTGGGCACGATGTGCTCTCCTCAGTCCGACATGCGAAACCTCAGCCCTCGAATGGCTTCACCCCCTGGCGGCGGTCGGCGTCCAGACGAAGGCCTGCCCGTGTCAGCCCTGTCGCTGGCCGGGCTGACAGGTTCACGGTTCAGGGT
>CAZNIP010000118.1:0-8006 GCA_964573115.1 uncultured Desulfohalobiaceae bacterium | reverse complement strand
GAGAAAAACGTTGCGATCATGGGTTCAGTTCAAAGGGCAGCAACAAGAAAGGAAAGCCAAAGCGTGGTATCGCATCAGTTCAGAGAAATCGGTCAATTCGAGTCTCCTTATTCCCAGCGGCTTTTTGAGCTGCTGGTGCAGCATGATTTTATGCAGAGACTCGAGGGCGCTCCAAGCTTCAGTGCAACCAAGCAGCGCTATTTCAGGAAAGACGAGTTGGATTTTCTCTTCGGGACAGAAGCTGAGGGCGAGGGCATGCCGGTCGCTGAAAAGCTTGACATGGCCATCTCCGAAATCAATGACAAGTCCCGGCAGATGCGGATCACGACTCCCTATGAAACCCAAGAGGGCCACAACGAGATCGAAGGCTATCTCGTCGAGTTTCAGTTCCTGCCGCATCAGGAACCGGAGCCTGACATTCAGGCGCCCCTGTGAGCCTTGTGAAGAGCGCATCCCCTCCAGGGCGTTCTTTACATAGACGCCAGTGCACAAAGTCCAGTTTGGCGTTTTTCGCCGCCAACTGGATTCTGTAACTCTTTGATTATTCTGAATCCTGACTTCTGCGGCTGCCTCTTGAGTTTTTGCAGCCGCATCTTCATATGCATGTCGCGGACACCTCACCAGAGTGCCGCCTTCCTTCAGCCGTCTGGGCCTCACCTTGAGCTCTTCCAGCCTCTTCATCCTCTGAGCACAGATTCCTGTCCGACTCCTTGAGTCTGGGCTGGAAGCCACTCAGCAACTTCGATATTCTGGTCTCACGCGTGGACCCCGGGCGGCTTTCGGAGGTTCACCCTCAATCGATGATCACGGCACCTTCAGCCGGGCCAGCGGCCGGGCTGGCAAGAACCTCGAAAAACGAGAGACAGAATGATCGCCATTGTCACCCTCTTCATCATCATTTTCTTTTCCATTCTCCTGACCCGTCTGGCAACGTATGTACTGATCCAAACCGGGCTTTCCCGGGAGATGGCACGGTTTCAGGCCCGTTCCGCCCTGTCCGGAGTGGGCTACACCACAAGCGAGGCCGAGCACATGGTCAACCACCCCGTGCGGCGGAGGGTGGTCATGCTCCTCATGCTCCTTGGAAACGCCGGGATCGTCACGGTCCTCGCCTCTCTGATCCTGACCTTCATCGATGTGCACAGCGCAACGGTCTTCGGCAAGCGAATGCTCTTGCTGCTCATCGTCCTTTCGGTCTTGTGGGGAGCGGCCTCCAACAGGTTTCTGGACCGTATGCTCGCGAAAGCTGTTCAAAAGGCGTTGAAGAAATACTCCTGGCTCGATGTGAACGACTATGCCAGCCTTCTCCACCTGGCCAGTGGGTTCAAGGTCGTGGAGCTCAATGTTCAGCCCAATGACTGGGTTTCCCATGCCAGTCTTCAAGAGCTGCAGTTGGACAAGGAGGGCCTTTTGATTCTCGGCATCACCAGGGAGAATGGCGACTATCTTGCCGTGCCGTCCGGGGGGACGGAGATCCGCCCGGGGGACACGCTCCTCGTGTACGGGCACGAGTCCCTGCTGGAACGGTTAGATGACAGGAAAATAGGACCAGAGGGCGATTTTGATCACCAGGATGCGATGGTCCAGCGTGGTCGTTTTGAAGAGCGGCGCAAGGCCGGCTGAGAGCGCCTGCAGAGGGACCACTCTGCCAACGGCCTGGGTGGCGGAAGGGCTTTCTCTGTGAAGAGTCGATGAGGGAATCAGGGTTGGTAGAACCGATCAGGGAGGCATGCCCGAACAGGGAAAAAACCCGGGCAGGCTGACGCGGACCGACCGAGTCTCACGCTCATTGTTCGGGGTCGCCTTCAGACTTGGCATTCTTCTGAGACAAAAGCTCTGCCAGAGACACTTGCTGTTCTTCAGTGAGATCCTCGAACTGAAGAGCGCACCTTTTGGTCTGGATGTGCCCGTCTTCCACGTCTGAATCGTAGATAAAGCGGGAGGTCACGTTTTCGAGGGCGATCTCCTGGTCCGAGGAAAAGACATCCAGACTGCAGGATTGTTTGAGGGTTTCCGGTATCTGGTTTTCGGCCAGATACCGCAGGGAGAGTCCATTCTGGCTGATGTCCAGGAGCTGTCCCAGAATGTGGGAGTGGTCGTTGTGAAGGGCTACGAAACCCAGGCCCCTGGATTTGTACCGGGTGTGCTTTCTCCGTTCCATATGGTCTCCTCTATGACATGAGCGGCCGGATTCGAGGTCGTCCACCCAATCTTCATCGGCAGATGAGGCCAAAAGTTGAGGCTTTGAATCATAGCTCAAAGCGACGTGGAAGCAAAGAGACAGGGCTTGATCAGGAAGCCAGGCGGGAACGGGGATGACGGTTTGAACAGGGCATTCGTGCCGGGCTGGAGCCATGGCCCTGTTTGGTCACAGCCTCAGGGAACAAGGCTGGAAAGGGCTGAAATGCCCTGGGCCGGGATTGTGCCCTGAACGAGATTTCTGGCGGTGCAGTTCAGGCCTCGAGGCCGAAAGGCGCGCTCTGGCTGCCCATCAGACAGGGTCGGGCGGTCAGGGCTTGCCCCAGCTGACCTTCAGGGCTCGAAGGGCCATGACGATTTTGTGCACCTCATTGGCCTGGATCTGTGCACCCAGCATGGTCTCGCCTTCGTTCACCAGCAGCTCTTCCAGGGTGTTCAGGTGAGCCAGGGCGTTTTCAGCCAGCTGGACCTTGTCTTGCCTTGCCTTCATGATCGTCTCCTCATATCCATGTTGGCTGTCGCGGCTTGGGGCAGCATTGAGCCTGCTCCTTCATTTCCGACATTCCAGCAGGGACTGGGCCTGCAGCGGCAGCTTCGGATCTGTGGTCCTTGAAGTGACCGGGATGTCAGGCTTTCGGGGTGCCGCGACGTTGTCTGACATCCCTCTCATGATGATAGCGGATCAGATTCGCGGCAGCCATTTCCAAACCGTGCTGGTAGGGTTGGGCCACGGAATCCAGGGGTGGTCAGCTTGGCGGAATCACGGGTGGCCAGTTTGAGATTGTCGTACCGGGACGGGATGAGGGCAGGACAGAAATGTTGGAGATGCCCGGCAGCTGGGAGCGCAGCATACTATGCTGTCTTCTTTGTGATGGCATGATCATCCAGCTCAGAGAAACGTGCCACACCTTTTCCGTTTTCACCTCCAGTCCCTGGGTTGGCATATGGGGTGCAAAGAGATGGCACGATCGACGAAAAGTGTCAGTTTGACCTGCCTGGGCTTCAGCCCGAGGCTGCCCTGATCAGGATGTTGCCAACTCCTCACGTGGACCATGATGAGCTTATGAAACTCCTTGAATTTGCCAAGCTTTCCCCTCAAGCATACGGTGCGATCAATGTGATCGTGGGCTTCCATGACGGGAAGCTCGACCTCGTGGCCAGAAGAAACAGGTCCGATGCATGGACAGTGTACTGGAAAGATCAGTTCAAGATGATGAAAGAGGGAGTGGAGAGCGACACCAGTCTCTCCCTTTTGGAAGATGTCCTGGCCTATTTTCTCGACCATAAGCTGAAGCCATTTTGTGCAGAACCGCAATCGGATCTGGAAAAGAAATTTTTGAGCTATGGCCGGGGCGAGCATGAAGAGCAGGATTCACAGACAGCTCAGAATGAAGTCAACCTGATTGGTGAGTACACCGTGGCCCGGACTGGGAAATCGAGAAGGATTCACATCACAGATCTCTCGGTCAAAAGGTTGACCTTCTTGACGGATGATCCATACGATCTCATGACAGGAGATTTACTTACAGTCGACATCGTGCTGGATGACGATGAAGAAAGCGTGATCAACAGGAAGGTCAAAATCAAGGAGATCAAGGAAAAACACGTCGTGTCAGAATTCTGCAGCTGAACCACAATGGACGTGCTCTCGAAATCAGCATGGATTGCCCAACATGAATGGGAATTCCACGAGAGCTCTTGAAGACTGCAGAGCGATCGTTGAGCTCATGGATCTCGTTGATCTGGAAAGATGGCCGACCCAGGGAGATCTCTGCCGCCAAAAAACCGCTGGTAAGTGGACATTTTTTGGGTCAACAGTGACGGGTTTTGTCATTCTCCAAAGCCCTCCAACGGCCGGTGACCTTCAGGCTGATAGACGGCAGGGCGGAAAGAGGTCTTTGGACCGGAGAGAGGCTTGACACCGGGTTCGGTCTTCAATAGGAGGAGGTCTTCTTCAGTCATTCAGCCGGATCCAGCGTTGTATGAAACTCATCGAATTCAAGAAGCTCTCACCACTGGCGCGTCGTGACCTCAGCCTGATCATCGGCGTCCTTGACGGGAAACCTGTCCTGGTCGGCAGAAAGAAGCAGGACCAGACCTGGTCCCTGTACAAGAACGTTGGCTCGGCCAGCTTGAAAAAGGAAAACTTGAAGAAGCTGGGCAAGGTCTCCTCGTTCGACGACCTGCTCGCCTTCATGCAGGACAAGGGTCTGAAAGCCTTTTGCCCCAAAAAGGAGTCAGACGCTGACCAGGACATGGCTGTTCTTCAGGGATCGATCCCGCCGGTCGAGCGCAGGCGGCACTACCGCAAACGAGTGGACTTGCCCGGGGGCTGTCACAACTCAAGAACAGAGCGATTCCGTGAAGTTCAGATACTCGACGTGTCCTTCAGGGGATTGAAGTTTTCCACCAGCGATCCTGACGAGGTCCATGTCGGTGATGTGCTCTACATGACCTTCACCCTGGACAACTCCAAGAAGAGCGTGATCAAGAGAAAGGTCATGGTCAAACACAGGAACCAGGAGACCATTGGGACAGAGTTCATCAACCCTCCTGAATACGACAAGGACCTCGGGTTTTATCTCCTCTAGGGTCATCTTCACGAAATTGAGATCATTTTCAAGAAGATGATGTGAGGTGGTCTTTGGTCTGGTTTCACCTCATGGGCAGGCTCGAGCTTTCTGCCCACGTGTCCCTTCGCCCGCTGCTTTTTCGAGTGGCGGGTTTTTTGTGTGCTCAGAACAGTCTTGACCTCCTTTCGAGAATGGTTATCAACTCATTGGCATATCTGACTCCAGTCAACATCAACAGGCCAGAAAGTCGCTGATTGCTTTCTGGCTTTTTTCCATGTGATATGAATGTTCACGTTCTGGTGACAACCTTCGAGTCTGTGGCCCTGCTCCTGGGAGTCGGGGCCCTGGGACTGTGGATCATCGGCAGGCGTATTCTGCCCTCAGAAGCCCTGGGGGTCCTGTCCGTCCTGGCCCTGGACATTGCCCTGCCAAGCCTCGTCTTTGTCAACATTCTCGTCAATTTCAAGCCGTCCGAGTTTCAGGGGTGGTGGCTGCTGCCCCTGTGGTGGGCCGGGTTGACCCTCTTTCTGGGAGGCCTGACGGCCTTGTTTTCGTTGCTCCCCAAACCGGGAAACCGACGGGAATTTGCAGTCAGTCTCTTTTTTCAAAATGCCCTGTTCTTTCCCCTGGCCATCCTGACCGGGATGTTTGGCAGTGATTCCCCGTACATCGTCGACCTCTTCTTTTTCATCCTGCTGTTCCCATCCCTGCTCTTCAGCACAGCCCACCTCTTTTTCGGGACCTCACAGGCGAGCTTCTCCTGGGGCAAAATCCTGAACAAAATCCTCCTGGCAACCCTGGCGGCCACTCTGCTCCGGCTCACGGGGACAGGGGCCGTTATTCCCGAGTTCGTGATATCCGCTCTGAAAATGGTCGGGGACATGGCCCTGCCATTGCTGCTGCTCATCCTTGGTGGCAGCATCTACCTGGACTTCAAGGACAAGGGCAGGTTCTTCCCTCTCGAGGCCGCCAAGTTCGTCCTGGTCAAAAACGTCCTCTTCCCCCTGTGCGCCCTTGGGCTGCTCATGGTCGTGCGCCCGCCCTATCACGTCGCTCTGCTGATCATCCTCCAGGCCGCAGTGCCTCCGGTCACGGCCGTGCCCATCCTGACCGAACGTTTCGGGGGGAACCGGGACATCGTCAATCAGTTCATGGTCACCAGCTTTGCCGCCTCCCTCTTGTCCATCCCGGTCATGATGGCCCTGTTCGGGGTCGTTTTTCAGCCCTCATCACCGTAGCGACAGGGGTTCAAGCTTCTTTGAGGAATGCTTTTGACAGGATCCATCATCCTTCAAATTACAACCATCGACCTGTCAGGCCGGCCAGCGGCCGGGCTGACAGCAGAGACCAGACGTCGTTGGAGCAGAGAAGGGGCATCCCCTGGACCGATTTCTGGAATGGGCAGACGCTGCCCATTCCAGAAATCGGCTCAGACAAAGGTGCTCAAGCGATCCTGCAGGAGGTGGTCCAGCCAGTCCGGGTCCATTTCCGGCACAGAGGCCAGGAGCTTCTCCGTGTACTCGTGGTGGGGCGGGGTCATGAGCTCCTTTTGCAGCTCTTCCAGGAGCTTGAGGATGCCTTCGGCCACGAGCTGGTCCAGAGCGGAGGTGACCTCGTCGCAGATGATGAGATCCGGCCTGGCGGCCAGGGCCCTGGCGATGCAGACCCTTTGCTTCTCCCCGCCGGACAGCTCGGTTGAAAGGCGATCGATGACCTTGTCAGGGGCCAGGTCTATCTTGGTCAACAGCTCCCTGATCCTGTCTTCGGCCTCCTGGCCCTTCATCCCGAAATAGAACTCCAGAGGCCGTCCCAGGACTTTCCTGACCTTGTGCCTGGGGTTCAGGGCCGTGTCCGGCATCTGATAAATCATCTGCATGGAACGCAGGTGCTCCTTGGTCCGTCTGTTGAGCTCATGGGGCAGGTCCTGGCCCTTGAAGATGGTCCTGCCTTTGATCGGCGGGAGCAGGCCGGTGACGACCTTGGCCAGGGTGGACTTGCCGCTGCCCGACTCCCCGACCAGGGCCACGGTGCGGCCCCTGCGCACCCTGAGGTTGATGTCCTCCAGGACCTTGTCCTTGCCGGTGCAGGTGGCCTCCAGATCCTCGATCTCCAGGATCACCTCCTGTTCTTCCGTCCCGGGCCTGTCCTTTCGATGGGAACGGACAGAGAGCAGGTCCCTGGTGTACGTCTCCTTTGGATTCTTGAGCATGTCCCTGGTCTCGCCCGTTTCCACCTCCTTCCCGTACCTGAGGACCATGATCCGGTGAGCCACCTGGGCCACGACAGCCAGGTCATGCGTGATGTACAGGGCGGCTTTCTGCATGGTGCCGGTGATTTCCTTGATGGCCGCCAGGCCGATGGTGGACTTGCCTGCCCCGGACTCGCCGATGAGGCCCAGGACCTCGCCCCTTTTCAGGTCCAGGCTCACGCCGTGGACGATGGTCTGCCATCTCTCCTCGCTCCAGCCCTCGATGACCAGGTCGTTGATGTCGAGCAATGCGTTTTTGGCGGTCATGGCTTGTCCTGAGGTTCACCATCAGTCGTGCAGCCCACTGGCCATGTGCAGGAACCAGTCAACGATGAGGTTGACCCCAACGGTCAGGAAGGCGATGGCCCCGGCCGGATAGAGGGGGTCATGATGCCGAAGGGGATGGCCCCGGCATTTTCCCGGACCATGCCGCCCCAGTCGGCTGTCGGGGGCTGCAGGCCCAGCCCCAGAAAGCTCAGGGAGGCGATGAACAGGAACACGAAGCAGAACCGGAGGCCGAACTCGGCCACCAGGGGCGGCAGGGCATTGGGCAGAATTTCGTGCCGGCCCAGCCACCACAAGCCTTCACCCCGCAGCCTGGCCGCTTCCACGAACTCGTTGACCTCGATGTCCATGGCCACAGCCCTGGAGAGGCGGTAGACCCTGGTTGAGTCCAGAATGGCGATGGTCACGATCAGGGTGGTGATGGACGTGCCGACCACAGAAAGGACCATCAGGGCGAAGATGAGGGTGGGAAAGGCCATGACCACGTCCACGACACGGCTGTAGACATGGTCGAACCAGCCTTTGATCGTGGCTGCCAGGAATCCCCCGGCCATGCCCAGGACAAAAGAGAACACCGTGGTGAGGAAGGCGATGCTGATGGTGTTTCTGGCCCCGAACAGGATGCGGCTGAACAGGTCCCGGCCCAGGTGGTGGCCGAATCGGTGAGTCTTGCGCCGAAGAGATCTGCCGCTAACTTGACT
>CAZNIP010000117.1:0-8394 GCA_964573115.1 uncultured Desulfohalobiaceae bacterium | reverse complement strand
GAAGTTTGACTGCCAGGAAGAGGAAATGACCCAGTGCTGGCTGGACACCCAGTGCTCCGGCGGCAACCGCTAGTCGCCTCCTCTGCCTGTCAAGCACGCGTGATCATCTAACCACATTTTGAAAAGGAGTCAGATATGCCTCAGATACCAACCAAAGACGTCAACAGGGGCCTTCCGTTAGCAGAGCCCGAAGTCGTCGAGATCGAAACCGACGCCCTCATCGTCGGCGGCGGCATGGGAGCCTGCGGCGCGGCAGTTGAAGCTGTCCGCTGGGGCGACAAGCACGACGTCAAGGTCCTGCTCGTGGACAAGGCCGCCCTGGAGCGTTCCGGCGCTGTGGCTCCCGGCCTGTCCGCCATCAACACCTACCTGGGCAAGAACGAGCCCGACGACTACGTGCGCATGGTCCGCACCGACCTCATGGGCATCGTTCGCGAAGACCTCATCTTCGACCTCGGCCGTCACGTCGACGACTCCGTGCACCTGTTCGAGGAATGGGGGCTGCCCATCTGGGTCAAGAAGGACGGCAAGAACTATGACGGCGCCAAGGCCAAGTCCGAGGGCCTCAAGGTCCGCGAAGGGGCTGAAGTGGTCCGTTCCGGCCGCTGGCAGTGCATGATCAACGGCGAATCCTACAAGGTCATCGTGGCCGAGGCCGCCAAGAACGCCCTGGGCGAAGACCGCTACATGGAGCGCATCTTTGTGGTCAAGCTTCTGCTGGACGCCAATGAGCCCAACAGGGTCGCCGGAGCTGTCGGCTTTTCCGTGCGCGAGAACAAGGTCTACATCTTCAAGGCCAAGGGCATGATCGTGGCCTGCGGCGGCGCAGTCAACGTCTACCGCCCCCGTTCCGTGGGCGAAGGCATGGGCCGGGCCTGGTACCCGGTCTGGAACGCCGGCTCCACCTACTCCATGTGCGCCCAGGTCGGTGCCGAGATGACCATGATGGAAAACCGCTTCGTCCCGGCCAGGTTCAAGGACGGGTACGGGCCTGTCGGCGCATGGTTCCTGCTCTTCAAGGCCAAGGCCACCAACGCCAAGGGCGAGGACTACTGCGCCACCAACGACGCCATGCTCAAGCCCTACCGGGATCGCGGCTACGCTGTCGGCGCGGTCATTCCGACCTGCCTGCGGAACCACATGATGATGCGGGAAATCCGTGACGGCCGCGGCCCGATCTTCATGGACACGGCCACTGCCCTGCAGACCACCTTCAAGGAGCTGTCCAAGAACGAGCAGAAGCACCTTGAGTCCGAAGCCTGGGAAGACTTCCTGGACATGTGCCCCGGCCAGGCCAACCTGTGGGCGGCCACGAACACCAAGCCCGAAGAAAAGGGTTCCGAGATCATGCCCACCGAGCCGTACCTGCTGGGCTCCCATTCCGGCTGCTGCGGCATCTGGGTCTCCGGACCGGACGAGGACTGGGTCCCGGAGGACTACAAGATCAAGGCCGACAACGGCAAGGTCTACAACCGGATGACCACGGTCAACGGCCTCTTCACCTGCGCCGACGGCGTTGGCGCCTCCGGGCACAAGTTCTCCTCCGGGTCCCATGCCGAGGGCCGGATGACCGCCAAGCAGCTCATCCGCTGGTGCGTGGATCACAAGGACTACAAGCCCGCTCTGAAGCAGTCCGGTGAAGAGCTCAAGCAGGAAATCTACCAGCCCTGGTACACCTACCAGCAGGCCAAGGACGAATCCACCGACCCGACCGTCAACCCGCTGTACATCACCCCGCGGAACTTCATGATGCGGCTGATCAAGCACACTGACGAGTACGGCGGCGGATGCGCCACCATGTACAACACCTCTGAAGCCATGCTCAAGGCAGGCTTCGACCTCCTGGACATGCTCGAGGAAGACTCCAAGAAGCTGGGCGCCAGGGACCTGCATGAGCTGCTGCGTTGCTGGGAGCAGTTCCACCGCCTGTGGACCGTCCGCCTGCACATGCAGCACATCGAGTTCCGGAAAGAAAGCCGCTACCCCGGCTTCTACTACCGGACCGACTACATGGGGCTGGACGATGCCAAGTGGAAGTGCTTCGTCAACTCCAAGTATGATCCTGAAAAGGGCGAGACCAATCTGTTCAAGCGCCCCTACATTCAGGTCATCCCTGATCCCATGAGCCCCTAGTCACGGCTGAACAGGAGGCCGCAGGCACATCGCCTGCGGCCTCTTTTCAAAATGGTCTGGGCTGGACCTGAAAGTCCGCTTCTTTTAGGATCAGGCCAGGCCGTTTTCTTTCCCAGCACCGCAAAGACTGCTGCAGCCCCAGAGGCTCCTTTCCGGGCCACTCCGTTAGACCGGCCTTGGTCCAGGTCTTTGAAGATAGAAGAACCATCATTCGCTTCTTTGGTTTCACTCCACGTGTGAGGACTGGACAAAAGAAGCCCGCGGTCCACGAGGCAGAAACGCGTCGAGCCGAAGCTGTCAGACTGAGGGAGGAACCACATGTCAAAAAGCATACTTGTCGTCGGGGGCGGTTTCAGTGGGATCACCGCTGCCCTGGAAGCTGCCGAGGTCGGCCACGAGGTCTATCTCGTCGAGAAGAACCCTTTTCTGGGCGGAAGGGTCATGCAGCTGAACAAATACTTTCCCAAGCTCTGCCCGCCTTCCTGCGGCCTGGAGATCCAATTCCAGCGCCTGAAGAAGAATGCCAACGTCAAGACCATGACCATGGCCGAGGTCGTCTCAGTCAGCGGCCAGCCCGGCAACTACGAGGTTGCCGTTCGAATCAAGCCCAGGCACACAGCCCCCGGCAGCGTTGATCTGCGTGAGCTGGCCGGTCAATTGAGCCAGGACGTTTCCAACGAATTCGAGTTCGGCCTGGCCAAAAGAAAGGCCTTGTATCTCGACGTGCCCTTTGCCTATCCCCAGAGATTTGTCCTCGACACCCAAAGCATCACCGACGAAGACAAAAAGACCCTGGGCAAGAACGACTCCATTGACATGGACGAGAAAGAGAAGACCGTCACGCTCAATGTCGGTTCGATCATCCTGGCCACAGGCTGGAAGCCCTATGATGTGACCAACCTGACCACCCTTGGTGCCGGCAAGCTTCCAAACTGCATCCACAACATGCAGATGGAGCGCCTGGCTTCGCCCTGCGGACCCACAGACGGGAAAATTCTCAGGCCTTCTGACAGCAAGCCACCCAAAAAGGTCGCTTTTGTCCAGTGCGCCGGTTCCAGGGATGAGAATCATCTCAGCTACTGCTCCTACATCTGCTGCATGGCCTCTCTCAAACAGGCCCAGTATGTGCGGGAGCAATACCCTGAGGCCGAGGTGACCATTTTTTACATCGACCTTCGCACACCCGGTCGGTATGACAAGTTCGCCAAAAACGTCCTTGAAGACCCCAAGATCAAGACTGTCAAAGGCAAAGTGGCCGAGGTCGAAGAAAACATCCGGGACAATTCAGTCTGGCTGACGGTTGAAGACGCCATTGCCGGAAACAAGATGAAGGAATGCTTCGACCTCGTGGTCCTGGCCACTGGCATGCAACCGAGCCTGGCAGGGCAGTCCCTGCCCATCGACGTGCCCCTGGACGAAGAAGGGTTTGTCATCGGCGGTGAGGAGCGTGGGATCTATGTGGCCGGCTGCGCCCAGGCGCCTCTGGATGTCATGAGTTCGGCTCAATCAGCCACCGGCGCTGCCATGCAGGCCATCCAAACGGTGAGAGGGAGGTAACACATGCCCGAGAAAATCGGTGTCTATTTCGATAAGGCAAGCATAGGTCCACTCCTTGACCTGGAAGCTCTGACCGAAAAGCTCCAGAACAAGTGGTCAGGGGTCTGCCCGGTGATCAAGACAGAGCACATGCTCACCAGTGAAAAGGGCAAAAAGGCCATCCAGAGCGACCTGGATGCTGGAGAGATCGAGGCGGTCTGCATCTGCGGATCCTCCCCCAGAGTGGATTGGGACGTCTTTGATTTCGGCCCCAAAATCCTGGTGGACCGGGTCAATCTTCGCGAACAGACGATCTGGAGCTACAAGAACCCGGACGGTACAGTCCCCCAGCCAGGGGATCAAACGCCTCAGCTCCTGATGGACCTGGCCATGGACTACATCAACATGTCCGTGACCAAGCTCCAGAAGTCCGAACTCCCGGAAGCAGAAGTTCTCGACGTCGTCAAGACCGTGCTCGTTCTGGGCGGCGGATGGTCCGGGCTCAATGCGGCCCTGAGCGCCGCAGGCGCTGGCTACGACGTCGTTCTCGTTGAGAAGGAAAAAGAGCTCGGCGGATACGCGGCCAAGATGTACAAGACCATCCCTCTGGCCTATCCCTATACCGAGCTCCAGAACACGGGTGTGGACAGAAAGATCGAGGCTGTCCAGAACAACGAGAAGATCAAAGTGTTCACCGGGACCAGTCTGGAAGAGCTGGCCGGCCAGCCAGGGCAGTACACGGCCACGCTGAAGAACGGCTCCGGCGAGGAGCAGGTTGAGGTCGGCTCCATGGTGGTGGCCACCGGCTGGCAGCCCCTGGACACCAAATATCTGGCTCCGCTGGGATACGGCAAGTTCAAGAATGTCGTCACCTCAATGGAGCTCGAAGAGATGGCGGTCAACGGCCAGATCACCAGGCCCAGCGACGGCAAGGCCCCCAAGAGCGTCGTCTTCCTCCTTGGCTACAGCCAGCTCCTGGACAACATTGCCAAAGAGGAAGAGGAACAGAAGCAGCGGGAAGCCGAGGAAAAGGCAGCTCAGGAAGCGTCCGGCGACGATGAGGAGCCGAGCATCGAGATCGTCTTTGAAAAGACGGAATCCTACCGGCACATGCCCTACACCTCGGAGCTGACGACCCTCAACGGATTGAAGCAGGCCAATTACGTCAGGGAAAAATGTCCTGATGCCCTGGCCTACCTCATTTACGAGCACATGATGGTCCCGGGGCTCAATGAACTCTACTACAAAAAGGCCCAGGACGATGCCGGGATCATGCTCACCAAGGGGGATGTGGTCTCGGTCTCCGAAGGCAGCAACAACAATCTGGTCATCAGGATCGAGAACAGCCTCTTTGGGACTGAACCGGTCGAGATTGAAGCCGATATGGTTGTCGCCCCCACAGGTCTGGTTCCGACCACGGCCCTGGACCCGGTCGTTCAGCTGGCCTACCGCCAGGGCAAGGCCTTTCCCGATCTGGACCTCTTTGACGGGTTCGCCGATTCCAACTACATCTGCTTCCCGTACGAAACCCGCAGAACCGGCATTTATGCCGCCGGCACGGTCCGCCAGCCCATGCCCCTGGCCAGGTCCTCGGTGGATGCCCAGGGGGCCGCACTCAAGGCCATTCAGTGCCTGGAATCGGTCAATCGGGGCGCATCCGTCCATCCCCGTTCCGGTGATCTGACCTACCCCAAGTTCAACTTCGTGCGCTGCACCCAGTGCAAACGGTGTACAGAGGAATGCCCCTTCGGGGCCCTCGACGACGATGAAAAGGGCACGCCCAAACCGAACACAGCCAGGTGTCGCCGATGCGGAACCTGCATGGGCGCCTGCCCGGAGCGGGTCATCTCCTTTGACAACTACAGCGTTGGCCAGATCGGAAGCATGATCGGCCAGATCAAGGTACCCGACGACATGGATGAAGGCGGTCCCAGGATTCTGGTCCTGGCCTGCGAGAACGACGCCTATCCAGCCCTGGACATGGCTGCCATGCGTGGACGGAAGTGGAGCCCTTATGTCCGGATCATCCCAGTTCGTTGCCTTGGTTCGGTGAACACGATCTGGATCGCCGATGCCATGGGCAAGGGCAATGACGGGTGCCTGCTCCTGGGGTGCAAGTACGGCGACGACTACCAGTGTCACTTCATGAAAGGCTCGGAATTGTGCGAACGGCGGATGAAGAACATCGGGGAGACCCTTGACCGCCTGGGAGTCGAGCTCGAGCGCGTCCGCCAGGAACAGGTGGCGATTGATGATTACGACCTGATTCCGGACATCATCGACAATTTCGTCGACGACGTCATGAAATTGGGCCCCAACCCGTTCAAGGGATTCTAGGAGGAGGAATATGTCCGAGGTGATGCGAATTCAACCCGATCTCGAGTTTGTTCAAGAACTCCAGGCCGCCGGTGGACAAGACCTGAAGAAGTGCTACCAATGCGCCACCTGCAGTGTTGTCTGTCCTCTGTCTCCGGTGGACCGGGCATTCCCGCGCAAGGAGATGGTCTGGGCCCAGTGGGGTCTCAAAGACAAGCTGGTCTGCGACATCGACATGTGGCTGTGCCACAAGTGCGGGCAGTGTTCGGAGATGTGCCCCCGAGGCGCCAAGCCTGGTGAACTCATGGCCGCCATGCGCAACATGGCCTACCGCAACCTGGTCGGACCCGCCTTTCTGGGGAAGTGGATGAGCTCAGCCAGACACCTGCCCAAGCTCATCGCCATCCCGGCCATCATCTATCTCATCGTCTGGTTCATCACCGGGAGCATCCAAGGGTCGGCCTTTCCCCTGGAAGACGGCCAAGTGGTGTTCGGGCTCATCTTTCCCGGCGACTACACCATTGACCCCATTTTTGGTCTGGCCACACTCTTTGTGCTCTACACCTTCTTTGTCGGGATCAAGAACCTCTTTGCCGCTTTTGACTCGCAGCCGCGGACCTTTGTGGTCGGCTATGAAAAGCCGAAGAACCTCTGGGTCAGCCTCTACCAGGTCATCAAGGACGAGGTCGTGACCCACAAGAAATGGAAGGACTGCGGCCAGGAAGAGGATGATGAAGTCAAGTTCAAGGGGCACATCGTGCTCTTCTACTCCTTTGTGGCCCTGTTCATCGTCACGTCTGTGGTGGCTGTGACCCACTGGGGCGGCAAAATCCTCCCCTTCCTGCACATGGAATACCCCATGCCCCTCTGGAACCCGGTCAAGATTCTGGCCAACATCGGGGCCGTCGCCCTGATCATCGGGCTGGTCTACCTGACCAAACGCCGCTTGAACGCCTCTGATAAAGACAGCTCGTCATTCTATGACTGGTATCTGCTGGGTGTGATCTGGGTGGTCGCCATCACCGGGATATTGTGCCAGATCTTCCGCCTGGCTGAAGTGGCGGGGCTGGCTTATCCGGTTTACTATATACACTTGATCTCGGTCTTCATGCTCATTGCCTATCTTCCCTGGTCCAAGCTCGGACATCTGGTCTATCGGGTCGCTGCCCTGACCTATGCCCGGAGGATGGGACGCCTGTCCACGGAGACCGAGACCTCGCAGAATCAACTTTACGTCTTATAAGGAGGCTGTCATGGCAGAAGCTCGCAAGGTTTTCCCTATGCAGACATTTGTGGCCTACTTGAGGGGCCAGACCGGATCCTACAACCAGGATGTTGTCGACCTTTTGGGATTTGTGACCCAAAAGGACGTGGACAAGGAGTTCGCTCCTTTTGCCTCCGGCCTGTCCAAGGCCTGGCTCTACGAGCAGCATCCTGAGCTGACCAGACTGAAAAAAGAGGAAGTCACTGAGCTGGGGGAAAACGTCTCCATCATGCGTCTGCCGGCAGATGTCCAGGAAGAGGTTGACTCCGTGTTCAGCCAGCTGAACGAGTACAGGCAGACCATCAAAGAGCAGAAAGACAAGATCGCGACCTACGAGGGTCAGCTTGAAGAGGACAAAAAGAAGATCGCCGCGCTGGAGAGCAAGGTTGCTGACTTCGAAGCCCAGATGAAGGACGAGGGCGAGAAGAAGATCGTGGCCTCAGCCTCCAAGGTCGACGACTACCTGAAAAAGGTCGATGACCTCCTGGCCAAGATCGAGGAAGTCAAGAAACACGGCGTGGTCACCGTGTCCGGCGAGGGCGGTGCTCCGGCAGCCGCAGCAGCCGACAGCGGTGCAGCCGCAGGAGCCGGAACGACCGAGCCTGAAGCCGACTTCGGGTTCGGCGGCGGACCAGCAGATGACGAGTTCGGCTTCTGATCAAATTTTACAGGGAAGACCTGTAGAATTTGAACGTTTTCATAAAGAAGGGCACATGGACCGGAGACGGTCCATGTGCCCTTCTTCATGCCCGCAACACTCTATCCACTCCTGACTGACTCCAGACGTCAGTCCGGTGGCTTGTGCTTCCAAAAGCCACAGCAAACAGCCCACGTAGCGGTATTCAGCCCTCCATTCTTTATTGCTTAACCTGACAGCGAAAGTTCATTCGATACTTTTTCCCCTTTTTCGTCATCCCGGACTTCCTTCGTCGTTATCCCGGACTCGATCCGGGACGTTCTCCAGTTCTTTTATCTGGATTCCTGCCTTCGCAGGAATGACGGAAAAAGACAGTCACCGTATGAGATGCCGACTGAATGTTTCGTTGCAGTGTTCATAAAATCAAAAGATAAATTCAGGTTTGCCAGAGGCAAACCTGAATTCTAGCAACAGCGCTCAAATATTTGCAGCCGTAATTTTTTTTGGT
>CAZNIP010000116.1:0-8501 GCA_964573115.1 uncultured Desulfohalobiaceae bacterium | reverse complement strand
CCTGTCCCATGTTCACTGGCATGATGATGAACCCTTTATCAAGTTAAGGGGCGGACACAGCTGAGCTCGGGGGGACATGGCGACCCGAAAAGCTATCCCGGCCTGCCACTCCTCGTATTTGGAGGTCGTGTTCACTCGCCCGAAACCGCCGAGAGCGAGATGGTCGCCCACTCGGTGCCAGGCCTGAACGGCAGCGTTGACCCCCAGGCCATCGTCGCCGCCAGGTCCATACTCTCCTGTCCTATTGTCCCGGGCGCTCTGCCTGCCAAGGTCAGCAGCATCCTGGTCGTTTTCTGGGTAGAAGTCGGCTTTCTCTGTCGAGTAGTCGAAGTAGCCCCCCCCCACCTGGACATCCAGCCATGAGCCTTGGCACCACCTGGACGTCCAGCGGACAAAGGGCCCGACCATCCAGAAGACCTCAGGGCTGAAGTAGCCGCCATGACCAAAGGTCATGAAGTCCGTGTTGCGCTCAAAATGACGGGCTGTGGCAAAGAGGCCGGCATTGAGGTCCCCCTGCTTCAGGGTCCTGGTCTGACCGAGACTCACGGTTCCAGACAGGGAGGTGTTGTCGACCACGTTCTGGCCCCAGTAGAGGTGGGCACCGAGATCAAGAGAAACCCAGGCATTGCCCCCCAGGGGCACTGTCCTGCTCCCCTCCAGACCGGTCTTGAGCACCCGCCCCCAGGTGTGGTCCGAATACGGGTCCTGCTGCCCCACATAGGAGAGGAACGAATCCTGGACCGAGCACTGGTGAAGGCGCAGGGACCAGCTGTCAGGCACAGAGGCTTCAAGGGAAAAGGTGGGCCTGGGGTCGATGGGGCCTTCGAGCGGGGTCAGCCCGAGCTCGAACTCCATGGTCGGCCGGCCTTCAATGAGCAGGCCAGCCCTGGGCTCGAGCCCCCACAGCTCGTCCTCGAGGCTGTTTTCAACGCGGTCGGTCTCCAGATACATGAAGTAGGAGCCGGCAAAAGGGGCCCGGCCGGTCTCACCGCCATCCAGCTGCAACGGTGTCAGGGACAGGGACCAGATCCGGCCGAACTCCTGAGTCCCATGAATGCTGATGGGGATTCTGGTCTGATCCAGACCTGAGAATCCGTCCTCAGCCTCCCGGTGACTGAAATAGAGCCCTGTCTCCAGCCATGACCTGGAGCAGCCCGAAAAACAGGTCTCCTGTCCCGGGGAGGTCTGGTCTGTCAGGACAGGCAGTTTTCTGGCCTCATAGTGCCTGGCCGCAACCGTTCTGAGCTCAGGGTCTTGAGAGATCCTCCAGGTTCGCAGCCTGTCGGAGATGCTGCCATGGTCGCCGGCCTTTTCCAGGGCCAGGAGCAGGTCCTCTGCCCTCTTTGGCGATGGCTGGAGATGAAAGGACCTGGCAAAGGCCTCTGCTGCCCGGGCGTGGCTGCCCTGCTTGAAATGGCTCCAGCCCAGGCCCTGAACCACCTCAGGATCTGGAGGCCACTGGGAATCGAGTCTGGCGAAGTGCTCTTGTGCGCAAGCATACCTGCCGAGCTCGAAGCAGGCCCAGGCCAGTTGCAGGCGCAGCTCCCGATCGTCCGGTTCCAGGGACAGGAGCTCTTCGGCTGCGGTGACGAAAGACTGAGAGCCCTGGGGGGATGCGTTCAGCCTGGCCCGAAGAATCTCAGCCTGCATGGACGAGCGCTGTGGCTCCTTCAGGCCCTCGGTCAGCGCCATGGCCTGATCAAAGGCCCCCTGACCCTTCTTGATCCGAATCAGGGCCGGCACAGTCTGCGAGAGCGCATACCCCTGGGCCACCAGGGTTTCAAAAACGGCTTCAGCCTGAGGATCGTTCAGCTTGAGCAGGGTGTAGCCTAGACCCAGACTGGCTTCCAGGGCCACGTCCCTGTGTGCTGCGGAGTGTGCCAGGCGAAAGAGCCCCTCGGCCCTTCTCAAGTCGCCCTGGTTGTACAGTGACCAGGCCTGAGCGAGGATCTCCCGCGCCGGGAGGGTTTCCCCCTGGTCTGGATGACTGACCCAGGGGCTGGAACGGTGAGGCTCAGATGCCTGAGCCCTGGCCTGAGAACCGATCAGGCCCAATCCAACCAGGGATGCAAGGCCGACGATGACGACTGTCCTGGAAAGGTTCATGAACTGGTGTCCTTGAATGAGGCCTGAACCTGCAACGCTTTTTACTCTTCAAACTCCAACCGGGCCAGGAGAAAGAGGACCACGGAGTAGTAGTCGTCCCTTTCCCGGGAGACCTTTTCAGCTGCCCTGGCCCACCATTGCCGGCTCAGCTCCGTGCGGCCAAGCTCCCGGCAGGCCCTGGCAAAAATCGCATACACCCCCCCGCTGGCTTCAAACAGGGAACAGGTGTCGTCAGCCAAATCGACAAAGACAGGAATCATTCCAAGGTCTTTAAAGGTCGAGATGGCTCTGTCGAAACGCTGCAGGGCCTCGGTGTTCTGGTCCCAGGCCAGGTAGAGCGGGATCCGGACAGCCTCGTGCCCAAAGCGTGTGCTGCGGGTCTCATTGAGTTCATAACCGCTCTGTGTGACCACGGCCCAGTCGGCTGGCAGGTTGAGGTGACCAAAGGAGAGGGCTGAAGTCATGTGCAGGGCGTCCTGCTTCAGAGTCGACCACACAGCGCGGTCGTCGACCCGGGCAAACCAGTCATAGGCCGCAGTGATCCAGTATGAGGGGTTGAGGACCAGCCTGGCCTCGTGGTCAAAGCCGAAGTACCCGGGAAGCAGGTGCAGCTTCCCGTTCCGTTCCAGCAGGAGGTGCTCCCGGATACTCCTGATGAGCGTGCGTCCCGCCCGGGCATAACCGTGCCCCGGCCACGTGCGGTCCGCGAGCAGGAGGGCCCAGGCCACCAGGGTGTCCCCGTCCGAGGCGTTGTTGTAGTCCCTGACCTCCCAATCCCCGGTCGGTCGACGCCCCCAGCTCCAGGCCAGCAGGGCGTCCCCCTGCCTGACGCCGATATTGGTTCTGGTCCAGGCCCAGATGGTCTCAAAGGCCTCCTGGTCGCCATGCTTGACCGCCAGGAGCATGGCGTACCCCTGACCTTCGGAGTGGCTGGTCTTGTCCTGGCGCACGTCGATGACCCGGCCATCTTCGGCCACAAATCGCTCCTTGAAAAAGGCCCAGTCGACCTGCGCCCCGGCCAGGCCGGGCAGGCAGAGACTCGCCGTCAGGATGCAGAGGATCACCACCCGGCTACTCCCCATGGGAGAGCCTCCTGCTTCGCCTCCTGCGCAGGAGAAGGGTCAGGATCAGGGCCAGAATGACGATCACCAGGACACTGACCAGGACAAACTTCCACAACGAGTCCAAAATCAGGTCCTGAAACAGGGGAACAGGGCTTTGCCGGCCATAGCTGTAGGCGTCCTGAGTCTGATGGGTGAAGACCCGGGCCCGGCCCTGGTGAAAATCGATCAGGGCCGTGTCATGGTTGACCTTGGACGACACTCCGGGATCGAGGAGCGCTCTGACCCCTCTCTGGACGTCGGCAACGCTTTGACCCGTGATGAGCACGACCGTTCGATCGTCCCCGGTTGGGGATGCGAACTCGCTGACCAGGACAGATTCCGGGGACAGAGAGGGTTTGGCCCGGACCTGACTCGACTGGGGGGGATCCTGCATCACATCGGGTTCCTGGACTGACTCCCGGCCGAAGAGCTTGAGCAGGCCTTTGCGCCACCAGCTCTTCTCTTTCCAGGAGGCCTCAGCAGCCTGGAGCGGGAAGGGGTAGCTCAAGGCCGTCTCCAGCTGTGCTGCCTGGAGAAGCTCCCCTGGAAGACGGCCTTTCCGGCCCAGAGCCAGAACGTGCCTGTCGCCGGCCTGCTGCAGGTCGGGGGCAAAGGTGATCCCATACGGGCTGATGCCGTTCTTCTGGCTGATCAGCCCGATGAGGTCCAGGGCCGCACTGACGGTTTCCGGTGTGGCCTCAGGCAGAAATACAGCCGTCTCCGTCCAGTCAGGGCGTGCTGTCAGGGGGAAGCCGTCCTGGAAGAGCAGCCCGAGATCCGGCATGACCACCCATCGACTCATCTCCGGCAGCTCGAGGGTCGAACCTCCTCCCAGGGTCAGCCTCAGGTTCTCCTCCTGGATCAGGGTGCACTCCCCAGTGATCAGCGGCGTCAAGACCGGTTCGAAGCTGATGGAGTTGCGTCCCGGCTTGAGCAGGGCCACCGGGAGCTGGAGCTTGTAGTCCTCATACCGGGCCCCCTGCTGATCAGCAAGGGGAATGGCTGCGGCAAACTCGTCATTGACCACCACATTCAGGGCTGAGTCCTGCCGCATCTGCGCCCCGTAGACCAGGTCCAGGCTCAGGGTGAAGAACCTGCTTTCATGGACCGCGACCTGGGAGGGCAGTCTGAAGCTCATTTCAGCCGGTTCCGGGTGCATGCCCCTGAAGGTCGTTGTCTTCAGGCCCAGCTCCCGGGCTGTGGTGACCATGCCCGGCTTGACGGTCTTGCGGCCTGAAGACCAGCTGATGGCCGGCAGGCTCACCCTCTCCACGTCGAGGGAGGAGCCCCCTGGCCAGGGTCTGTTCATCACGCTCAAGGCCCTGGCAGCCCTGAGTCGGTCCTCATGGCCCTGACCCTGGATGGCCATGAGGACGTGGGTCCGGTCAAAGACGACCTCCCTGCGTTCGGTCCCGTTGTCGACCGCGGTCCGCACCTCCGGCAGATGCATGATCGAAAGGCTGCTCTCAACCGGAACCAGGGACTGAAGAAGTGTGCCCTGGAGAAACTCCTGGCTGCCGATGGCGATGGTGTCCACCCCTGTGACCAGGCTCGTGGACACGCTGAAGTGCACCTGGCGGTAGTCGAAGCGCAGGGCCGCCCCAGCGGCCGCCAGGCTGGCCTCTTTGAGCGATTGCGGGGAGAAGTCCTCCAGAACGATGTGCACCCGCCCTTGGCCCATGATTTTGGGGTCAAAGACCATGGTCGGGATGGAGCCCAGGGCTGCGGGGATTGGCCTGAGCTCATAGTTCAAGCTCACAGCGGACCGGTTCAGCTCCAGCGTGGACCACAGCTCAGGGTCCCCGCGGTCCTGACAGGCCTGCGTGGACCTCTGCATGGCCACGAACTCAAGGTCGTTGTAGCCGGGCTCGAGCAGTGCTGAGGGCATCTCGACGCTGAACCGTTGTCGCCCTGAAGCCGTCCCCAGCCTGACCTGTTTCAAGGGGTGGCCGTTGAGGCGGACGGTCATCAGCGATCTCTCCGGGAGCAGGGCCACTGAGCTGACGACCGAAGCCTCCAGGGTGCTGGAGGAGATCTCCCACCGTTCCGGGACCGGTATCTTGAGACCGAAGCGGGCCTCGGCCCCGCGAAGGTCAGCCGTGGATGCCGGGCTCAGCTGTGACAGGGGCACCGTCATGTTGACTGCTCTGGCCTCACTGAAGGGCCACACGAGCACAACAGAGAAGAGGGCCCACAAGATGATCCCTTTGCTGACGGATCCGATGTCCGGAAAAATCCATTCCACGTTGCAGATGCCGTTCTGAATGCCTTTGAGAACATTGAACATGACACGACCTTGAAAGGGTTATGAGTTTTTTGATGACTGGGTGAGCGGGTCGGATCCCACCACCCGTTTCCATTGCCTCAGGGCTGCGCTGATCACGAGGTGCATCAGACCGGCCATGTGCCTGGCCGTGCCTCTGAACCCGAGAAAAAAGAGCCGCCAGGTGCCTTGAAGCACGCCGACCCTGTATTTCCGCCGTTCCATCCAGAACCGCTCCCAGCGGTTGCTGTCGCCAAAAACATAGCCGATGACCGCAGCTCTCTGGCTCACATTCCTGATCACAAACCGGCATCCCACATCGAGCCTCCCCTGATGCGCGTTCTTGGTTCGAACCACTTCACAGGGCAGCGCGTAGTCCATTCCGAAGGAATCCGTGACATGCAGGACGACCTCCTGACCGGGGACGAAGACGTGGGAATCGGCAAGGGCAAGCCCGACGCCATCTTCCGAGATGTTCTCCACCGCGACCGCGATCAGGGGCTGATCACTGCCGGAAAGCTGCAACGTGCCCGCTTCGTTTGTGGGCAAGCGGTGCTTGCGCCTGACCTGGTGCTTCTCCCAGACCACGCCCAGACAGAGAAAGACCAGCATCAGATTGAAGGTCGACCAGAACAGGCAGATCAGAATGGTGTCCACCTCGGCCGGATGGCTGATCCAGCGGTGCACAGCCCCGGGGTACGCTGCCAGGGCCAGGATGAGCAGGAGGTAGAAAGGCGTGGCCAGCGGGCTGAGGCGATCACGGGCCATGTCCTGAATCTTGGGGGTCACCTTGAAGCTGGGGGCCCTTGGCCTCAGGAGGGTGCTGAGGAGCGACGGGACATTGAAAAAGCTCTGAACCGACTCGTAGAGCTCGGAAAAAAAAGGGTGGCGAACGTGGCCATAGAGAAAGTCGGAGAGCATCACCGCCCCGAAGACATGGGGGATGGTGAAGGCCGCAACTTGAGCCAGGGAGGCGTTGTAGACCTTCAGACCGAACAGGAGATACATCAGGGGGGCGATGAAAAAGATCGTCCTGGCTGTGCCAAACAGCCAGAAAAGGCAGTTGTTGGTGTAGCAGAGCCGCTGAAACCAGCTCAGCCCTTTCTGAAACAACGGGTTCTTGAGCAGAAAGATCTGGGTCATGCCCTGAGCCCAGCGATTGCGCTGGGTGATGAAGTCGCTGAAGGTTTCCGGGGAGAGCCCGCAGACCATGGGCTTATTCACATACACGCTCTTCAACCCTTTGGCGTGGAGGCTCAGGGCTGTTTCCGCGTCCTCGGTGATGGTCTCTCCGGCAATGCCGCCAATGCTGTCCAGATGGGACCTCCTGAGCAGGGCCGCCGACCCGCAGAAAAAGCTCGAGTTCCAGTAGTCCAGTCCAAGATGGATCACCCCGTAGAACATCTCGTTTTCAGCCGGGGATCGCTCGAAGGTTCCCAGGTTTCGCTCCACTGGATCAGGGTTGACGAAAAAATGAGGCGTCTGGACCAGGAACAGGTCCTCGTCCTCAGTGAACCAGCCCACGGTGTTCATCAGGATGTCCCTGGTCGGGGCATGGTCGCAGTCCAGGATGAGGATGATCTCGCCCTGGCTGGCCCGGACTCCCATTTCCAGGCAGGCGGACCTGGTCAGCATCCCGACGGTCTCTTCGGAGCAGGTGCAGAGCAGGGCCTCGGAGATGTTCCCGGCCTTGGCCGCCTGATTCTTGTCCCTGGTCAGGTAGTGAATGCCCGGGGCGTACTGGCTGTTGAGCTCTTCAGCCACGGATTTGAGGTACTCGTGCCTGTCCCGGGCGCTCTGGGCTTTGGCCGGGTCGGGGTCGTTCCTTTTCTGAACCGTGCCCCCGTCATCCAGGATGTAGATGTTGAGCTTGCCAGGAGGGTAGAAGATCTGGGCTGCTGCGGACACTGTGGAGGCCACGATCTCGGCGGGCTCATTAAAGGTCGGAATGTAGACGTCAACGCTCGGGAGGTCAGGACGGTCAAGAGCGACGGTCTTCAACTCCCTGCGCAGGGGGGAAATGTTCACGAACATGCCCAGGAGCAGGATGACCACGGCATAGAGCTCGGCCAGGTAGAGCAGGGTCATGCCGACACTGTCATAAAAACCTGTGTAGAAAAGGGTCTCCGTTGATCTGAACCACCAGTATCTCGTGGTCAGGACCAGGGCCAAAAGAATGACCAGGACCCTCTGCAGGTCGTGGGGCACACCTCTGATCCGCTTGAAGAGGAAGAGCCCGAGCACGAAGGCCCATCCCAGGACCGCCTGCTGCTCCAGGGTGGCGGAGGTGGTCAAGAGGATGAAGATCAGGGTGGCGCAGATCCCGGCCCCGAGGATGAGGCCGATCTGCCTCCAGGGTGCTTGCACGATGGTCAAAGGAAGCATAGAAGGGTCGTCAGCAGCAGTTGAGCAGCCATGTCAGGTTCAGCACACGTTCACAGTCCGAGGGGATGTTCGTTCCGGGGTCTCAAAGGCGGGATTGATGAGGACCTGTCTGCATCATGGCATCCTGTTCTGGCCTCAACCCACATCCATCAACCTCCAGCCGGCCAGGCTGGAACTTTCCAATGCAGGAGTCATGCCATGCAGTTCGCAGAAGCCAGCCAGGGTCGGACCTTTGTCCTGCGCCTTGAACACGGCGAGATCGTTCATGAGACCATCGAAAGCTTTGCCCGGGACAAGGGGATCCGTGCAGCTGCCCTGATCGTCCTTGGCGGGGCGGACTCGGGGAGCCGTCTGGTGGTCGGGCCTGAGGACGGCACACGCCGACCCATCGACCCCATGGTTCAGGAGCTGGAGAACGTGCACGAGGTGGCCGGGACCGGAACCCTGTTCCCGGATGAATCAGGGCAGCCGGTCCTGCACATGCACATGGCCTGCGGCAGGCAGGACCAGACCAGGACCGGGTGCATCCGGTCCGGCGTGGCCGTCTGGCAGATCCTGGAAGTGGTCCTTTTTGAGCTGACCAACACCTCGGGAGTCAGACGAAAGGATCCTGATCTCGGGTTTTCTCTTTTGACATTGTGATT
>CAZNIP010000115.1:0-8591 GCA_964573115.1 uncultured Desulfohalobiaceae bacterium | reverse complement strand
GCCCCGCAACGCCGACATCCCCACCGAGATCTCCCAGGACGTGAACATCTCCATGAACAACGTCGGGCCGGACATCTTCGGGGGGCACTACCAGAACGATGCCGGGATGGAGATGGCTTTCGAGGAGGACGAGCAGAGAAATCTCTTTTTTGGGGTGGGCAAGCTCATCGCCGCCCTGGAGACCGATGACCAGGAGGGGGTCCAGGAGTCCCTGGGCTACCTGGACCAGGCCATGGTCCAGGTGGGGAACATGCAGGCCGACATCGGGGCCAGGGAAAACCGGCTTCAGGTGACCCAGACCATGCTGGAGGGCATGGAGCTCAGCGACAGGGAGCGCAAGGGCAGGATCGAGGATGTCGACTTCGCCGAGCTCATGAGTCAGCTCAGCCAGCAGCAGACCATCTACCAGGCCATCCTCAAGTCGTCGTCCATGATCATGAAGATGAGCCTGGTCAATTACCTGTAGGCCTGGACAGGCCGGATATGCCTCGGATGAGACTTCGGAAGAAAGAACCCCTCAGCCTTCGGCAGCTCCCCTGAGTACAGGGGAGCAGTCAGAAGGAGCCAGCTTGAAAGTTTCTGCCTTGATCAAACCGGCTCATGAGAGCCGGCGTCCGGCCTGAAAAGAAAAAAACCGGGCGGCCCGCTTGGGCGCCGCCCGGTTTTGTTGTTTCGGGTGGGCATCGACAATCAATCAGACCATGCCGTTGAAGATGTCCTTTTCCATCTGGACCATGTTCTCGGCAATGGTTTTGCTGTCCGGCTGATACTCTCCGCTGGAAACTTTGGCCTTGAGTTCAGCCACCTTGTCGCTGCGGACGTCTGAGCTGGACTTGACGGCGTTCTGGGTCTGCATCAGGCCCTTGGCCTGGTCAGACAAATTGACCTTGTCCTGTTCAGTACGATCTGAGACCGAGCGCTGATCCTGGGGCTTGTCCCCCTCTTTTTCGATCCTGTTGTTGCGCGTGTAGGGGTCGAGCCCGTTCTGGTGGAAAATGCCGGGTATGGTCATGGTGTCCCTCCTCTGCAAGGGAGCTGTTTGCCTGCTGGCCGACTGCGCTCAATCCTGAAAGCAGCCATGATGAACAAGGAGCATGACATTGATTTTAGCCCACGTCAATTGCCATAATCTTCTGATGATGTTGTTTTTTTGCTCTTGGTCCAGAACGCGGTTCCTGGCTGTCACCTCGAGTGCCTCGTGTCCGGGTTCGTACCTGAAGCTCAGCCTGGACTGGAACTCTTGATTCAACTCCTCATGGATTTCCCTGACCAAAGGGTGAGAGCTCTTGATGGGAATGAGGGTGAACATGATTTCTGACACGTACGACGTGGCCCGCTCGATCTCGCTGTGGCTCTGTGCAAGAGCGAAAGGTTGATGTGGTGCTTCCTGGGGTCCATTGCAGACCGGAGGCCTTGATTCCGCATGAATGGAGGTGTTCTTGATAAGCCGCATCATGGTTGATCTCGTTCAGGCAGGGGGGAATCTCGCCCCCTTTCCCTCTCTTATCGACCAGGCGCGTCCAGACTTTAGGGTCGAAGAACGGAAAAACTCTACTTGAACCGGAAAAGAGATTGGACTAAACAGGGATGGCCATGCAGGAATCGATTTCCCGAATAGCCATCATGACCAAGGCTGATCATCAGTCGGCGTATGAGCTCGGCTGGACAATCCATGCGTGGCTCTCCAGTCAGGGGGTCGACTCTGACGTCTTTGTCAATGAAGAGCGAAGCAAGGATTTCGACCTGGGCCACCCCCGACCGGACATGATTCTGGTCATTGGCGGAGACGGGACCATCATCAGTGTGGCCAGGCAGCTCAGCTGGCTGCAGTGCCCTCTGCTGGGGCTGAACCTTGGCCGGGTGGGCTTCCTGACCGACCTGACCCCCCAGAATTGGAGTTCCACCCTGAAGACTGTCCTCGAGGGACGCTTTCAGCTTTCAACCAGGGTCATGCTCCAGTTCGAGACCTTTCGGGACAATGTCCTCCTCAATTCCGGCCGGGTGGTCAACGACCTGGTTGTCGGCCGGGGGGGCATGGCCAGGCTGATCGGCCTGACGCTCATGCACGAGGGGCAGCTCATCGGCAGCTTCAGGGCCGACGGGCTGGTGGTCTCCACCCCCCTGGGCTCATCTGCCTATGCAGTGGCAGCGGGAGGCTCCCTGATCCACCCTGAGCTGGATGTCTTCGAGATTTGCCCTGTCTGCCCTTTCATGTCCAATGTCAAGCCGATGATCGTCCCCAGCTCCTGGGAAATCAGCATCAAGCTCGAGCAGACCTTCAAAGAGGCCTTTTTGACCCAGGACGGGCAGTCCGGTTGGCAGCTCCTGCCCGGTGATCTGATCCGGATCAGGGAGGCAGGGGAAAAGCTGGTTTTCATTCAACCGGAGTGCATGACCTACTTCACCCGCTTACGGGACAAGGGCTACATGTGATCCGCAGCACTGCCTGCCAGCGCTTGGCCTGTCAGAGAACCGGCGACCATGCGCCTTCCGGACCCGCACTGCGGCAGAACGTCTCCTGCACGTCCCACTCCAGACATGTGATCAGATTGGACAGGAGCTGACTCTTGACTGACATCCGAGATTTTGATTCGGTCCTTGATTTGCGGTTCGGGCTGGATCCGTACACGGATGCCTGGATCCTGCATTTCATGACCGAGAACAACCTGGAGCACACCCTGAACCCGGACATCAATGCCTCCCCAGAGCATTTGCGGTTCATGGTCTCTTTGGACGAGGACCAGGTCTTTGCCCCCTGCTCCGATGAGGAACTGAAGCAGCTCCTGCAGTCCAGAATGTCTCCTGAGCTCCAGGAGGCGTACAACCGGCAGTGGAGGCGGCTGGCCGTCTTCGTCCACGACAACGTCAAAGACAGGTACCTGTGGCGACGGATCATTGCCCTCTGCCGTCATAAGTACCGGATGGTCCTGAGCTCGCCCTTCATCATTCCCGGAAGGCTGATGAAGAGGTTCTTGAATATTTTTCTGACCCAGACGAGCATCGACGACCCCCTCAGGGAAGAAAAAAAGCGGGCCAATCGTCTGGCCAGATCCAGCATGAATTCACAGGCAGTCCAGGACATCCTCTTTGCCTGTCCCCAGGATATCGCCACCTGCGGACGCATTCAGGACATGCGCTGGCAGCTGAACCTGGAGGAGCTGGTCAGGACCCTGTGCCTGTCCACATGGCCAAGGTTCTGGCAGCAGGAATCCGCTGATGATGCGGTCCAGGCCCGGGAGGAGGTCCTGAACACATCTCCTGACGTGAACCGGGCCCTGACCCGGGTCTTTTGCCCAGAGGAGCAGGGTTCGCAAAAAGTGCTCTTCATCCCTGACACCAGCGGCGGAATCTATTTTGACCTCCTGATCATCAATGCCCTGCTTCGCCAGGGGCATAAGGTCATTCTGGCCATGAAGGAAGGGTTCTACTTCCTGGCTCCAACTCTCTGGGACATCGACAGCGATGCCGTGCTTGCAGAGATGCTCAACGGAGCCCAGGTGATCACTGAAAGCCAGGTGTCCAAGAATGAGCTCCTGACCAGGCAGCGGTCGAACCCGTTTCTGGTCATTTCGGACGGGACCAGAGAGAGGCTGAATCTGTACAGGACCAGCGTCACCTTTGCCCGAGCCTGGAAAGAATCAGACATCATCCTGGCCAAGGGCAACGACAACCATCGTCAGCTCATTCTGAACAGTCACGAGTTCACCCGGGATATCCTCTGCTTCTGCCGGGATCAGAACGGACAGCTCCAGGTTGTGCACAAGCCAAAGGCCGAAGGGGCGGTCAAGTTGACCGAGATGCAGCTCCGTTCCAAGGCAGACTCGATCATTCAGGAGATACGCGAAGCCAAGGCCAAAGGTCAGAAGGTCATGTTCTACAGCGCCATCATTGGCAGCATCCCGGGGCAAACCCGAATGGCCATCTCGCTCCTGAACGCCAGTGTGAGTCATTTGCGGGAGAAGCTGTCCAACACGTTCATCATCAACCCGGCTGAACACTTCGAAGCCGGCATGGACGGCGATGACCTCATGTACATGTGGGAGATCGTCCAGCGCAGCGGCCTGATCGATGTCTGGCGTTTTCAGAGCGTCGCTGATATCGAGACCGGGTTCGAGCTCCTGGGAATGAAGATGCCCCCTGTCTGGGTGGGCAAGGACGCGACCTACTCGACAGGGTGCACCAAGGAGATGAACATCGCCCTGGATCTCCAGAAGCGGTTCCCTGAGCTGCAGATCATCGGACCCGATCCGGAGAAGTTCTTCCGCAGAAGGGAGTATGGCGTGGGCAAGTTTTTCGACGCGGGGATCGACAGGGCATGAGGAGCCAAGGGATGGGGCTGCCGCAATTCAGCCCTGCCTCTGGCCGGACTGAAGGTCGAAGGTTGAGGGTTGAAGGTTGAGGGGAGAAAAGATGCCCGAGGTGTCGGGAAGGGCTTCGACTCGGCCAGTTTGATCTGGGCAGAAACTCTGTCCAGTCACTGTCCTTGAAGGCCTTCTTCCTGAAACCAGACACCTGAAACCTGAAAAATCACGATGAAGTTTCATACGAGGCCCTCGATCGAGGACAGAAGACCAGGTTCCCCTTAATGAGGCTCAAAAGGGATCAGTTTCGATCGAGAAGCGAACCATGATCGACCAGAGAGGGTTCTCCACGATGAATGTGCGCATCGCTGTTCACCTTGCTGCCCTGCTTGGCTGCGGGGCGGCTCTGCTTTTGTTAGGCCTGCAGGGGTGCGCCCCGAAGGTCACTGTTGAAAAAGGCCTGCGTGAGCTTGGCCCGAAAGAGGCTGCAGAGGTCATCCAGGGCCTGGACCCATCGAGCCAGGGATTGAACTCCTGGGAGGATCTCAGGACGCCCCTGGAGCGCAGTCTGGATTTTGTTTCCCGAAAGCCGGTCCAGAGGGTTGCCCTGCAGGGTGCCAGCAGGGAAGTCACCTGGGGTCATCTCAGGACGACGCTCGAACACCTGCTTGAGCTCCTGCCGAGACTGGACAGCAATCCCGAACTTCTGGCCTCCCGTTTTCAGATCTACGAGCTCGTGCCCGGGCCGCTGTTCACCGGATACTTTGAACCACAGATCGAAGCCAGCCTGGAGCCCAGGCCCGGTTACCCCTACCCCCTGTATGCGGTTCCAGAAGATCTCAAGACCGTCGACCTGGGACAATTTCATCACCGCTGGAAAGGGGAGACCCTGGTCTACAGGATCGAGGACGGCCAGATCGTGCCATACCATGACCGGGCAGCCATCGAAAAAGGGGCTTTGAAGGACACGTCTCAGGTCATTGCCTGGGCCAGGGATCTGGTGGACGTCTTCTTTCTCCAGATCCAGGGTTCAGGCCGGCTCGTTCTGCCGGACGGACGCATCCAGCATGTCGGCTATGCCGGGAAAAACGGCCTGCGATACGTTTCTCTCGGCCGGGTCCTCGTGGAACGGGACCACATGGAGCTGGAGGGACTGAGCATGCAGTCCATCAGGCGTTTCCTGGAGGACAACCCTGAGCTCATGCCGGACATCCTGCACACCAACCCCAGCTTCGTTTTTTTCCGGCGGCGCGACGGCGGACCTTTCGGGGCCATGGGCCGGGAGCTGACCCCGAGGGTCAGCCTGGCGGCCGACCCCAAGATCTTTCCCCTGGGCTCTGTTGTCGCCTTTGGGGTCCGGGCTGAACCGGCCAATGCCGCGGCCCCCCTGCAGGTCAATGGCTTGGGGTGCGTTCAGGATGTCGGCGGGGCGGTCAAGAATCATCATCTGGACCTGTTTTTCGGATCCGGAGACCAGCCCAGGTACTGGGCCGGTCACCTCAAGGAGCATGGTCGGGTCTATCTGCTCCTGTCCCGGGACAGAAGCGGCCCGGCTGTGTCCGGCAGCGATCAAGGAGAGAGCGATGTATGAAGCCGTGATCGGGCTCGAAGTCCATGCCCAGCTGAAGACCAGGTCCAAGCTCTTCTGTTCCTGCTCCACTGAGTTCGGGCAGGAACCCAACACCAACGTCTGCCCTGTCTGCACCGGCATGCCCGGAGCCCTCCCGGTGGTCAACAGGCGGGCTGTGGAGTTCGCAGCCCAAATGGCCCTGGCAGTTGAGTGCACGGTGAACGAACACTCGGTCTTTGCCAGGAAGAACTATTTCTATCCCGACCTGCCCAAAGGCTACCAGATCTCCCAGTACGAAGCCCCCCTGGCCGAGCACGGGACCCTCACGATCCAGGCCGGGGATGACTCCAAGTCTGTGGGCATCATCAGGATCCACATGGAGGACGACGCGGGCAAGTCCATTCATTCCTCTGTGGACAACATGAGCTTCGTGGACTTGAACCGGACTGGAGTGCCCCTGATCGAGATCGTCAGCAATCCTGATCTCCGTTCGCCTGACGAAGCCGTGGCCTATCTGAAGGCCTTGCGAAACATCCTCATCTACCTGGGTATCTGTGACGGCAACATGGAGGAGGGCAACTTCCGCTGCGACGCCAACGTGTCCCTCAGGCCCAGGGGACAGGCGGCGTTCGGGACGCGGACCGAACTCAAGAACATGAACTCCTTTCGCCATGTGCACCGGGCCCTGAGCTATGAGATCCAGAGACAGGAGGACCTGCTTCAGGATGGTGAGAGCGTGGTCCAGGAGACGAGGCTCTACGACGATGAAAAGGGGATCACCAGGACCATGCGCGGAAAGGAGGAGGCCCACGACTACAGGTACTTTCCGGACCCGGACCTGGTTCCTCTGCAGCTGGATCCAGAGGACATCAAGCAGTGGAAGGCCGGGATTCCGGAACTGCCCATGCCCAAACTGCAGCGGTTTGTCCAGGACTACGGGCTGCCCCTGGAGCAGGCCAGGATTCTCACTGACGAGCGGGATCTGGCCGACTACTTTGAAGAGGTGGTCCGGTGTTGCGGTCTGGCCAAGGAAGCGGCCAACTGGATGAGCTCGGAGATGATCCGGGAAATGAGGGAAAAGCACATCTCTGCTGCTGAAAGCCCTCTGTCTGCAGAGCACTTTGCCGCCTTGCTTAAACTCGTCCAGAAAGGTACGATCAGCACTAAGATCGGAAAACAGATCTTCCCGGAGATTTTCCTGCACGGCCGGGATCCGGAAGCCTTTGTCCAGGAGAAAGGGTTTGTCCAGATTTCGGATCAAAGTGAGCTGGAAAGCGTGGTTGCCGAGGTTCTGGCTGAAAACCCCGGTGAAGTTCAGGCGTTCAAAGGCGGCAAGAAGAAGCTGGTCAGCTTCTTCATGGGCCAGGTGATGAAAAAGACCAGGGGACAGGCCAACCCGAAGCTGGTGAACGAGCTCCTGTTGAAGCAGCTCAACGAGGTTGAGGGATGACGTCCAGGGACCATGAGCTCACAATGGCCGGTTGCAGGACCAACGATCCAAAACCCGGGTGAGGGCAGACCATGAAAAGACACATTCGCTTTTCAGAAGAAGAGAAGGCCCTGCTTCTCCTGGATCAGAGGTACCTGCCCAATGAAGAGAAGTGGTTCGTCTGCCGCAGAGTCAGGGATGGGATCGAGGCCCTGCAGAAGATGGTTGTCCGGGGTGCCCCGGCCATTGGCGTGACTGCAGCCTATTGCTGCTGCCTTGGTGCCCTGACACAGGATGAGGGCGACCCGGAATGGCAGAAGAATCTGGCTGAAAAGCTGCAGCGCCTGGCCAGGTCCAGACCCACGGCAGTCAACCTTGACTATGCCGTGGACAGGATGCTCAGGGCCTGGAAAGCGGATGCCGACATCGGCCTGAATGACCTGCGCTGGGTCTGGATCAGGCTGGCCAAGGACATCCATGCCGAGGACATTGCGGCCAACAAGGCCATCGGCAAGGTGGGCATGGCGCTCTTCCAGGATGGGGACAGGATCATGACCCACTGCAATGCCGGGGCCCTGGCGACAGGCGGATACGGAACGGCTCTGGGTGTGTTCCGGGCTGCAAAGTCGGCCGGCAAGGAGCTTTCTGTCATCGCCAATGAGACCAGGCCCTTTCTTCAGGGAGCCCGACTGACCGCCTACGAACTCCTGCAGGACAACATCCGGGTCAGCGTGGCCTGCGACAATGCCGCTGCCCTGCTCATGTCCAGAGGGCTGGTCAACGGCGTCGTGGTTGGGGCCGACAGGATCGCCGCCAACGGAGATACGGCCAACAAGATCGGAACCTGGAACCTGGCCATTCTGGCCCGGGAGAACGGGATCCCCTTTTATGTGGCTGCGCCTTCAACCACCTTTGACCTCGACATTCAAAGCGGTCAGGACATCCCCATCGAAGAGCGCCCTTCCAGCGAGGTCACGCACATCAACAAGGTCAGGATCACGCCCAGAGACGTACCGGTGTTCAACTTTGCCTTTGACGTCACCCCTGCCGAGCTCATCACCGGGTTCCTGACGGAGAAGGGGATGCTCCAGCCGCCTTTTACCGAGTCCATTGCCGCACGCCTCGGGATGCCCTGAGCACAGGGGCTCAACCTCAAAAAAGGGCTTTTCTGCCGGCGAACACGCCCAAACCGTAAAGGGCCAGCCTTCAGCGCTGCCGCTGGCTGCGCTGAAGGTCGAAGGTTGAGGGTTGAAGGTGGATGGGAGACAAGAAAATTCGACCCTTCACGTGA
>CAZNIP010000114.1:0-8637 GCA_964573115.1 uncultured Desulfohalobiaceae bacterium | reverse complement strand
GCGGCCTTGTCGGCGGTCTCCTTGACGATGTCCACAAAGGGGCGGCCGGCGATCTTGCAGTAGACGCCCCCGTCCTTGGTTGGGATGGAGCCTTCGATGACCAGGATGAACTGGCCGGCAAACTCTTCGACGATCTTGTCCTTGTGATGCTCGGCCTGATGACCGGCACCGGCGTTGAGGGTTTCGTTGTACTCAAGGGAAATGAGGTCCAGGATCAGGTGTTCGAGGCTCAAATGCTCGGGCCTCAAAAGGGATTCCGTACAACCGGTGCAGCCCTGGCCTGAGATCCAGATCACAGGAGGCCTCTGCGGGTTGGTCACAGCTTGCGCGATGTCTTTCCCGGCAGCCACAGGCAGTCCCATTCCGACCGCCATGATGGAACAGAACTTGAGGAAGTCCCTCCGGGAGACATTGCCGAGGTTTTCCTTGACGCGTTCAAAGTGTTGATCTTTCATGTTCCCCCCTAAGAGCTTGTAAGTGATGAGCAGGAGCCTTGCCAAACCAGGTGATCTGGCGGGCTTGAATGGCATTGTGAAAAAAATAACAAAAGGACCTTTCCTGAAGAGCGGAGGCTCGGATCAGAAAAGGCCCTGGCTGCAGTGGAGATCTTTTTGGGTTGTCGTGCATCGCATCAGCAGGTCGGAAGCAGCATGGTCCGCAACCGGGAAAGCGACCGGACGGACAGTGAGCACAAGAGATAGCGGTTCAAGTTGCACAAGTTGCACAAGGCATGGGTTTCCTTGAAACTTATTTCGTCGAACTTAGTGTCTGGGCAGGGGAAAGTCAAGACGAAAAGATGATTTTTTCCCCGATGCGGTTGCAGCGATTCTGTTTTGTGAAAAAAAGCACAAGATGGTTCAGGATGCGGACCCGAGTGTTTGACAGGCTGGACAGGAACTCATACAAAAGCAGTGCTGAAGCTCCTTCATCGATCGTGGTCCCTGGCGTGAAACAGTAACACAATGCTGGTCAAAAAAATACTCGTTTTTCTTCCCCTGGCGGTCACCCTCTTTCTGGTCCAATCCTATTTCTGGGTACCGAGCTACGAGGAACAGACCCGGGGCAACCCCAAGCGTCTCCAGGAGTACATCACCGCCTCCATTGGGGACGCCTCCATGCTCAACCCCATCCTGTCCTCGGATTCAGCCTCCAGTGAGATTGAAGACAAGGTCTTTGAAGGGCTGATCGGACTGGACAGGGACCTGGGTTACAGGGGACGGGTGGCCTCGTCCTGGGAGGTTCACGAAACCGCCTTCTTTGCCGTCCATGACAAAGCCCTGGTGCCTGGACTGGGACGGGTGGGCCCGGAGGGGATCAAAAACCTTCTCGACAGGGCCAGAAAGAACCCTGCCGGGTTGTCTGCCAACCTGATCGAGTCCCTGACGAACATCGAGGAGGTCTCAGTCGCCCCGGGACAGAAGATCATCCGGGAGATCGCCCGGGGACGGGAGGAGACCCTGCGGGTCAGGGTCACCCTCCCGCCCAGGATCAAACTTGAGCTGAGGGACGTGGACCAGGACCTCTTCAAACACCTGACCGAACTCCTGGGAGAGGACTACTTCACCTCTTTTTCCCCCCTCGATTTTGTCCAGCCCCTGGAACCGTCCAAGACAGACGTGTTGAAGGCCGAAGCCGGCGAACTCCTTCAGGCCACCGAGCACAATCCCTTCATCGTCTTCCATCTTCGCCCCGGGGTGACCTTTCACGACGGCCACGTTCTGGACGCCAGGGACGTGAAGTTCACCTTCGAGGCCATCATGAACCCGAAGAATCTGTCCCCCCGGGTCTCCAGCTACGAAGCGGTCAAAGAGGTCGTGGTGGTCGACGATCTGACCGTGAAGGTGGTCTACTCCAGGCTCTTTTCCCCGGCCCTGATCTCGTGGGCCATGGGCATTCTGCCCGAACACCTCCTCAACCGTGAGGCCCTGGATCGGGAAGCCAGGGAACGGGGGAAGGACCCTGCCGAGTTCTCCCTCAGGGACAGCCGCTTCAACCGTCACCCAGTGGGCTGCGGCCCATTCACCTTTCAGACCTGGGAGTCGGATCAGTACATCATGCTCGAGGCTTTTGACCAGTACTGGGAGGGTGAGCCCAACTATGAAACCTATGTCTACAGGGTCATCCCGGACCTGCTGACCCAGGAGATGGAGTTCTATGCCGGGACCCTTGATTCCTACTCGGTGCAGCCCCACCAGGTGGAACGTCTCAAGGACGATCCGCGCTTTCAGCATTTTTCAGGGACCTCCTTCGGCTACACCTACATCGGCTACAATCTGCGGCGGGCCCCCTTTGACGATCTTCGGGTCAGGCGGGCCCTGTCCATGGCCCTGGATATCGACAAGATCATCACCTACGTCCTCTACGGCCAGGGGGAGAGGATTACCGGGCCGTTCGTCAAACAGACGGAATACTACGATCACGGGATTCCAGCCGTTCCCTTCGACCCCAGGCAGGCCAGAGAGCTGCTCAGACAGGCCGGATGGACCCCCAATGAGAACGGCTGGATGGAGAAGGACGGCCAGCGGCTGCAGTTCACCCTGATCACCAACACCGGCAATGACATCCGCAAGGCCATCCTGGCCATTGCCCAGGACGCCTGGAGGGACATCGGGGTTGACGTGAAGACCGACACCCTCGAGTGGTCGGTCTTCATCCAGGAACGGGTCAACAAGCTCGACTTCGATGCCGTGGTCCTGAGCTGGAGCATGAGCGTGGAGCCCGACATGTACCAGATCTGGCACTCCTCCCAGACCGACCCCTATGAGCTCAATTTTGTCGGCTTCGAGGACGGAGCGGCCGACGAGCTCATCCTGGACATCCGCCGGGAGTACGAGCACGAGGCCAAGGTCGAATCCTGCCACCGGCTGCACCGGATCATTGCCCGGGAGCTGCCGTACACCTTCCTGTTCGTCCAGAGATGGACGGCCCTGCTGGACAAGCGGATCGTGATCAAAGACATTGATGCTTCCGGCCAGGTGGTCTACAAGAAGATCACCCCCACCAAGACCGGCAGCTTCACCTTCGATTTCAACAAGTGGATCAAGCTTCCGGAAGCACCAAACTTTGCTCCTGAGGGTTGACGATGTTCGGATTCATTGGCCGGAGCCTGATTCAAAAGCTGATCACCCTCTTTTTCGTCTCCGTGGTCTCCTTTGTGATCATTCACCTGGCACCGGGAAAACCCAGCCAGATCGACCCCCTCAATCCCATCTTCACCCCTGAGGTCATGCAGCGGTTCCAGGAGGAGTTCAACCTGGACAAACCCCTCCATGTCCAGTACGCGCTGTTCTACAGGAACCTGTTCACAGGGCAGACCGTGTCCTGGAAGGACAATCAGCCGGTGCTGGCCAAGATCGGGGATCGCTTTCTGAACAGCTTTCCCCTCTTCCTCGTGGGCACGATCCTGACCTGGACTATTTCCTTCCCCCTTGGTATACGTGCAGCGATTTCACGGGGACGATGGTTCGACAGGAGCACCACGTTTTTCGCCTATCTGCTCATTTCCATTCCCGGGTTTTTTTTCGCCTACGTGCTCATCATTCTGGTGGTCAACCACCTCCATGTCCCGGTCATCGGGATGCAGACCTTTGGAATGACGGGCGCATCCTGGGTGCATTGGATCATGGACCATGTCTGGCATCTCGTTCTGCCTTCGGTTTTGGGGGCTTCGGCCGGGATCGCAGTCCTGTCCAGGTATGTCCGCAATCAGATGCTTGAGGTCGAAGGCGAAGACTATGTCCGGACGGCCAAGGCCAAAGGCCTTCCCCCGGAGCAGGTGCACTACAAGCACGCACTGCGCAACGCCCTGCTCCCCTTCGTGACCATGTTCGGCCTGATTCTGCCGGGTTTGATCGGCGGGTCGGTGATCATCGAGTCCATCTTTTCCTGGCCCGGAATCGGCCGAATGGCCTATGAGGCCATCCTGGCCAGGGATTACCCGGTGATCATGACCGTGAACTTCATCTCCGCGGTCCTCGTGCTGGTGGGCACGTTTGTTTCCGATGTCCTCTACGTGCTCGTGGACCCGCGCATCAAGCTCTGAATTGTGCGCGGCCGCTGGCCGCGCTGAAAACGATAATGCACGTATCATGCGAGGAAAGGCGGAATGGGTGAGACGATTCGCTTCGGCATTTCATTGGACTCCGATCTCTTGAGCCGATTTGACACCCTGTGTGACGAGCGGTGCTATCAGACAAGATCTGAGGCCATCAGGGACCTGATTCGCAAGGAGCTGGTCCAGAAGGAGTGGGAGAACCAGAATCAGGAGGTCACCGGGACCCTGACTCTGGTCTTTGACCACCACAAGAGCGAACTGGCCCAGAAGCTGACTGAGATCCAGCACCAGGCCCTGGATCTGATCATCACGTCTCTGCACGTGCACATTGACGAGCACAACTGCATGGAGGTTCTCGTCCTCAGGGGCCCGGTCAAGGATATCCGGTCCATTGCCCAGCGCCTGACCTCCACCAGAGGGATCAAGCACGGGAAGCTGAGTCTTTCGACCACCGGGAAGGAATTGACGTAAATGCAAGACGTTCAGAACAGCCCTGCCGGGGTGCTCATGTCCATTGACCGGGTGGGAGTCAAGAACCTCCGCTACCCCCTCGTGGTCAGGAACAAGAACAACGGAGTGCAGCACACCGTGGCCCAGGTCGATCTCTACGTCGATCTGCCGGACATGTTCAAAGGGACGCACATGAGCCGCTTCATCGAGACCCTGCATGAATGGTCCGGCGTGCTCGACTACCGGAGCTTCAAGCACCTTCTCAAGGACGTCCAGACCAGGCTTGGGGCCAGGCGGGCCAATTTGAGCATCCGGTTCCCTTTTTTCCTGGAGCAGTGCGCTCCCAAGAGCCAGAGTCTCGGGCTCATGGACTACCAGTGCTTTTTTTCCGGGGAGCTCGAAGTGGACAAGCCGACCATGTACGTCGGGGTTGAGGTCCCGGTGATGACCGTGTGTCCATGTTCCCTGGCCATCAGCGACTACGGGGCCCACAGCCAGAGGGCGGTGGTCAAGGTCACGGCGCGGTTCGACGGCATGCTCTGGTTGGAGGACTTGATCCACATGGCCCAGCTTTCGGCTTCGTCCCCGGTGTACGCCCTGCTCAAGCGGGTCGATGAGAAAGAAGTCACGGAGCGGGCCTTTGACAACCCGGCCTTTGTGGAGGATGTCGTGCGCAATGTGGCTCAGCGCTTGCAAGAACATGACGTCATCCGCTGGTTTCGAGCAGAGGTGGAGAGCTTTGAGTCCATTCACAATCACAATGCGTACGCCTGCATCGAACAGCCGGTCTGTTTTGCCAACGCACCGGGATCAACACCTGACGGCAGTTGACGAGGGCCACTTGGGCATTCGGGAGTGAAAAGAAGAATCATATCAGTGTCCTTTCCTTTTTTGGCCCGCTGCCGTTGATTGCCGGCCAGGAGCCGAGAATCGGCTCTCAGTTTGAGGATCAGGGACACGCAGAGCACGGAGGCTGACAGGAGATGATGACGTCGATGTCGATTTCAGGGAGCGCCTTGACGGCCTATGGGGTTCGCCAGCAGGTCTCGGCCAACAATGTGGCCAACCTGAATACGGACGAGTTCAAGGCCGGCCGGGTCAGTTTCGAGGAGAGGCCGGAACATCAGGGTGTCCGGGTTCAGGAGATCCGCCAGGACGAATCCGACGGACCACTGCGGCCGGCCACCGAGGCCGATTCCAGCCCAATCGGAGCTGCCGGGGCGAAGCAGGACGGCGAAACGGGCATCAGGGCTGAATCCGGCATGAGGGAAGGCAGCAACACCGATCTGGCCAGGGAGATGGTGACCCAGATGGAAAACGAACAGGGGTATGCCGCCAATGCCGCTGTTGTCCGAACCCAGTCCCGAATGGTGGGCGAGTTCTTGAACCGTCAGGTCTGATGGCGGCTCAGATTCGGGCCGACAGGAGATCATGGATGTTCTCCGCTGGAAACAAGCTGTGCTGATGAGGTCCATGAATTCGAGATGATGACATCGTCATTGAGGGTGGTCGGGCCAGGAAAGGCCCCCGGTCGGTGCACCGATCGGGGGCCTTTTGTTTGTCCGGGTCTTTCCCATGGGCAGGCTCTGTGCAGAGGTCAGCCCGTATCTCCACCCCCTTGAGGAAGCTGTTGGATCCCAGTGCAGCTTATGCTACAAGGAAATCGAATCCTGAAGGTCTCAATCACAAGGCAATGCTTCAGCGCAGACAGAGTCGGCGCTGACAAGGAGAGAGAGCCATGCGCTGGAAACAGTTCTTCACCCCGGTGGAGTCGGTGGATGCAGGAAAGGCCGGAGAGCTGATCGAATCCTCATCAGCTCAGGATCTGACCATTCTCGATGTCCGGCAGCCCAAGGAATACGAACAGGGCCACATCCCAGGGGCCAAGCTCCTGCCCCTGCCGGAGCTGGACAGCAAGCTGGATGACCTGGATCCGGCCAGGCCGACCCTGGTCTACTGCGCCGTGGGAGGCAGAAGCAGGATGGCCGCCCAGATGCTCTCCGGCAGAGGCTACCAGACGGTGTACAATCTCAAAGGCGGGTTCAAGGCCTGGAATGGCGAATCGGCCACCGGCCCTGAGACCAGCGGTCTGGAGCTCTTTTCCGGCTCAGAGTCTTTCAAGGATCTGATCGTTGCGGCCTACGGGCTCGAACACGGCCTGCAGGAATTCTATGAATCCATGCAGGATCGGGTGGACCATGGGGAGGTCAGTCAGCTCTTTGCCAGGCTGGCCAGGATCGAACGGGGCCACAAAGAGCGGGTCTACAACGAGTACAGGAAGCTGGATGATCGCGTGGCTGACCGGGAGAGCTTCGAGCAGACCGTTGTTGTTCAGGCCCTCGAAGGGGGACTGACCACCGAGGAGCTCCTGTCAAGGATTGAGCCGGTGCAGGACTCGCCGCAGTCCATTCTGGACGTGGCCATGTCAGTTGAAGCCCAGGCCCTGGATCTCTACCAGCGGGCCGCGGACAGCCAGCCGGACGAGAACGGCAGGGACTTCCTGGCCCGGATGGTGGACGAGGAGAGGTCGCACCTGAAGCAGCTGGGGAAGCTCATGGATCAGCTCAATTGATGGTCGAGGGTTGAGGGTTGAAGGTTGATGGGAGAAAAGAAAGGTCGACCCCTCATCTGAGGACACCCAAATCGGCCGGTCTGATCCGGGAAGAAACTTCTGCTTCTTGGTTTCACGTGCCTGAAGGCCAGCTTTCCTGAATCCGACACCTGAAACCAAAAGCACGTTTCAAGAGAGAGTGCAGCTGTTCAGACAGGGACTCAGCTGCCGCTGATCCCTGCCTGAAGCCAATCTGGAGTCAAGAACAAGGGGACGGACATGGCACAGCGCCTTCTTCTGCTTGGCGGCGGACATGCTCACATGGTCACGCTGGCCAATCTGAAACAGCTTCGCGATCAGGGGCACGACGTGGTGGTGGTTCAGCCGGCGGAGCACCACTACTACTCCGGGATGGGCCCGGGCATGCTCAGCCGGATCTACAGGCCGGAAGAAATACGTTTTGCCACCAGGCAGGTGGTGGAACAGCAGGGGGCTGAGTTCATTCAGGCCAGGGCGGTCTCCATCGACGCCCCATCCAGGGAGGTCCTCCTGGACAACGGCCAGACCCTGAGCTACGACGTCCTGTCCTGCAATGTGGGCAGCTCAGTGCCCGCTGTCCCGGGACAGGATGAAGGGGTCTGCTTCTCAGTCAAACCCATTGCCTCCCTGCTTGAGGCCCAGAGCAGGGTTCTGGACATGGTCTCCCGGGGCAGGACTCGGCTTGGCGTCGTCGGGGGCGGAGCCGCCGCTCTGGAAGTGGCCGGCAACCTCCACCGTCTGATCCAGGACGCGGGCGGGCATCAGGCCCTGATCACCGTGTTTGCCGGCCGCGGCTTCCTGACCAAGCTCAAGGAGCCGATCCGAAAGCTGGCCAGGAAGAATCTGGCTCGAAGGGGGATCGACATTGTCGAGCAGGGCTACGTTCACCGGCTGGGCCGAAACGAGCTGGAGCTGGACACCGGCCGGATCTTTGACATGGACCTGACCATGCTGGCCCTGGGGGTCAAGCCCTCGTCCCTGTTCAGGGATTCAGGGCTTCGCACGGGACCGGACGGAGGGCTGACGGTCAACAGGTATCTCCAGCATCCCGATTATCCAGAGATCTTCGGCGGGGGAGACTGCATCCATTTCCAGGATCAGCCCCTGGACAAGGTCGGGGTGTACGCGGTCAGGGAAAATCCTGTCCTCTATCACAACCTGGAGGCAACCCTGAACCAGGCCGAACTCCAGGCCTTTGAACCAGGTGGCGATTACCTCCTGATCTACAACCTCGGGGATGGAACCGGGGTTTTCAACAAGGGCAGGCTGACCTTCGGAGGCAAGCCGGCCTTCTGGATCAAGGACTGGATCGATCGCAGGTTCATGAAGCGCTTTCAGGCCCTGGAGCAGTGATGACATCTGGGATATCACCCGGGGTGCATTGGCCTTCTTGAAAGCCTGCAGGCTCTGGAGATCTCTCCGCGGCCGCTCCGGGCTGACAGGTCATCCGGCTTTCAATTCAGCTTTGCCAGCGGCAGGGCTCGTATGAACTTCGGAAGAAAGAACCCCTCAGCCTTCGGCAGCTCCCCTGAGTACAGGGGAG
>CAZNIP010000113.1:0-8747 GCA_964573115.1 uncultured Desulfohalobiaceae bacterium | reverse complement strand
CCTGGCCGTTAGGGTCGGAAATCCGAGCCAGATGAAGGTGCCCACCGGGTTCATGGCAAGGGGGAGGAGGCAGAACATGGCCTTGTGCTTCAGGCAGGCTGCCAGCATGCGGGGATACCCGGCCCGGAAGAGGCTGAAGAGGAGCATCAGGCCGCCGATGATGCTGGCCACGAAAACGATGTTCCGGACGTCCCCCTTGTCCGGACCCAGGGGCAACCAGTACCTGGCCAGGACAAAGGTCACGGCTGCGATGATCAGCCATTTTTCAAGACTGTGGAGGACAGTGCCGGGCCGCTCAGGAACAAAATGGCGCGCCCCGCGAAAGAGGCCGAACATTCCAACCAGCAGGCCAAGCCACCAGGTCACGGTCCAGGCCAGAACCAGGCCAAGGGCGAGCAGCAGAGCCGGGGCGAAGAGGGTCTTGAAGCCTGTCCTGGCATGTCGGTCACCGGTTCTGGTGAACAGGAGGTGGGCCAGGGCCGGCAGGATGGTCAGGGCCAGGATGACGGAGGCCACCAGGGCGTAGGTCTTGGTGAAGGCCAGGGGCTTGAAGAGCTTGCCTTCCGCCCCCTCCATGGCAAAGACCGGCAGGAAGCTGATGATCGTGGTGGACACGGCTGTGAGCACAGCCCCGCCGACTTGCCGGGTGGCCAGGAAGACGGTCTCTCTTCGAGGTCTTTCCGGAGAGGCCCGGTCCAGGTGCTTGAGAATGTTCTCGCAGACGATGATGCCCATGTCCACAATGGTTCCGATGGCAATGGCGATCCCGGAGAGGGCCACAATGTTGGCGTCCACCCCGGTGTTTTTCATGGCGATGAAGCACAGCAGGACGGTCATGGGCAGCAGGGCCGAGATGATCATGGAGCTGCGAAGGTGCATCAGGGTCAGGAGAACGACAATGACCGTGATCAGGATCTCCTGATACAGGGCCGTGTTCAGGGTGCCCAGGGTCTCCTCGATCAGTCCGGTCCGGTCGTAGAAGGGGACGATGGTCAGCCTGCTTTCGGTCCCGTCGGCCAGGGTCTTGACCGGCATGCCGTCAGCGAGGTCATCGATCCTGGCCTTGACGTTCTGGATGACCTGCAAGGGGTTTTCGCCGTAGCGCATGACCACGACGCCCCCGACAACCTCGGCACCGCCCTTGTCCAGGACCCCGCGGCGCAGGGCGGGGCCCTTGGTCACCCGGGCCACGTCACTGACTTTGACCGGTATGTTGTCCCGAACCGCGACCACGGACTGCTCGATGTCCTCGAGCCCCTCGACGAAGCCGACCCCCCGGATGACGTACTCGACCTTATTGATTTCAATGGTCCTGGCGCCCACATCCAGGTTGGACATCTTGACCGCCTGGATGACATCCTCGAGACTGACGTTGTGGATCCGCATGGCGTCAGGGTCGACATCGACCTGGTATTCGCGGACGAACCCCCCCACTGAAGCGACTTCGCTGACCCCGGGGGCCGACATGAGCCCGTAGCGCACCAGCCAGTCCTGGGCCGAGCGCAGCTCATCAAGGTCCCAGCCCCCGGTGGGGTTGCCCTGCTCATCCCGGCCTTCCAGGGTGTACCAGAACACCTGACCCAGGGCCGTGGCGTCCGGTCCGAGAACGGGCTGCACCCCCGAAGGCAGCCTGCCTGCAGGCAGGCTGGAGAGCTTTTCCAGCAGCCTGGAGCGCGACCAGTAGAACTCCACATCTTCGTTGAAGATGACATAGACCGTGGAAAAGCCGAACATGGAGAAGCTGCGGACGGTCTTGACCCCTGGAATACCGAGGAGGGAAACTGTCAGGGGATAGGTGATCTGGTCCTCGACATCCTGAGGGGAGCGTCCTGGCCACTCCGTGAACACGATCTGCTGGTTCTCGCCGATGTCCGGTATGGCGTCCACCGGGACAGTGTTGCGGGGAAGCCCCCCAAGATCCCAGTCAAAAGGGGCGCTCATGACCCCCCAGCCGATGAAGAGCAGGGCCAGGAGACCGACCACCAGCTTCTGGTCCAGACAGAAGCGGATCAGCCTGTCGAGCAACGTGCGCGGCTGCTGTTCGGGTGGGGATGGGCGGTCGGTCATGAGGTGTGGTGCGGGTCCTGGTGGTTGTGGACGGCCTTGATCTGCTTCTCGACTTCACCGCAGCGGAACATGGCAGCGCCGAAATAGGGGTTGCGGACCTCTTCGTCCTGCTGCAGCCAGCGGGCCCCCTTGTTTTCAAAGGCCATGGGGCAGGAGAGGACATAGAGGGGGCCTTTGAAGTTCGCCCCCAGAGACTCGACAGCCTTGATCAGAGCACGGGACAGGAGATCGAAACCCGTCCGCATGTCAACAAGGCCCCCGGCCTCATGCATGGCGGACAGGCCGTTGTTCATCATGTGCAGCATCTCCATCCAGGCCATGTGCGCTTCGTGCTCCAGCAGGGACATGTCGACGACCTGCAAGGCCTTCGAGACCCGGGCGGTCCCTTTCTGGGCCTCTGACAGGTCATCCCCGGCCAGGGCCTCCATCACAAAGGAATAGGCCAGAACAACCCTGCCCAGCTGGTTCTTGAACTCTTCAGGGGTCACAAGCTGCGGCTGTTTCGATGCGGTGTCCGATTCCAGGGAAAACGTGGCAGTCAGACGTTCAAGGTGGGTTTCTGTTTCAGCCAGGATCTTCTTGAGCCTGGGCAGGTCCTGAGCTTCCCTGCCCAGGACGGCGTCGTTCCGCAACAGAATGGACAGCTCCCTCCAGTACAGGGCGGCCTCGCCCTGCAACGGCGTGGGGTCGATGGAGCGGATCTGATCATGGAATGCTGAGAAGGTCGTCCGGGCGGCCTCCAGCCGTCCTGCCCGGGCATCCTCGCGGATCTCCTGCACGAGGCCTGAGGCTGCGGCAGCCTTTGAGGCCATGAGCTTCGGAAGGTCGAACCTTGAACCAGAAGAATCCCGGCTCATGGATGGATCTGCAGAACCGTGGTGCTGATGACCGCCTGGCTGGGCTGCATCCTGCAGGGGGTTCATCATGCTGGGCTTGGCCATGATCTGCAGGGCGCTGTCGATCTTGAAGTTGCCGTTGGTGACCACCATCTCCCCTTCGGAGAGCCCTGCCTTCACGATGTAATGTTCCCCCGCCCGTGGGCCGAGCACGATTTCCCTTCCGGAGTAGACGCCTTCCCTGCCGGGGACGGCCACATAGACCACCGCCCTCTTGCCGGTGATCAAAGGAGCCGAAGAAGGTATGACCAGAGGCTTGTCCTGGGTTTGAGCCGTGGTCCCTTTCCGGCGCTGGACCGCTTTGACCAGCATGCCGGGCTTGAGCTTGAAGTCGGGGTTGTCGACCCTCAAACGGACGTCCACGGTCCTGGTTGTCTCGTCCAGGACCTGATCGATGAAGATGACCTCCCCTGTAAAGACTTTCCCTGGAAGGCTCTCGGTGGTGAAGGAGACCTGGCCGCCTTCCTCAATCCAAGGGAGATCCGATTCATAGGCCCCGAGAACAACCCAGACCCTGGAAAGATCGGCGATGCTGTATATGGGGGTTCCGGTCTGGACATAGGCCCCTTCGACCACGTTCTTGTCCATGACAACCCCGCTCATGGGCGAAACCAGGGTGACATGGTCCGAGGGCTCTCCCCGGCGCAGGATATCCTGGACCTTGTCCCTGGAAAGCCCGAGAAGGCGAAGCTTTTCGACAGCGGCCTCCTTTGTCTTTCTGGCCGTGTCCCGGACCAGATCGAAAGAGCTCTCTTCCAGACCCTTGAGGGCTTTTTCAGCCTGGATCAGCTCGGCCTGGGCCGTCAGGAGCTCCGGACTGTAGATGGAGGCCATGGGCCTGCCGCGTCTGACCACACTGCCGGTGGAGTCCACGTACAGCTCGTCGATCCGCCCGGCCATCCAGGCGGTGATGGTGCCCATTCTTGTTTCATCCACTTTGACCTTGCCCACCATCCGGGTCTCCACAGCGACCTCTCTGCGTTCCACAGGGGCCAGGGCAACCCGGGCCAGCTTGCGGGCGGTGGGGGACAGCCTGATCTGCCTCAGGCTGACGGCCTCCCGGCCTTCATCGTCCCTGGTCACCGGGATGAGGTCCATGAAGCAGATGGGACACTGACCAGGCTCCGAGAGCTGAATCTGGGGGTGCATGGAGCAGGTCCAGACGGTATCACCCGATGTTGCGTCAGCTTGCCCCTGACTGTGCTGGGCATGGCCGGCCTGGGCGTGACTCTGAGCGGACGGGTCGGGGCCGGGAGCCGGGCCGGAGGTGGTCCCGACATACCATCCGGCAGCAAAAGCGGCCGCCACGAACAGGGCCGTCACGAACAGCCGGAGTTTGCCTGATTGCAGAGGAGAGAAGGTCATGGGCTCGCTCGTTGTGCTGGATTGGGATTGAGCGGCAGATCCAGGTTCAGCTCATGTCCGGGACGGTCGATTGGCTGGATCTCACAGGGGATATCCCGTCCGACAATGGTTTCCATTGCTGCCAGCTGCTGGGCCTGATCGGCCAGGGACCGCAGAAAGGCCAGCTTGAGCTCCAGGAGGGTCTTCTCCGCATCCATCAGGTCGAGAGACGAGCCCTGGCCGGTCTGGAATGCCTCCAGGCTGACCCCCAGAGACTGTTCTGCCTTGGGAAGGAGCGTCTTGTGATACAGGTCGATCTTTCGTTCGGCATCGTTGTACTTGTAGAGGGTCATCTCCAGTTCCGAGTGCAGCCTGCTGAGCAGCTCCTCCCTGTCCTGCTTCACGGCCCGAAGCTTTGACCTGGCCTCCAGGACGGCAGCGTCCCTGGGTCTTTGCCACAGAGGGAGGTTCATTGACAGGGAGGCGATGACCGGGTCTTCATCCGCGTTCTTGACCCCTGGTGACCGCGCTTCCCCTGTGATGACGGTCTGCAGCCCGAAGGTCAGGTCTGGATAGTAGCCCTTGTGGGCCAGCTTGATTCCGGCCTGTTCAGCGGCAGCTTCGGCATCCAAGGCGGAAAGCCTCGGGTTGGAGGTTTCGATGGACCTGTGCAATTCCTGGCCTGTCTCGCAAAGCCTCATGACCGGGATTTCAGGCGGCGGGGCAAGCTCTTGGTGCACCGGACGGTTCATGATGGCATTGAGCCGGGACCGGATGGGCCTTTGCACGTCGCGCAGGGAGGCCAGACGGTCCTCGAGCTTCCCCAGTTCGACCTGCGTCCGAATGACATCCGCATGGGGTGATGCCCCGGCCGAATATCGAGCCCGGGCAATGGACTCCAGATAGCGGACCAGCTCGATGATTTCTCTGGTCATCTTTACGGCCTGGGCCACATAGGCGTATTCGTAATAGGTTTGTTTGACCGCGTGGAAGATGTCCAGCTTGACAGCGTCAAGGGAGGCTCTGGCCACGGCTGCTTCCAGAGCCGAACGTTCTTCTTTCAGGTCAAGGGTCCCGAACCAGGGTACAGTCTGGGAAAGGCCGATGCTGGCCCGCTGCGGACCGGTCCGGGTTTCCACGGGTTGAAGGTATCCTCTGAGCGTCAGCCGGGGGTCCGGGTATGCGCTGTGCAAGGGGATGCTCTGGAGGGCTGCCTGCCAGCGGTTGAAGGCTGCCTGAAGCTGGGGATTGTTTTCTGCTGCATCAGTCAGGTATGCCGGGAGGAGCCCGAGATCACTGGAGGTTGTTCCTGGAATCTCTTGCACATCAGCACCTGTTTGGGCAAAAGCACGTTGTGAAAGGCCCCCGGGATATTCCTGGCTGGAAAAAATGATGAACATGATTGAGGCAGCCATCACAGAGCTCCTCAAAATCCTTGGAAAAGAAAAAAAGGGAGCTCCCTTTTTGGTGCAGGTCATCGTCCTTCCCTCTTGCATGTTCGATCCACGTCTCAGGTTGCCCTCATTGTTACCAGATTCTCTGCAAAAACCCAATTGATGATCCTGATTCCTCGGTCCGGCACAGAGATGAACAGAACGAAAAGCGACCGGGCAGGAGCTGTTGAGCCGGAGAAGGAGGAGAAGGTGAGGAACAGCATTGATCTCCCTCGTCCCGGCAGGGGCGGAAGCCTCCCGCTCATGCTGGCACAGAACAGACACCGAAGCGGCTGGAGCTGTTCTTCGAGCCTGGATGAGTCATTGCACCTGGCGGCCAGTCTGCGAGCTGAGTCACTCACACCCGGTTGTGGGAGGGTGACGTCAAGGTCCTCACTTTCGAGCCCCCAGCAGGGGCACATCCCTTTCTTGACAGATCAGATGCTGCCCCATACCTTCAGCACATCTGCCATCGAAACCGCCATGAGGATCGAGTGTCTCGACACGCCATTCTTCCTTCCCTGTCCGGAGTTTGTTCTCAAGCTCTCCTGGCCATGATGACCGCCTTTCTGGCCTGCCTGGTTGCAGGCACCTCCTGGTCCCACCCCCATGTCTTCTTCACCACATCGGTCGACGTTGTCTTTGACGACAAAGGTTTGTCCGGTTTTGAGATGACCTGGGTCTTTGACGAGATGTTCAGCAACATGATCATCCTCGATTTTGATGCCAACGGCAACAAGACCCTTGAGGACCCGGAAGTCAAAAAGCTCGAGCAGACGTACTTTGCCAACCTTCGCAAGTTCAACTACTTCACCCACATCAAAATCAACGGCACGCCGTTCAAGGTCGACTACGTGAAGGACTTCTCCGCATCGATCCAGGACGGCCAGCTGACCTATCGCTTCTTCGTGCCCTGTCATGTGGCGGCCAACGCCTCGTTCAAGACCATCCGCCTTTCAGTCTATGATCAGACCTTTTACTGCAGCGTCTTTCTCAAGGACGACCCTGTCTCTTATGCCAACAGCGAAACCATGGTCGTGGATCACTCCATTCATGCCAACAGGGATGAGGCCTACTACTTTGGCCAGGTCGTGCCAGATGAGATCGCCCTGAGGTTCAAGAACAAGAATGGCTAAAACCCTCATCCTGCTTCAGCTCGTCTTTTTTCTTGCCTGCAGTTCTCTTCCAGCCGCTGACCAGAACCCTTTCAGCTCCGGCAACACCTCTGAAAATTCGATCTCCAGCCCAGCACCGCACATGTCCTTTCTGACCAGAATCGCCCTGGTCCAGCAGCAGCTCAAGCAGCGCATGACCGGGCTGATCAAGGAGGTCAAGGCCGGGCAGAGCCTGCAGCCTCTCCTTGTGGTCCTCCTGATCGCCTTTGGCTACGGACTGGTCCATGCCGCCGGGCCGGGCCACGGCAAGGCCGTGGCCATGTCCTTCATCCTCTCCCGCAATCCCTCCATAACGACGGGACTGCTCTTCGGGACCCTGGTCGCCATGTTCCACGGCTTTTCAGGCGCGGCGTGCGTCCTGGCCCTGCACTTCATCCTCCAGAAGAGCGTCAGCGGCACCCTGGCCTCGGTTTCATACGTGACCCAGGTCGTGAGCTTCAGCCTGATCGCCTTGCTGGGCCTGGGGATCCTGATCAAGAACGGCTGGGGGATCCTGACGAGGTTCAGGGCAGAGGCGATTCAGGAAGCGGCTGAACACAAGGAAAAAAAGGCCGGTCTGCTGCCCTGGGCCATGGCCGTGGGGCTGGTGCCATGCCCGGGCGTGGTCATGGTCATGCTCTTCTGCCTCTCCATGGGAGTCCTGGCCCTGGGCCTGGCCCTGGCTGCATGCGTTTCTCTGGGGATGGCCGCGACCATCTCCCTTGTGGTCATCGCAGTGGGCACAGGCAAGGCTGGACTGCTGAGGATGATGCCGGAAGGGAAAGTGGCCCTGCTTGAAAATGTTGTCGGGCTGGTCTCCGGGATCGCCATCGCTCTCCTGGGGACGATGTTTCTCTTCACCACGGTCCATGTTGCGGGGCTCTGACTCAGCGAGGCAGCACGAGCCGCAGCAGCTCTTCTGCCACCTGCCATGTGTTGCAGCAATCCCGGACAGCAGTCAGATGCCTGTGCATCCTGTCTCTGAACTTTTTTGATGATCTGAACCAGGTTGTTCAGGAAGTCTACAGAGTCTTGATTCCTGGTTCATTTTTCCTTTGTGTGGTGCCAGTCCCGGAACGAAATATCCGCGGGAGTCGAATCAGAGGTGTGATGCGTTCAGAAGGAGAGCTCAGAGAAGTGTTTCATGATCATGGTTTTGTATTTGAGAGGCTCCCTTACGACAACGGTGCTCTGTTGTATTTTAAAGCAGTCAAAGCATAATGCACAGAAGGCGGTGAGTTGAACATAATCAACCCTTTTACTTTTGGTTTAAATACCCAGGCTTGATGAAACACCAACTGCTCTGAGATCCCGTGTTTTTCAAAAAGTCAAGACCTTGTCGGCTTCAGCCATGATTTCATACAAGTCGTCCATCCAGCCGATGGGGCATGTGCTGCTGCCCACAAGACCGTGGGCCTTCATGCACACGCCTCAGACATAGAAATCCCCTTTGAACCGATCGATTTCCCCGCCGACCGGGAAAGTCTCATCTCCGAGGGTTTCAAACACAACCCCCTTGCCCAGCATGAAGACGCTGATCTCGTCGCCTTTTGTGATCCCGGTGTTGGCCAGACGCATGGCATTGTAGACCGTTTCAGCGTCATCGGAGGTGATGATGAAAAGGGCGTGCATAGGCTTTCTCCTTGATGTCAGGGTTTGGCTATAAGGATAACTCTGACTATGCAGGCATGGCTACCCTATGGCCTGGTAGAAGAGCCTGGCACTGAAGAGGACCAGGATGGCAGCAAAGAGAAGGGATATGGTCCTTCCCCGCATGCGGGCGGCCATGAACCTGGACCCGGCCTGACCGCCGAGAAAGGAAAACAGGGCCGCCGGAAGGACAAAAGCCCAAT
>CAZNIP010000112.1:0-8834 GCA_964573115.1 uncultured Desulfohalobiaceae bacterium | reverse complement strand
CAAAGGCCTCCTGAATTCGCGCCCTGAGGTCCGGATCCATGAGGATGTCCACTGCGGTTCCAGCCATGGCTTTGGCTGCCAGGATCATGGCCTGCATCCCGGCTTCCGAGCAGGCCGCCTCCCTGAACTCATGGGTGTGACCCACCAGATCCTGCCCGTCTTGAGCAATGTTGAGGTAGGGATGAATGGCCGGAATCCTCTGGCTGACATCCCCCATGTCCGTGGAACCCAGCCGTTTGTCGGGTTCGACCTCCTCAAACTCGATCCCCAGGTTGTTCCCGTTGGCGGCAAAGGCTTCAGCCAGCGGCAGGTTGACCTTCAGAGCCCTGTAGGCCCCGGTCATGGACATGTCCACAGAGCATCCCGTGGCTGCGGCCGCTCCCCTGGCGCACTCCATGACCCGCTCCAGGAGATCGTCGCAGGCCTGGTCTTCCATGGCCCGGACATAGAACAGGGCCCGCGAGTAATCAGGGATGACGTTCGGTGACTCGCCGCCGTGGGAGATGATGCCGTGAATCCTCGAGCTGTCCTCCATCTGCTGGCGAAGGGCGTTGATGGCGTTGAAGGTCTGGATGACCGCGTCCAGGGCATTGATCCCCCTGTCAGGGTATGATGCGGCGTGGGCCGACCTGCCGAAAAACTCGATCTCCAGCTTGCGCCTGGCCAGGCTCCTCTTCCACAGGATGTTGCCCCCCGAGGGGTGGACCATCATGGCCGCATCCAGGTCCTGAAACACGTCTGCCTCGGCCAGAAAGACCTTGCCCCCGCCGCCTTCCTCGCCCGGGGTGCCGACGACCACCAGGCTGCCGGAAAGCTCCGGGAGCGCCCCTGCCAGCCCAAGGGCCGCACCCAGGCTGGAGGGTCCGATCAGGTTGTGGCCGCAGGCATGCCCGATTCCAGGCAGGGCGTCGTACTCGGCCAGAAACCCGATCCTCGGACCTTTTTCCGACCCGGCAAACTCAGCCCGGAAGGCTGTTTCCAGGCCACCGACACCCTTTTCCACCCTGAACCCGGACCAGGCCAGGAGGTCGCAGAGCCAGTCCCTGGCTTTCCGCTCCTCGAACTTGACTTCAGGGTTGTCGTGAATGGTCCTGGCCAGCTCCTCCAGTTCATCTTTGCGGCGGTCGATTTCTCGCCATACAGCCTGCTTGGACTCGTCTGCGGGGCTGATGCTCATGCTCGTCTCCTTGGCAGCTTGGCCTCTGGCCGGGCTCGTATGAACTCAATCATGAGTTGTTCAGAGGGTTCAGGTGCCGGTGTTCAGAAAGATGGCCTTCACGTAAAATGCCTGGACACAGTTTCTTCTCTGATCAAGCTGGCCGAGTCGAAGCCCTTCTCGACACGTCAGGATCCTTGTCTTCCCTCAACCCTTGACCTCTCAGCCCGGTCAAATGCCTGTCTGTCCCCTGTAGCGATGGCAGTGGACCATGGTCCCGTCGGCCAGGATGGTGTCCTCAGGCTCCTGCGTCCGGCAGATGTCCCCGATATACTCCGGGCATCTGGGGTGGAAGCGGCAGCCGCTCGGGGGGTTGATGGGGCTGGGGACCTCCCCTTTGAGCACGAAGCGTTTCGGGGCCCGGGGATCGGGGACCGGAATCGCTGCCAGCAGCGCCCTGGTGTAGGGGTGCCTGGGGTTGGAGAACAGGGTCTCGCTCCTGGCGATTTCCATGATCTTGCCCAGATACATGACCGCCACCCTGTCGCTGACATGGCGGACAACGCTCAGGTCATGGGCGATGAACAGGTAGGTCAGCCCCATGTCCTTCTGCAGGGTCATGAGCAGATTGAGGATCTGGGCCTGAATGGACACATCCAGGGCGGTCACCGGCTCGTCGCAGATGATGAACTCCGGTTCGACAGCCAGGGCCCTGGCAATGCCCACCCGCTGTCGCTGGCCCCCGGACATCTCGTGGGGGAAGCGGTTGACGAACCGCCTGGGCAGTCCGGCTTTGTTCAGCGACTCCACGAGCTTGCTCTCCAGCTTCCCTTTTTCGGCCAGCTTGTGAACCTCAATGGGATCGCTGACAATCTGGCCGGCTGTCTTCCGCTTGTTCAGCGACGAAGAGGGATCCTGAAAGATCATCTGGATGTGTCTGCGCATGGCCTTGAGCCTGCGGCCATGAAGCTTTGACACATCGGTCCGGTTGAAGCGGACCTGCCCCCCGGTGGGGGACATCAGGCTGGCGATGACCTTTCCAATGGTCGACTTCCCGGACCCTGACTCGCCCACCAGGCCCATGGTCGTTCCCCTGGGGATGGAAAAGCTGACCCCGTCCACGGCCTTGATCTTGCGGCGGTCGAAGATCTGTGCGAACCAGTCCCCCCCGGCCGGGAAATACTTTTTCAGGTTGTCGACGTGAAGCAGATCCTCGTGTTCAGACATTCCTGGCTCCAGCCTGCAGGCAGGCCACACGCCGCCGGCCGTTCACAGCGCGCAGCCCGGGTGATGTGTGGAAGCACTCCTCCGTGGCCTCGGTGCACCGGGGGGCGAAGGTGCAGCCCTCTTCAAGGCCGATGAGGTCGGGAACCTCCCCGGGGATGGAAAAAAGGTCCTCTTTATGGGCCTGATCGAGCTTGGGGATGGAGTGCAGGAGGCAGCGGGTGTAGGGGTGCAGTGGCGCATCGTAGAGATCCAGAACCGGGGCCTCTTCGACGATCTTTCCGGCATACATGATGATCACCCGGGAGCACGAGCTGGCCACCACCGAGAGGTCGTGGGTGATGAGGACCGTGCCCATCTCGTATTCTGACTGGAGCTGATCAACGAGCTCGAAGATCTGGGCCTCGATGGTCACGTCCAGGGCGGTTGTGGGCTCGTCCAGGATGAGCAGGGACGGGTTGCAGGCAATGGCCATGGCGATGAGGATGCGCTGGCGCATGCCGCCGCTGAGCTCATGGGGGTAGTTCTGGACCCTCTTCAGGGGTTCGGGGATGTTCAGCTGGCGCAAAAGCTCAACAGCCTTGTCCAGACGCTGCTTCCTGGTCAGATTGGTGTGAAAGGCCAGCACCCGGCCGATCTGGTCGCCGATCTTCATGGTCGGGTTGAGGGAGCTCAAGGAGTCCTGAAAGACCATGGAGATGTCGTTGCCCCGGATTCGCTGCATCTCCCTGTCTGTCCTGGCCAGCAGGTCCTGGCCCCTGAACAGGATCTGCCCTCCGGCAATCCGGCCCGGGTTTTCGATCAGCCGCATCAGGGAGAGCATGGTCACCGTCTTGCCCGAGCCGGACTCGCCGACAATGCCCAGCGTCTCACCACTGTCCAGGACAAAGCTGCTCTCGTCCACAGCCCTGACCACGCCGTCTTCGGTCTCGAACACGGTCTTGAGCTTGTTGACCTCCAGCAGTCGCGTGTCTGACATACTACACCCGTCTGGCCTGTCTGGGGTCCAGGGAGTCCCGCAGCCCGTCCCCCAGGAGGTTGAATCCCAGGATGGCCAGGGAAATGAACAGTCCGGGGACCACCGCGTACCACCAGGCCCCCAGAAAGAGGAAATCCCTTGATTCGTCGAGCATGATCCCCAGGCTCGGGTGCGGTGGCTGCAGCCCCAGCCCCAGAAAGCTGAGGGCGGCGCTGGTGAGCACGGTTTCGGCCATCATCAGCGAGGCCTGGACCATGATCGGGGGAATGGTGTTGATGAAGATCTCCCGGGTCAGAATCCTGGTGCCTGACGACCCGGCCACCTTGGCCGCGTCCACGTAGTCCTCGGTCATCTCCTGGAGGACGACGCCCCGCATGACCCGGGCAAAACGGGGGGCGTAGGTGACCGCGATGACGATCATGATCTTGACGATGTTGCTCAGGGTGATGGGCCCGATCTGGGTTTTGCCGATCCCGAAGGCCCCGAGCAGGGCGATGGCCAGGACCAGGGTGGGGAACGAGAGCATGATGTCCACGGTGCGCATGATGAGCTCATCGATCCATGTCCCCTCGTTGTACCCGGCTATGGCCCCCATGATCACCCCGAGGATGTAGGCCACGGCCACTGCCCCCACGGCCAGCTTGAGCAGGGTCCGCGAGCCGTAAATGGCCCTGGACAGGATGTCCCGGCCGAACTTGTCCGACCCCAGGATGAACAGGTGCCCTTCCTTGCTCGTGGACATGATGGTCATGGGGTTGCGCTGCCCGGCAGGGGCGTTGAACTGCTTGACCGGGTTGGCCGGGGCCACGAAAGGGGCCAGCAGGGCCACCAGGACATAGACCATGACGATGAAGCCGCCGATGACCGAGAGCTTGTTCTTCCTGAAGTTGCGCCAGAACTCCTGGAGGATGGAACGGTGCTCCCTGAGGTCCTGATCCAGGATCCGGGCATGGTCGCGGGCTGCTGTGGTGTCGGTCATTTCTTGCCCCCGTAGCGGATTCGGGGATCGAGCCAGGAATACGTCAGGTCCACGATGAGGTTGACCAGGATCCGAATGACCACAATGCTGAGGACAATCCCCTGAATGACCGGAAAGTCGCGGCGAAAAACCCCGGTGATGATCAGGTTGCCCACCCCCGGCATCCTGAACACGGTCTCGGTGACGATGGATCCTCCCAGGAGGTAGCCGATGGAGTTGCCCATGACCGTGACCACGGGGATGAGGGCGTTTCTGGTGATGTCCCTGGACACGATGCTGAACCAGCCCACGCCCATGGCCCTGGCTGTGCGCACGTAGTCCTGGCCCATGACGTCGAGCATGGCCGAACGCATCATGCGCATGACCACTGCGGAATAGGCCGTACCCAGGGCAATGGCCGGCAGGATCATGCGCAGGAGGTTTCCGCTCAGGCTCTCTTTCAGGGAGACATAGCCCCCGGAGCCCCACGGGAAGAGGAAGACAACGCCGAAGACCATGATCAGCATGATGCCCAGAAAGAAGTTGGGAATGGAGATCCCCAGGAGGGCGATGATCCTGGAGACATGATCGGAGAGCTTGTTCTGGTGCAGGGCGGAGATCATCCCGGTGGGAATGGCGATGACCGTGGCGATGATCATGGACAGGATGGCCAGTTCCAGAGTGACCATGTAGCGCTGGGCAATGAGGTCCAGCACCTGGGCCCCCCTCTGGATGGTCACGGAGATGCCCAGATCCCCCTGGAGGATCTTGCCCAGCCAGAGGGCGTACTGCTTGTACAAAGGCAGGTCCAGACCCAGCTGATGCCTGATCTTCTCCACCAGAGCCGGGTCCTGCATCGGCCCGAGCATGACCCGGACCGGCCCCCCGGGGGCCATGTGGATGAGCAGAAAGATGATGATGCTGGCAATGATCAGGGTCGGTATGGAGAGAAGAACCCTTTTGAGGATGTAAATGGCCACGCTTCACTCCACGGATGCTGTCGACCAACCCGGCGCGGCAGATCACAGATCCTGCCGCGCCGGGAGCCGTCCCTTTTGAGCAATGATTCAGGACAGGGCTTCCTGGTGACGTGTCAATCGGATGCTGTCGCTTCAGCCCTCTCGCTCCAGGAGATGCGGGAAAAGGCAAGGAGCTTTTGCCTGTCTCGCTCTTTCACCATCCCTTACAGCACGAGAAAAAGGTTCCGGCGACATGCGCGCCATGACGGGACATCAATTGCCGCTGAACTCGTTGACGTAGCGGAGATTGATCTCCCCTCTGGAGTTGAGCCCCTGGCCGTAGCCCTTGACCGAGCTCCTCCAGGCATGGAGGTTGTCCAGGAACATGAGGTCGATCTGGATGACCCTGTTGGTGACCATCTCCTCCATTTCCCAGACCAGCTCCTTGCGCTTCTGGGTGTCCGGCTCGGTGGAGGCCTGGTCATAGAGCTCGACAAACCTCTTGTGGCCGGGGACGCTCTGGTGATAGCTGTCCTGAAGGTCGGGAGAGGCGTGATGCCAGTGATTGTGGTTGTGGTTGTTCCGGTAGTACCCGGAGTAGAGCCAGGACAGGGCGGAGAAGTTGTTCAGGCCCCAGTCCTCCATGCCGCTGTCCCAGTCCACTGTCTCGTACATGGTGTCAAAGAAAGCGGCCTTGTCGATGGGGATGACCTCGACCTTGACGTCGTACTGACGAAGCTGCTCCTGGATCATGGTGGACAGGTCCACGAACCACTGGGCATTGGTGGCCATCATCCTGAAGTTCAGCCCGCCGCCTTCGTAGCCGGCTTTTTTCAGGTGCTCCCTGGCCAGCTGCTGGTCATGCAGGGGGATGTCCTTGAGCTCGGGCGAGGTCCAGTCGCTGTCCGGATACCAGGGGCCGCGCTGAATCGTGGCCATGCCGTAGAACAGCTCGTCGGCGATCTCCTCGCGGTCGATGGCGTGAAACAGGAATTTCCGCAGGTGGTAGGCCTTCTGTATCGCCTCCTGATCATCGGCCTGGTCGGCGGTCACGCCAAAGGGCGGGGCACTCAGGTTGAGGTAGATGATCTGGGTCTGAATACCGGGGAGGCGCTTGGTGACGATGTTCGGCATCCGATTGATGGTCTCGAAGTCCCGGTAGGGAACTTTGTCCACGAGGTGGACCGAGCCGGAAATGAGTGCCGCCAGCTTGGCTGCCTCGTCGCCGATGAACTCGAACACGACCTTGTCCATGGCCGGGACGTTGTCCACCCAGTAGTTGTCGTTCTTCTTGAGCACGATCTGGGACCCGCTGACCCAGTCCACGAACTCGAAGGGTCCGGATCCGACCGGCTTGCGGCTGAGCTGTGTCCCGGCAAACCCTGCGGCCCCCTTCTCCTCTGATCGCTCCCCATGGGCCCCTTCGGGCACGATCCCGTCCAGGGCCCGGGCCCAGTTGACCAGCGCCTCGGGGAACGGGGATTTGAAGTTCACTTCCAGGGTGGTGGGGTCGAGAACCTCGACGTTGTCAACAGGACCGAGGAGCCCGACGTTGGGGGCCGAGTTGTCGGGGTCCATCATCCAGTCCACGTTGTACTTGACGTCTTTGGCTGTGAGCTTGGAACCATCGTGGAAGCGAATGCCGCTGCGCAGATGGAAGACCAGCGTTTCAGCGCCGTCTTTCCACTCCCAGCTCTTGGCCACGGCGTACGTGTTCGTGATCTCGTTGTTGGAGTCCAGTTCCAGCAGAGGATCGTAGACATTGTGGATGATGTACCCGGACCCCGTGTCGGTCCTGATGGCCGGGTCGAGGTCCCAGGGCTCGGTGGCGATGGCCACCCTGAGCTCCTTGGCCATCAGGGTCGGCACCGCCAGGAAGAGGGCCATCATCACGCAGGCGATGATCACAGTGAAGCGTCTCATGTCCAAACCTCCTTGTTCGGGTTCCTCAATCGCCAGACCGAATGTCCGGACGACACAACATGGTTCAGGGGAGACAATTGAAGTCAGGTTACACCAAATCCTGCGGGGTGTGTCAAGCATGTTCAACAGACACAACAGAGCCCGGGCTGTTCAGACCGGGCTCTGTCATTGTCAGTCACCAGAATCGGACACGCTGTGAACAGATCAGTTATACATCGCGATACAGAGAATCATTCTCACAGACTTGCTTTCATCAACACGACCCATCGCTCATCAAGCCTTATTTGGCGGCATCCATTGCAGAATCCAGCCAGCTCTCGTACTTCTTCCTGTTCAGATCGATCCATTCGTCGACATGTCTTTCAATGTCTTTTTGAGAGTTTTCCCCTTCAAACATTTTGTTGTTCTGCTGGGCAATGTCCTCCAGAGGCACGGACATCAGGGCAAACAACCGTTCGATGGCCGGGTTCCGGCTGAGAAAGTCCAGGTTGGCGACCACACTGATGTCGTTGGCCACAAAGCCCATCTCGATCGGGTCGCTCACGGCCCCGTTGACGCCGCTCTGAACCATGGCCTCCTCAAACCCCTCCTGCCCTGGAGTGGGCATGATCTCCGGGACATTGATCCACATCACGTCCCGGCCCGGCTGGAGCTTGAAGACGGTCCAGTTCGGGGTCCAGGTGTAGAAGATGATCGGGTCCCCGTTTTGATACCTGGCCAGAGCATCGGCCATGCTGGCTGAATAACCCGCCTTGATGGCGTTGATGTGCGGGTTCAGGTCGTAGACCTCGAGGTGGTGGGTGATGACCTTTTCACATCCCCAGCCTGGAGGGCAGGCCACCAGGTCGGCCTTGCCGTCGTCGTTGGCGTCAAAGGCCTGCTTGACCTCGTCCCTTTTAAAGTCGCCCAGGGAGACGATGTTGAAGGCTTCAACATGCTCTCTGGATGCCAGATACCCTTGAATGGCCCCGGCCTTGACGATGGTTCCGGCAATCCTGGCCTTCTGCTCGAATTCGTCCGGGAGCTGCTCGTTGTGCAGCGGAAACCATCCGTTGGCCCAGAAGTCCACGTCCCCCTGACACACGGCCTGGTAAAAGACCGGGTTGCTCAAGTCCTTGGCCTTGTTCACGGTGTAACCGAGGTCCTCCAGGGCCCGGCTGTACAAGGCTTCAAGAAAAAAGCCGGTGGTCCAGGTAGCCCGGGCCGGCTGGACTTCGACGCCTTCACCCGGCAACCGGGCTGCCAGGACATTGATCGACAAGAGGGTCGAGAACAGAAAGACCCACACAACAAGGCACCCTTTCCTGCCTCTGCGATGTCGAACCATAGATGCCTCCTCGATGTTCAGGTTTGACGACGCATTCCTGCGGACACGGCACATGTGCTCCATAGGCAACCTCCTGAAAACAGGACTGCCCGCCGGGTGACGGCTCGTGAGCCCGACTCCAGAGACGGCCCTGGCTGTTGAGGACATGCATGGCTTTGCTGACACCTCTGTTTCCCGCACACTCGGAAGGGAAGGCTGAAACGCAGGGGGAAGAGCTGAGGCCGAACGTGGAGGGATGAACTCAGTGGCTCATTTCAGACAGGATGCAACGGGGTCACAAGAGGATCTGACCAGAATTCAGCCCAGCC
>CAZNIP010000111.1:0-8894 GCA_964573115.1 uncultured Desulfohalobiaceae bacterium | reverse complement strand
AGGGGAGCTGCCCGCAGGGCTGAGGGGTTCTTTCTTTCGAAGTTTCATACGAGCGCTGCAAGCGGCAGGGCTGACCTCAGAAGCGGACTTTCCCGGGCAGGAGCTGGGCCGAGAGCATGCCGGCGAGCATCAGCGCGCACCCCAGCATGCCCTTGCCGGTCATCTCCTCTCCCAGCACAAGCCACCCGGAAAACACGGCAAAAACAGTTTCCAGGCTGAGGATGATGGCCGCATGGGTGGGAGGGGCCTCTTTCTGGGCCACGACCTGAAGGGTGTAGGCGATGCCCACGGACATGAGGCCGCCGTAGAGAATGGGAACGCCGGCCTTGAGCAGGGACTCAAGGGAAATGGTCTCCAGGCTGAAGGCCACGGCAAGGCTGAGGATGGCGTTCACTGCGAACTGCAACGAAGCCAGCTTGAGGATGTCGATGCGCGGGGCCAGCCAGCCGATGATCAGGACATGCAGGGCGAACATCACGGCGCAGAGCAGAACGAGCAGGTCCCCTGCACCGATGACCAGCCCCTGCTTGACGGTCAGCAGATAGAGCCCGGCCACAGCCAGGACAGAGCCGATCCAGGCCCCGACAGAGGGCAGCTGCCCCCAGACCAGACCCAGCAGAGGCACGATGATGACATACAGGCCGGTGATGAACCCGGCTTTGCCCGCTGTGGTGGTCAACAGCCCCACCTGCTGAAGACTGCTCCCGCCGAACAGGAACACCCCGGCCACAAGTCCGGCCAGAACCAGATGAGGACCATCCCCGGCCCCCTCCAGCTGCAGTGTCCAGCCACCCTTGCGGCTGAGGATGAACGGCAGGAGGAAGAGGGAGCCGAGAGCGAAGCGGACCCCATTGAACAAAAAAGGACCGACATGGTCCATGCCGGCTTTCTGGGCCACAAAGGCCGAGCCCCAGATGGCTGCGGTCAACAGCAGCAGGCTGTCTGCTTTCAGGGTCCTGGGAGAGGTCATGGCCGGAAAGATCAGCTCGGTTGCAGGCACGCATCCAGCTGGGCCGGATGCAGTGTCTCAGGAGGGGCAGGATGCTCTCCCATCTGCTCCCCTGAGGAATCGGCAATGTCCAGTACAGTCATGTTCCGCGAAACGATTGACGATGTCGTTCGCGGAGGACACCTTAGCTGAACCTCTTCCGGTCTTCAAGGCGCTCCGAGGTCAAAGGGAGGTCATGATCAGGCCGGCCATGCAGATTCGATCCGGGCTCGGCCAGCTCCATGGCGCTGAAGGTCACCCCGGCATTGGGGTCGTTCCCGTCCAGGGGGCTGAAGCTGAGCAGAACCTCCAGGACGTTCCCATCCTTGCGCTTCCAGCTCGTCCTGATGCTGCCGAGATTCCTGTTTTCGGTCAGACGCTCCTTTTCCCGCCCCACGGAGCGGTACTCCTCGTCGCTGGGATAGAGGATCCGGGTATCCTGGCCCACCAGCTCCCGTTCCTCGTATCCGGTCATCTGGGCCAGCTTGGGGTTGCTCCACTGGATGACCCGGCCCACGACCATGCCGATCCCAACAGGAACCGTTCGAAAGACCGACTGAAGGATCCGGTCCTGATGGGCCAGATCGGCCTCGGTCTTTTTGACCTGCGTGACCTCGGTAAAGCCGACCACCACCCCTGAAGGGTGTTCCTGTCCGATCAGATACGGCTTGACCCTCAAAAGGTACCAGCGATTGTCCTCGGACTGGACCTCCTGCTCCAGGGAGTTCCTGGTTTTCAGGACCGTCCGGGCCATCTCCAGGGGGTTGCAGTCCTTGAGCCGGTGGGAGATGTAGTGCAGCGGCCGGCCGAGGTCGGTCTCCAGGATATTGAAGAGCTCGGTCACCAGGGGGGTGAATCTCCGAATCTCCAGGCCGTCGTCCAGGAACAGGGTGGCGATGTCGGCACTGGCCAGAAGATTGTCCATGTCGTTGTTCAGCTCGGTCAACTGATTGATCTTCTGCTGATACTCGGCATTGAGGGTGTGCAGCTCCTCGTTGACCGACTGCAGCTCCTCGTTGGTGGACTGCAGCTCCTCGTTGCTGGCCAGAAGCTCCTCGTTCGTGGCCTGCAGCTCCTCGTTCGAGGTTTCCAGCTCCTCGATGGTGGCCTGAAGGTTCTCCTTGGTGAACTGCAGCTCCTGCTCGAGGTCCTCGATGCGCTGCTGAGCCTCATGCCCCAGGTCATACGCCTCCGGCCTGTCCGCTTCCTGAAATGGCTGAGGTTCGGCCCTGACCTGAATGAAGACCGCCGCCAGCGGCTCCTGACCTTTCCTGGCCGGAAGAGGCTTGATCCGCAGATCGACCACCTGGTCCGGCTGCACGTTGATCGAGGTGTAGACGACCTCCCTGCCGGTCTTGAAGACCTTCTGCAGGCCAGTGGACAAGGGGATGCCCAGATCGCGCCCGGTCATCCTGGTGATGTCGTTCTGCATCTTCCCCGAGGGCAGCCTGAGCAGCCCCCTGGTGTCGCCCAGGGTGTGCAGGACCTCGAGCTGTTCGTTGACCACGATGGCCAGCGGCACGTAGTCCTCGGAAACAGCCTGGAGGAACCTGTCCTGCAGCCTCTGGCCATCCCGGGCCTGCTGTGCCTGATTCGACGACCAGGGGGCGGTTCCGGCCCCTGTTCTGGGCCGCCCTTCAAAAGAGGTGCTCAATTGAGCCATCCTGGGCGTGGCCTGCCGCTTCCCGGAAAAGCGATAGATCCTCCATTTCTGATTCATGACCTCGTAGACCTCGCTCATCTCGCCGACGGATTCACTGGACCCCAGAAAGAGGATCCCGCCCTGATTGAGGGCAAAGGAGAAGAGCTCCAGAATTCTCTTCTGGAGCTCAGGCTGGAGATAGATGAGCAGGTTTCGGCAGCTGACGAGGTCCAGCTTGGTGAATGGCGGATCACGGATCAGGTTGTGCTGGGCAAAGACGACCATCTGCCTGATGACCCGGCTGACCTGGTAGCTGTCCTGTCTGAGGTTGAAGTACTTCGTCAGCAGGCGCCCGGGGACGTCCGCGGCGATGCTCTCGGGGTAGATGCCGTTGCCGGCCTGGACAATGGCCTCCCGGTCCAGGTCGGTGGCAAAGATCTTCACGTCCAGGTTCAGCCCCAGAGCGTCCATGCATTCCCGGCACTGGATGGCCAGGCTGTAAGCTTCCTCGCCTGTGGCGCAGCCCGGCACCCAGAAGCGGTATTCCCGGTGATGGTCCTGGGAGAAGAGATCCGGAAGCCATTCCTGTTCCAGGTCTTCAAAAGCCTCGCGATCCCTGAAGAAGCTGGTCACCCCGATCAGAAAATCCCGGTACAGGGTGGTCAGCTCCCTGGGATGCGTCTCGAGAAAGGACACGTAGTCCTTGAGCTCAAAGATCTGATTGACGGTCATCCGCCGCTCGATCCGCCTGTTCACCGTGCTCGGCTTGTAAAAGGTGAAGTCGACCTTGGTCTTGTCCCTGAGCAGGGCGAAGATTCTGGACAGGCCATCCTCATCCTTGAGCATGGTCGGGGATCGATTGGACCTGGCAGCGTAGGGGTGCTTGGCGTAGGCCTGCAGCTGGGCCGGCATGTCTTCAGGTGCCAGAATGAAGTCCGCGGCCCCGGTGGAGATGGCGCTTCGAGGCATGCCTTCGAACTTGGCCGTGTCCGGTTGCTGGACCATGACCATGCCCCCGGCCTCTTTGACCGCCCGAACCCCTCGCGTCCCGTCGCTTCCGGTCCCGGAAAGGATGATGGCCACTGATTTGCCCCCCTGGTCGTCCGCCAGAGAGCGCAGAAAGATGTCGATGGGCAGGTTGATGCCTTTGGACCGATTCTGTTCCTGGAGCAGAAGCCGGCCGTGAAAAATGACCAGATTTTTCTTGGGCGGGATGAGGTAGATGGAGTCCGGCTGGACCAGAGCTCCCTCCTCTGCCCTTTGGATGGCCATCTCTGTTCGCTTGGACAGCAATTCGACCATCATCGACTTGTAGTCCGGGGAGAGATGCTGAACAACAATGAAGGTCAGGCCACTCCCCGGGGCCATGCTCTTGAAAAAGACCTCCAGGGCTTCCAGCCCCCCGGCCGATGCCCCCAGGCAGACATAGAGCGATGGTCGGGAAGGGTCCTCCCGGCCCTGGCCCTGGTCGTTCCGCCCGGGAACCTGTTCTGCAGTGCTCATGGTCGCTCCTGATCGGCCTTATTGCTGCCAGGGCACAAAGTCCAGAAAGCGGTCTGCCGTGGCCAACTGCATGGTGAGCGTGTGCAGCCGCGTCCTCATGGCCGTCCATCCCCTCCAAGGGCCCTGTTCAGGGCGCACTCCAATTCAGATATGGAGTAGGGCTTGCTCAAGATCCTGGCCTCGTCCTCGATCAAACCTTCCTGGATCAGGTTTTCAGCCGGATACCCTGATGCGTAGACCACATTCAGCCCCGGCCGAAGCCTTTTGGCCAGCTGAGCCATTTCCGGCCCGCTCATCCCGGGCATGACCACGTCTGTCAGCAGGACATCGATCTGCTGCTCCGGGTGCTCTTCAAGCCAGTGCAGGGCGCTCTCGGCATTGGGCCTGACCACGACCTCGTAGCCCAGGGCATTGAGGATCTCCCCGCCGAGATCCTGAATCTGGGGGTGGTCTTCAACAAAGAGCACGACCTGAGCCTTTTCCCTTTGCCGGCCTTGACCCGCAATGGTTCCGCCCTGTTCCGGGGCGGGGAGGTCGGAGGTCGCCGGCCAGTACACATGGAAGGAGGCCCCGCAGAGCTTTTGGCTCTCCACCAGGATATCGCCGCTGTTCTGCTTGACGATGCCGTAGACAGTGGCCAGCCCCATGCCCGTGCCCCTGTGGAGCTCTTTCGTGGTGAAAAAGGGATCAAAAATCTTGTCCAGGTTGGCCTCATCAATGCCGGTTCCCGTGTCATGCACCGAGAGGACCACAGAGCCCTGGTCATGGCCTCCGTGCCCGGCCTCAGGAGGCTCCCCCTCCGGTTCAGCCGCCCTGGTGCTGATGGTGATCCGTTTCTCGAGACCCTGATCATGCTCCCGGATGGCGTCAGCCGCATTGATGACCAGGTTCATGAGCACCTGGGTCAGCTGTCCCTGGTCGGCCTGAACCATGGGCAGGGCCTGATCCAGATCGAAGTGGAAACGAACGTCCTCGCCAACCAGGCGCTGCAGCATGGTCTCCATGTCGGCAACGACCTGATTCACATCCAGGACCTCCAGCTCGACAGGCTGCTTTCGGCTGTAGGCCAGGAGCTGGCTGGTCAAGTCCGCAGCCTGCTGCCCGGCCTTGAGGATTTCCAGAAGGGCCCGCTCCAGGGGGGAGCTCGGGGGGACCTTGGACAGGCTCAGCTCGGCATAGCCGTTGATGACCGAGAGCAGGTTGTTGAAATCATGGGCCACCCCTCCGGCCAGCTGACCGATGGCCTCCATCTTTCTGGCCTGTTCCAGCTGGGCCTGAAGCCTTTTGTTCTCGGTCATGTTCATCATGGCCGTCCTGATGGTCTGGGACCCTGCTTCCGGATCCCAGGAGGCCACGCTTTCCAGCAGGACGTCCACCACGCCGCTCTCCGCGGATTCCAGCTGCAGATCGCTCCGCTCAGGGCCGTTGCCCTCCAGGACCTTGATTCGATGCAGGTAGTAGACATCTCTGGAGGCTTCTGTGAGATACCTGGAAAACCCGGTTTTCAAAAGGGCTCGCTTCGGCCTCCCGAGCAGGCTGGCACCCGCTCCGTTGGCATCCAGGATCAACCCCTCCGGGTCGCAGACGATGTAGCCCACCGGGGCTTCGTCAAACAGGGATCTGTAGGCGGCTGTCAGGGAGCTCAAGCGGTCTTCGGCCTGCCGGAGCTCCTCATTCTGCATTTCCAGCTCGACTTGATGGACGTTGAGCTCATGGACCAGCTCCCTGATCTCCTGACTCTGGCTGGGCATGAGGTTGTCGGGAATGGACTCGATCAAGTCTTCAGCTCGTTGCCGCAAAGCCCTGGATGCGGTGTCCCGCGTTTCTTTTCCCATATCTCCTCGTGGGTTCCTCTTCAGCCCGGCCGCTGGCCGGGCTGAAGGCTATGAGACGTCATCGTATCCGGGTCATGCCATGTTCAAGAGGCAGGTTCACGCTCTTCGGTAAAATCCGAAGATGCTGAAAGTTATGATAACTCTTATTGTCCAAGAGTCAATCTCTGCCCACTGGTCAGCAATGTGCCGGCGGTGGCCTGCTCAGGGAGGCGTCATGGGGAAGAGGCAGGCAGAAAGACCCTCTGCAGGTCAGGGTGATGAGGGCCTCATTGCAGGCCCTGGAAGCGCCGCATCCAGGAAAGCTGAAAAGCCTTCCCGTTCACATGAAGGGCAGGCCGCACGTCGACCGCGGCTGGGCCTCGTGTGCTGAACACACAGGTCTGCCCGGCAATCTCAGTCCTGGATATGCTGAGAACAGGGGCCCTGCTGGAACAGGACCCACTCTCTGGCCCTTATTCCTCTCGCAGGAAGCAGGCCTGTCTGGAAGGCAGCGCCCCAGGTCCCTTCTCCTCCTCGGCCAGGGCCGTGCAGATGGCCTCCTCCATGGGGATGCGCCTGACTGGAATGAGCTCCAGGATGCGTTCGTCCCGGCAGATGACCTCGTTCTTGAGGCCGTCGATGAGGGGGCGGACCAGGGAGCCGGGGATCGGAGTGACCAGCTCCACCCAGTAGGAGGACAGCTTCGGGGTCAGCACGGGCACGGTCAGGATGAGTCGCTTCAGGCCCCGGACCCGGGCATAGGTGTGCATGAGCTCTCGATAGGAGAACTGGTCCGGCCCGCAGATCTCCAGAACCTGCCCAGCCGTTTCCGGAACCTCCAGACAGCCTGCCAGGTAGTCCAGGACATTGTCCACGGCGATGGGCTGACAGCGGGTGGAGACCCATCGTGGAGCGACCATGACCGGGAGACGTTCGGCCAGGTAGCGGATCATTTCAAAGGAGGCCCCGCCGGAACCGATGATCACCCCGGCCCTGAGCTCTGTGGCCGCCACTGCGCCAGAGGCCAGGATCTGACCGACTTCCTGTCGGCTGGAGAGGTGCCTGGACAGCCCTGAACTCTGGTCCCCCAGGCCGCTCAGGTAGATGACCCTCTCTACGCCCGCGCTGTCAGCCGCCTGAATGAAGTTCTCGGCCGCTGTGCGGTCTCTGTCCGCAAAACCGCTTTTTTCTGAGGTTTTTTCCGGTCCCATGGAGTGGACCAGGTAGTAGGCCGCCCCGACACCCTGCATGGCCCCGCTCAGTCCGGACCCTTTGACCAGGTCGCCCTCGGCCACCTCCACGTCCGGCATGTCCGGGAAGAGCGTCCTGAACTTCGATTCAGAGCGCACCAGGCACCTGACCCTGCGGCCCTGGCTCCTCAGCCGCCTCAAGAGCCTGCCCCCGATGAACCCCGTCGCTCCTGTCAGCAGAACTGTCCTGTCGTCCATGGTCATCCTCCCTGGCCGTCTGGTTGGAGCCCCTCTCCTGGACCGCGAAACGGTCCAGGAGGGAGCAGGCTCGCTCACGTGTCCATGGGCATGGTTATACACGGCCCTGTGCTCTGGCACAACGCCTTCAGGCCCCTGGTCGGAACCAGTGGTCCGAACAGGTCCAGATGCAGACGGAGACTCCTGCTCAGGAAAAGATGGGCAGCGACAGGATGGATGGGGAAGGACGAACCTGCTGGACCTGGTCCTCCATGCCCGGCTTCTGCCTGGCCAGGCTGAACCCGGGCATGGGCATCACCGCTGACTCCTGCGGCCGGGAGGCCGCAGGAGTCAGGTCAGCAGCTTCTTGACATGGACCGCCCCGACCTTGAACTCAGGGATTTTGGCCAGGGGGTCGAAGGCCGGGTTGGTCAGGACATTGGTCGGGTTCTCGCCGAAGTGGATGGGCACGAAGAGGGTCCCCGGCTTGACCGTCTCGCTGATCCGGGCCGGGATCTCCATCTCGCCCCTGCGCGAAGCCAGGATGAGGGTCTCCCCCTCCCGGACATCGAGCTCTCTCGCATCCTCTGGATTGATCTCTGCATATCCGGTGGATTCCTCCCGGTCCAGCTTCTCCGAAACCCTGGTCATGGTCCCGGTGTGGAAATGGGCGTACATCCTGCCTGTGGTCAGGAAGTAAGGGTAGGTCTGATCCGGCAGTTCCGCCGGGTCCAGGTACTCCACGCCGTGAAACCTGCCCTTGCCCCTGGCGAACTGCTCAGCATGGAGATAGGGTGTGCCCGGGTGATCGGCCGATGGGCAGGGCCACTGCAGCCCGTCCAGCCCCAGCCGGTCGTAGCTCATCCCCCCGTAGCTCTTGGGGGTCAGGGCTGCGATTTCCTCAAAGACCTCCCGGGGGCTCTGGTAATCCATGTCATACCCCAGGGCCCCTGAGAACCGGCAGATGATCTCCCAGTCCGCCAGAGCCTCGCCAACGGGCTCGACAGCCTTGAACATGCGCATGCAGCGCCGTTCCGAGTTGGTCACGGTGCCGTCCTTTTCTGCCGTGGACCCGGCCGCCAGGACCACGTCCGCCACCTGGGCCGTTTCCGAGAGGAAGAGCTCCTGAACCACGAGGATGTCCAGCTTCTTCAGGGCGCTGCCGAAGTGATTCAGATCCGGGTCGCTGAGCTTGGGGTTCTCCCCGATGACGTAGAGGCCCTTGAGCCGGCCTTCTTCCAGGGCCTGGACCATGTCTGTCACCGTCATGCCCGGTTCCTCCGGGATCTCCCTGCCCCAGGCGGCTGCAAAGCGCTGCCTGACCTCAGGATCGCTCACCGGCTGATAGCCTGTGAGCACATTGGGCAGCCCCCCCATGTCGCAGGCCCCCTGAACGTTGTTCTGCCCCCGAAGAGGGTTGACCCCGCTTCCAGGCCGGCCCACATTGCCGCAGAGCATGGCCAGATTGCAGCAGGACTTGACGTTGTCCACCCCGGTGGTGTGCTGGGTGATGCCCATGG
>CAZNIP010000110.1:3665-9039 GCA_964573115.1 uncultured Desulfohalobiaceae bacterium | reverse complement strand
TTAAAGGCAACTGATATCACCCAGTTGGGTGAATTTATTGTGCTGAGTTAGACAATATAAATCCAAAATGATTTCGAACTGTAGGGTGACTACAAAGCTTGACTTTTGATAGTTTTTGCTTCAGATAGTTAACAAGATTTGCAACTGAATTTCAATTCAATCAAAGCGTCATCCAAACGGTTTCACCAGGGCATCGATCTCTGCTATATCCGCTTAAATCGGGAGTCTGGCGATCGCTCTATTGATTTTTTCAATCTAGCGATCGCTCTCTGGATAAAACTTGTGCGAACCGAGCGCACTAGCCGTTACCAATCCGACCTTCCCTCAATCCAAACTTGAGAAAATGCTCGAATCCATTGCGGAAAATGTTCGAGTTGACCGCCGCCGCTACGTCGGGATAGCGATCGAGATAGATGGTTTCATCAAATAATCGGCTCGGACTGCGATTTTCCGCTTCGCCATAATTGAGAAAGTGTTCGAATCCTGTGGCAAACACGCCATTTTGAATCGCGGTATTGACATCCGGGTTCTTGGCGCGATAGTAACCTTCGTCAAAGATTTGGTTGGGGCTGCGTTGTTGAAATCGTCCGTCTTCTATGTAATGTTCGTAGCCGCTCGAATAGAAACCGCGATCGACTGCATTCGCCACATCGGCATTCAATTGCAGGTAATAACTCTCGTCAAATAGGGTACTGCGGCGAGAACGTCCCTCATAGAAGCCGTATTGCACGAAATGGTCAAACCCACTCTTGAAAAAACCAGCGTTAACCGCATTCGCGACATCTGAATAAAACGCGAGATAGTTATCTTCATCGAACATCTGGCTGGGGTCGCGTCCCTCAAATTGACCGTAGCGCGTATAGTGGTCGAATCCATTCGCGAAAAATCCTTGCCCGATCGCCGTCGCTACGTCAGGATTGCGATCGAGATAGAATTGCTCGTTGTAGAAGATATCGGTTGGATTGACATTGTTTGAGCGCACGTATTCGACTAGGTTTTGAAATCGAACGTCAGGCTCGATCGGCGTGGCATTATTGTAGTTATAGTCCAGGCGAATGGCATAAAGTTCGCCATCTTGGTTGGCAATCAAATTGTCACCAACATTATCTCCTGCCAATCTTAAAGGATAGGACGATTCCACTCGCTGTCCGTCGTTCGATAGCGTTACAATTTCGCGATCGATATAAGCATGAATTTTGTTGGCATCATCCACAACGATATCTCGACCCGAGTTAATCCCGAGATCGCCATAGTGGGTTGAAAATAGAAGCTGCTGACCGTCATCGGATAGCTTCAACACAAATGCATCTTTATAGCCAGAGGCATCATAGTAAGGATTAACGGTCACAGGACCGCCGAAAAACTCCTCTTGAACCGGATTAACGGTTCGCAATCTGCCTGTATCCCAACCCGTAACATAGGCATTACCGGCATCATCAACATCAACGGCGTTGGCAAATGCTCCACTGATGCCTCCTCCAAAGTGAATGGAGTAGAGCAAACTTTGACCGTCGCTGGCAAACTTGGTAATAAAACCAACGCCTGCTGGAAATCTGCCACCAGCCGATCCCCTAGCATCAATGTTGTCGTTCGTTCTCGGAATACCGCCTGACGTGGCACCGACGACGTAGGCTTGAGCGCGATCGTTAACGGCAATATCGGTCACAAAATCGCCGACAATGCCACCACCTCCGAGATAAGTCGAATAGGCTAACGTCCCGTTTTCAGAGAGTTTGCTGACAAAGACATCGCGATGGTTGTTGTCGTCTGGAGACACTGAAAGCTCGGATTTATAGGCATTGAGAATGGGTAAGTCTGGCGAAATAGTCGATCCGGCAATATACGCATTACCGCTACTGTCCCCAGCAATTCCGACTGAGGTGTCACCGCCTGCTCCGCCGAAGTAGGTGGTGTAAAGTAAGTGAGAGCCATCGCTGGCAATCTTGGAGATAAATACGTCTCCTCCAACTTCATTGGTAGTATAGCCAGCGCCATTGCTGTCGATTGCTACTTCATCGCCATCGTCCAGTCGATTATTGATGTCATTTTCGAATTGTAGGGAAATGGTCAAGGGAGTATTGGGGTCGTAGTCGCCGAGATTGAAGCCAACCCGACTGAAGTTGCGAAATTGATAGCTGACGGGAATTTCAACCTGTTGACCGTCGATTGTTTGGAAAGCGGTGGGTTGACTTAATGTGATTTCGTCTAACTGTAAGGTTCCATTTTCCCGGATTTCAAAGTTGGAAATGTCGCCATCGTTAAGCTGAATTTGAGCCGGATCGGCATCGGAAGCAATCTCGAAGGTTTGTTGGAGCTGTACGCCATTCCCGCGATACAGGACATCGATGTTGTCGTAGACGTTCCGGTAAGCCAGTCCTTCATAGGTTGGAATATTGGTCGTCCATTGGTCGGAATTGTTACCAACATAGAAGTGAACGACCCCTGGTAGTTGCGAGAGGGGTTCTAAGGTCGGATTGGAATTGTCGTCAGCAAAGCCGATGGGAACGTTGTTGACAATGGCTCGCTCTGAGCTAAATTGATAGCTATTTCTACCGGTCACTAAAAAGTCGGCAATCGCATCGTCTTCCCTGACATCTTCAAAAAAGTTAAACGGTAAATCGTGATAGTGCTCTAGGGAAAGGCGATCGCCTGTGAGCGGATCGATATTATCGGTTGTGTCTAAGGTTTGAAGTTCTGCGGTGGCTTCAACAACAGGGGATTCTAAAATCTTTTCGGCGCGATCGCTCAAATCAAGATCGTCAGATGAAACGTTCCCCCCACTGAATTCGAGTGCGTCGGTGTTTCCCGTGAAGTCAATCGCAGCCAAATCAGTTGCTGTTGGCTCTAGATTAACTTCGCTTTCGGTTAAGTTAAAATCTAAAGTTCCATCCATGAGTCGCTCGGTTAAGTAATACTGTGAAGTGAGTTCGAGATAATGTGGGTTTTGCCTCTAAGGGAATTGACAATGAATACTTTAATTTTAAATCGCATCATGTCAAACAGATATCACCCATTTGGGTGAATTTATCTTGCAAGTTTGAGACTCATAAAACGAACTAGCTTCGAGTTCGCCCACATCAAATTAATTGCCAATCATTTTCATCGATTTAAATTTAATTAGAACTTTGCGATCGCAAACAAGTACGCGATCGCCTCCACGCTTCTCTACGGTGCCAATTGTGAATAATTGGCAACAAATCTAAATTCTTACTGCGGCGGCTGCCAATTATAGCAATGCGCTCTCAGCGATTTACAGCGAGGTGGTGCGTTCCGGCGGTTTGAATCCATGGCGACGGTGTCCTATGGATCTGCGCCGCGTAAGGGCGGTTCGCGAACCGCCCCTACCCAATGACTCGATCCGGTTGGATTGTTAATACACGAGCGATCGCTGCTATACCCTTCAAACTCGGCGCGTCTACTTCCGACTCGAACCAATCCTTGCCCCTCACTCTGACGTTTCGGTTGTCGTGCTAGTTCCACTCTCGGCTGACGGGGACTCTGTGGAGGGACTTTCCGAGTTGTCTGACTCGCTATATGACTTCGCTTGTTCTTTCATGTCGTGTTCTTCTTTAAACCGGACTGCCCAAAATTGAACGGCATCGGCAATTTCTATCAGTAATTCGCTCAACAGAATTTGACGGTTGAAGGTTAAGTTGGTATCGTAAAACTTTTCTTTAAATTTTTTTGTGTCCATATCTTCTTTGATATCGAAATGCGTGCCAGCAATGTCGCATAACACCTTGCGAGCGACTGCCCAGGCAATATAGCTTTTTTGATCTTCTTGCTTATCGCCATTGTCCTGACTCTGCTGAGAGGAAGTTTGGCGGTCTTCTGCATTACCATGCAGTGCTTCAGAGTGTGACATGACCCAAAACCGCAACACTCCCCAATTGGCAACGTAATCGCCAATTTCGCTGGCTTTGCCGTACCAGTGTTCGATGGTGTTTTTGTAGGGTTCTAGTTCGTCGAACACTAAACTATCGATTTCGTATAACGATATGTTATCCTTGGGACTCATGTTGTGTGTCTCCTGCGTTCGGGTTAACAATTTCGACACGACCGTAGCCGATCCCCCACAAGCCACCTAATTGATGTTCGCCTCTTAAAAAGTTCGACCACTCTGTGTTTGAAAATCGATCGGGTTGTTGCGTGTTGCGCCTTGTCCAACTGATGATAAAGACTGCACCAGGCGGCAACCCTTCAATGGCAAAGAGTTTCGGGTTGTCGTCTTCCTTCAGTTTGATTCTCGGCTGTCGCACTAATCCCATGTCGGTGATTAAGTTAATGCTCTCGTCGGGGACGATAATTAAACGCTGGCGATCTATTAGATCGGGGACGGGAAATTTACTAGGGTCTTCATAGCTGACGTTGTTTAACTTCAGCCACCGCAGAAATAGTGTCTTTTCTTTCTTGAGTTTCTGGTTGGTAATTTTAATCCCATCAGAGATCGCGAATGGAGGCTGTTGGTTGAATTGCTGCACCCGATGCAACCACTTCGGACAACTGATCCACCAATTGCCGTATCCGAGCACGTGAACGGGCCACCAAACGGGCCATCCCCATCCTATTGAGATGGCACCGGGGTTTGGGTTGTCCTCGGCTGCGGTTTCGACTTGTCCGCCAAACCAGGTTTCGACCCGGTCTGGATAGTTGATGCTGGCGTGTTCTCTCAAGGCACCCCGCAGCGAGCTGCCTGGAATGGCAGGGGTGCGATCGGGCAATCGGAAAATTGGGTTATTATTGCCCCGAGTGCTGCTGTCTGCACCGCCGATGTGGACGGGATCTCGACAAATTAACCATTCAAGTGGCACGGTTGGACTCCTCGAATAACCATAAGTGTCCGTACCCCAATACGTCTCGCTTCATGGGATTGAGCGGATCTCGGTAGGGTCCGGATTGTTGAATCGGTGCCGTATCTTCCCATAAGTAGACTGCCCCCGCTGGGGTCATCCACTCGCCGGGAACGAGAGCGGGGGAACGGGGTAGTTTTTTCCACGTTTGCCAGGGAAGGGGCATTTCAGCGGCATAGCTTGGTTGTTTTCGCAGTTGGGACGCCAAACTGGAGGGATAAGGACGGGACTCGAACTGGTTGTTGTCAGACCACAAGGCTCCGGTGAGGAGAACGGCTCCATTGGCGTTGGGACATTCTCGCTCTAAGTCTTGGTTGTATTTGTCGAAATCATCGGAGATCTTAGTAATGACGGTGGGGGTGCCTCCCGCTCCTAAAGTACTCCAGGCGGGCGGACGATGGTCGCCGATAATTCGGATGGCAATCGACCAATACGGATCTAGGAGGGTTGTCCTTTCGGCAAAGAAACCGCCTTCGTCTGCGACTTGAAAGTTCTCACGGCGATTGTGACTTAAGGTGAGCGTT
>CAZNIP010000110.1:0-3565 GCA_964573115.1 uncultured Desulfohalobiaceae bacterium | reverse complement strand
CTTGTTTTAAGCGAGTGCCTTCTAAGTAGAACAGCAACTTTTCCCAGCGATTTAGGTCGGTTTTGTCGGAGGTTTCGGGCGTGACGGACATTAACAAATGCCAGAGTGGCCACGGACACACCCACTCTAAGGACTGTCCGCTGTTAAACAAAACTCGCACGCAAACCCGGTTGCGCCCTCGATCTTTGGCGTGTTTGTACGCTTCGTTGAGTCCTCGATGCCAAAGCGATTGCGGGATGCGCCGTTGGGCAATGACGATGCCCAGGCTGAAGGTCATTTTTTGTCCTGGAACCGGATAGGGCTGATTTTGATAGTTTGCCCAACCGTCGCGGGGCGGGTTTTGAGGCTCGATTTCTGGATTGTCGGCGGGCGCGCGTTTCCCTTGCCACAGACGATGCAAGTCTCCGGTGAGTCCGACGAGTTCGGTGAGGGGACCCAATAATAAGAAATCATCGCCTCCGGCAAAGATGACTTTCCCGTGATGGTGTCGTTCGACTAGGGGATAGAGACGATCGCTCCACAGATTAAATAAGAGGGACAGGTCGAGCATGTGGGGAAGTTCGATGGTGCGGCTGTTTTGTCCGGTGTCGGGAGGGTCGATGCCGAGTTGGTAGCGTTCGATCTGGGTGCGGTCGGGGTGCCATTTCGACCAAGGCAAGTTTTGCGCTCGATATTGTTCGCCGGAAAGCCATTCTCCCATGCGATCCGCATCGCCGCGCCATCCCACTGTCCATTCGATGGTGCTTTCCCAGCCTTTGGGGACTTTGGCTTGCCAGCTGGCAATTTGGTCTTGGTTGAGGTTGCGTCGTTCGAGAACGCGAGGGTGGAGTAGCTGTGGCGATTCGGCGTCGAGGCGGGGCATTCCCCAAGTTTGGCTGTAGGGAAGATGTTGGAAGAATTCGTCGTGTAAGGGTTGAATTGCTCGATTCCAGCAGTCGGGATCGATCGCGTCTGCGACCCAAGCGGCGGCGACGGCGGAACGGTCGGGAAAGTTTTGCCAGGGACACCGGGGTGGCGGTGGCGATTTCGACCACAGTGCGTTTAGGGTTGGCTCGATGACTTGGGAGGCGGACGCCAGGCGTTTGACCAATTCGATACTGTTGAGTCGATCGCTTTCGGAGAATAATCCGGCAAAGGTACCGGAGTCGATCTCAGAGAGATTTTGCCACCATTGGTTGGTAACGGCGTCGGGCAATCCCCATTTTCCGCCTCGGTCGATCGGTTTTAAGCCGGGATGCCAAATCGACAGGCGACCGTCGCTCGGACTGGTGCGACCGCCCCACCAACTTCCCCGCCAGCGACGACCGAGTTTTTGGGCTTCGACGGAGCGGTAGAGACCGGCGAGATCGCAGTTGATTGTCTCGGGGCGGAGGGGAATGGAGTCGCCATAAAGCGACCACAAGTAACGACAGTCCCGTTGGATGACTTGCCATCCTAAAGGACTGGCTAGGTTGGTGTCGAAGTGGGCAACTGAGGATTGCAATGCTTGAATGAATCTCAGCCAATCGTGATTGAATTGTCTCTTGCATTGCGACAGCCAGTTTTCCTCTCCCGGGTGCAAGCCGACGATGAGATTGGGGAGTCCGGCTTGCCAAAATTTGGCGGTATCGATTTCGCCATTGTTGCGACCTTGGAGCCATTGCACCAGGGGGACGGAATCGCTGAGGGGAAAGAGGACTTTACCGCCGCTTTCTTCCCATTGGTGAATGAGAACGGCACTGAGGTAGTGGCAGATCCACGAGGCGACTGCCCAATCGCGCAATCGCTGTCCGCCTGCGAGGAACGATTGTACGGGTCCGAAGGTCAGGACGCAGATGTGGGTGAGATGGGACTGGCAGGCGCGTTCGACAATTTGCCATGCCGATCTCGATGCGCCACCGCCCCACCAGAATTGGCTTTGGAGTTTGTCGGTGGTTTCGGTTTCGCCGCTAACTGGATGGATGGCGAGGGGAGGTGTTTGGGACGGCGGGTCGTCGCGATAGAGATTTCGTTGTTGGCTCAACCAGTCTTGCGGTTCCATTAGAGCAGGCTCTTTAAACAATCGACTTTATCTGTGTAGTATTTGATTCGCTCCTGGACTCGCCCTGATGATTTCGATAAGTGGAGAAGGTACTCTAAATGCTTAATTGCAACTTGAGAGGGATGACCTGGATGGATTACGCCCCCTTCTCGTGTTTGGGTATTTTTATCTAAACATCGATCGATAGAATCGCCCACTAATTTATGATATAATTTATTTCGACAGTCGAGAAAACCGATTTTTTCCTTTTTATACAATTTCCAGCCATTGTCTAGATAAAATCTTTTGAATTTATCCCAATCTGCATCAGTAATTTTTGGAACTTGTACCCGATCGTAATTATCACCCTTAGTTAATAACTTAGAAACAGCGTCACCAATGCTGATTTTCTTAGAAATAAGACGATCGTTTTTATTCTGCTGGGACGGATCGATCAATTGGTTACCTTCCCATCGATATTGGTGATTGCTTTGATGCTCGACTAATAGCCAGATCGCCAGTTCAAAGGCTCCGGCGACCCTTAAGTGCCAATGCATCCATTGACCGCGCTCGCGAAACGCTTTCTCGCTCCAGAGGGCAATGCTGACCCGTTCGATAATCCTATTGTAATCTTCAATATCATCGCGATCTTCTTTTAAATCATTGCGAGCGTTCAAATTCTCTTTTTTTAAATCATCGCGATTGTTCAAATTCAACGAAACGGCGCAATCGAGAAATGTTAGAGCTTCTTGAATGGCGTCATGTTGAGGGTGAGACTTATCGAGCAACCGCAAGGCACCGCTAAAATCTTGAATTTCGAGCAATTCACGAATCTGCGGTTCTTTCAGCCGCCATTGCCAGTGAGTCCCTGAATGCGGGATTGGATATTCGGTCTCTTCAGAACTGATATAGAGAAATTCGATTTTTTCGATGCCTGCAATTTTCTTCTCGATTCCCCAGAGATAGAGGGCGCTACTTAAGGCGGGCGTTCCGCTACTGTGTTGGATGATTAATTCATCAATTTTAATTGGATTTCCATTTTTTTTTGAGTTTGGATAAAACTGAATAGAATTATTTTCAATATCAAAAACATCGCTCAGAAATTTTTGCATCTTTTCTGCCATTTTTTCCCAATTTGCGACACCGTTGGGAGTGCCGGGTTCAATTTTGTAGTGAAGTGGATAAAAGTCAATGTTCTGGCTGTCGCACCAATGTTTGACGATTTCTTCTCGCAAGTATCCATCGTATTGAATTTGGGTGGCGATAGTGTTTTCTTCCTCAGCGGATGGGAGTTTTCTTGCTTTCAGCCATTTACTTTGATTGGTTAAGATAAGTCCGAGTAAGGGAGGATCGCTGGAGAAGCGATCGTCGTAGTAAACCTTGGTCAATAAAGGTAGGTCAAGAATACTTTCGTTGTTTTTAAAATTTTGAGCGATTATTTCACTTTCTTCTTGAAGCTCTTCAAGTGTCTCAATATCGTCAAAAATTTCTGGATCGTTTCGACCTTTAATAATATCGCTTTTGCCTAAAACTTGTAAGATTAACCGAGTCATGACTGCCCTTCTA
>CAZNIP010000109.1:1391-9050 GCA_964573115.1 uncultured Desulfohalobiaceae bacterium | reverse complement strand
CGTGTTCAAACAGACAGGCTTTCTCCGGGCTCATCAAACGGTCAGCCTTACCATTTTAATATCCCGAACCAGGGAGAACATCAACGGTCCCCCGGCACTGAGCGCCAGTTGTCCAGGAATTGACAAAGAGAGCAATTCAGGCTCTAGAGAGAATCAGGGGAGCAGACAACGCTGCTGCATTGGCTCCCCTGATTCTCTCTGGCCAGACGTGCGCTGCGAGCCCGAAGGGAGCTCAACCTCAATCATGGCCGATCCCAAACCCCTCCCAGACGAGCTGCTTCACGTCGTCCCTGCGATGGCAGGCGACAAGATGCCCCTGTCCATTGTCCTCAAGCAGGGGCTCCTGGATACGGCACGTCTCGAGCACAAAAGGACAGCGGGTGTGGAAGCGGCACCCCTTCGGAGGGTTGACCGGGTTGGGCACGTCTCCGGAAAGCAGAATACGCTTTTTGTCCTGCTCCACATCCGGTATGGGGATGCCGGAAATCAAGGCATGGGTGTAGGGATGTCCAGGGTTCTGAAAGAGCTCCTGGGTCCTGGCCAGCTCAACGATCTTCCCCAGGTACATCACAGCGGTCCGGTGACTGATGTACTTGACCACCAGCAGATGGTGGGTCACGAACATATACGTCAGGTTCAGGGTCTGCTGCAGGTCCCGCAGCAGGTTCAGGATCTGCGACTGCACAGAGACATCCAGGGCTGAGGTGGGCTCGTCCAGAACAATGAAATCCGGATCCGTGGCCACAGCCCTGGCCACAGCGATCCTCTGCCGCTGCCCGCCCGAAAACTCGTGGGGATAACGGAGCAGATGGTCCCTGGTCAGACCAACCATGTGCAGAAGGGCGATGATTTTGTCCTCCAGAGCTCTGGCGCTCATCCGCTGCTGACTCTTGATGGGCTCGGCAATGATGTTCTTGACCAGCATCCTCGGATTCAGGGATGTGGTCGGATCCTGAAAGACCATCTGCAGCTTTCCCCTCAGCCCCATGTTCTTCAGAGCAGCCTTGCCCATGTGAGTGATCTCGATCTCCCTGCTTTGGTGGGGTTCGCTGCCATGCCACACGATATGCCCTGCTGTTGAATCCTGCAGACGGGTAATGACCTTGCCGGTTGTCGTCTTGCCGCAGCCCGACTCCCCGACAACACCCAGGCATTCCCCCCGGAAAATATCGAAATCGAGACCGTCTACGGCCTTGACCGTATCGAGCTCCCTCTTGAACACTCCGCCGAGGATCGGGTAGTGCTTTTTCAGCCCTCGAATGCTGAAGATCTTGTCCATAAATCCCGGCTGTCCTCTTGAGCATGTCCTGGTCAGGGACGGTTCATTCCTGTCTCATTTCATGAGATGGCAGGCGGTGAAGTGGTTCCTGCCGGTCTGGGTGAGTTCCGGCCGGACTTCAGCGCAGACCGGCATAGCATGGGGGCACCGGGGATTGAAGCGGCACCCTGGAGGGGGATCCACCAGGTTGGGGACATTGCCCTCAATGCTCTGAAGCTCGCCCTCCTGCTTCAGCTTGGGGACGGCATCGAGAAGGGCCCTGGTGTAAGGATGCCGGGGGTTTTGAAAGAGGTCCCGGACATCAGCGACTTCGCACAGATTTCCTGCATACATCACCCCCACCCGGTCGCATGTTTCAGCAACGACCCCCAGGTCATGGGTGATGAGCAGGATGGAAGAGATCGCTTTCTGCTTTTTCAGGCTCACCAGAAGCTCAAGGATCTGAGCCTGGATGGTGACATCCAGGTTGGAGGTGGCCTCGTCGGCGATGAGCATGAGCGGGTCGCAGGCCAGGGCAATGGCGATGACCACCCTCTGCTTCATTCCCCCGGAGAGATTGTGAGGGTATTGCCTGGCAATGTGCCCTGCATTGGGGATGCCCAGATCGGACATGATCTGAATGGAAAGCTTCAAAGCTTCTCTGACCATGGGCCGTTGCCAGAGTTTGAGCAGAGGGATCCGGCTGCATATCTTGAGCCGCCAGTCCAGGGGGTCCTGCAGGCAGATCCTGTAGATGGGCTGCAACACCTTTCTCCCTGGAGACAAAGTCTGGCCCTGCCCTGAACGGAGCCTGTCCAGGACCAGCCTGGCAAGCTCCCGCCGGCGATGAAAGAGAAAGCTCTCTGCCACCTGACGTCCGATGGTCATGGTCGGGTTCAGCGCAGCGTTCGGCTCCTGAAAAATCATGGAGATCTGATCGCCGCGCATGCTCTCCATGAAGGCCTCTGACTGCTCGACGAGGTTCACGCCCTGGTCGTCATTCAGGTAGAGGATGATCTTGCCGCTTTCAATCCTCCCCGGCTCCTGAACGATGCGCATGATCGAGCGCACGGTGACGCTCTTCCCGCAGCCGGACTCCCCGACGAGGCCGAAGGTCATGCCGTGGTCGACAACCAGACTGACCTTGTTCAGGGCCCTGACCACCCCTTCGTAGGTGGTGAAGTTCGTGACCAGGTCCTGGATTTCCAGAAGAGGTGCCATGGCGGATCGTGTATCCTATCTTCTGCGCAGCTTCGGGTCCAAGGCGTCCCGCAGGGCGTCGCCGATGAGGTTCCAGGCCAGGACAAAGAGGATGATGCACAGCCCGGGGATGACCACGGTGTACCAGAACTTCAAAGGGTCGTCCGGCGGTCCGACGATGTAGTTCCTGGCCAGGGCGACCATGTTCCCCCAGTCTGCATAGCTTGGTGAGGCCCCAAGCCCGACAAAGCTGAGAAATGAAGCCAGGATGACCATCGAGCCCATGTCCATCGAGGCCATGATGAGCACAGGGTAGATGGCGTTGGGGATGATGTGGCGGACGATGATCTTCGGTCCAGGGACCCCCATGATCTGCGCGGCATGGATGAAGTCCTGATCCCGCAGGGTCAGGATCTCAGAGCGAATCACCCGGACATACCACCGCCACTGGACCAGGGCCAGGGCGATCATGATGTTGTTCAGGCCGCGGCCAAAGGCGACGACGATGGCCATGGCCAGGATCAGGGTCGGGATGGCCCAGATGATGTCGGTGAATCGCATCAACACTTCGTCTATCTTTCCGCCGTAGTACCCGGCAACAGACCCCAGGCTGACCCCGACAAGAGCCGCGATGCCCACGACAAAGAGGCCGATCTTGAAGGCCGTTCGAGTGCCCCAGACTGTGCCGTAAAAGATGTCGTACTGCCCTGAGGTTGTCCCGAAGATGTTCTCTTTGCTGGGGGGCTTTGGGGTGGGCGAAAAACCCTTGTGCGGCATGATGTACGGGTTGTGTTCGTATTTCGGGGGGGCGATGGTCGGGGCCAGCACGGCCACTGCAGTGAAGAAGATCAGCAGGGAAAACCCGATGATGGCCGCCGGGTTGCTGAAAATCCTGTGTAGGGTGAACTTGAACTCACGCAGTCGCGGATGCTGTCTCATGGGCAGGCCTCAGGAGAGACGGATTCTGGGATCAATGTAGGCGTAGAGAATGTCCAGGACAAGGTTGGTCAGCACAAAGACCACGCCCATGAACAGACAGATGCAGATCAGGACCGGCATGTCGAGCTGGATAGCCGATTCGGCCAGCCACCAGCCGATCCCGTGTCGGTTGAAGACGATCTCCACGGCCACGCTGCCCTCCATGGACAAAGCCATCAGCTGGGCTGCCACGGTGATGACCGGCAACAGGGCGTTTCTGCGGGCGTGCCTGATATTGATCGTCCTCGTGTCGGCCCCTTTGGCCCTGGCCGTGATGACGTAGTCCTTGGAGAGTTCTTCGATCATGCCGGAGCGCATGACCCTCATGTTCAACGCCACGACCACGATGACATAGGTCAGAATCGGCAGGATCAGATGGGCAAAGGCGTCCAGGGTGATGTCCAGGCGGCCGTTCAGGATGCCGTCAATGGTGTATAAGTTGGTATATCTCCGGAATTGATCAGGGTTATCGAATATGTACATGCTCAGCTCATCGCTCAGGATCCCGGGTTCAAACATGCCCAGGTAGCCGTAAAAAATCATGAGGACCACCAGGGCCAGAAGGAAGGTCGGCAGGGACCAGCCGATCACGGCCATGATCCTGGTGGATTGATCGATCCAGGAGTCCCGGTGAATCCCGGAGACGGTCCCCAGCCAGATTCCGATGAAGACCACGATCGGGGCTGCATAGATGTTCATCTCCAGGGTGACCCAGAAATAGGTCCAAAAGGCTTCGGATACGGGCCGGGAAGCCACATACGAGTACCCGAAGTTCCCCTGGGAAATCTCTTTGAGCCAGCGCACGTACTGAACGTGGACAGGGTCGTCCAAACCGTACTTCTTGATGATCTTGGGGATATCTTTGGCCTGCTGGGGGGAGGTGACAAACGTGGCCGCCCGTCGATCCGGGCTGAAGGTCATGAGGATGGAGAAAATGAGAACCGAGACACCAAAGAGGACAAAGATGAGCAGAATGAATCGCCTGATGATGAATGCCAGCATGCGTTCACCCCGTCAAAAGGGATGTACTGAAGGTGTTCCCGAAATGTCCAAGGCCTTTCTGCCCCCGAGCACGTTGGACATGATGCCCCTTGGATGACTGATTGACCGTCTCAACACATCACTGCAGGGCCGCACAGGCTTGAAAACAGACTGAGACGTGACATGAGCGGCAGGTGCGCAAGAAAGATTCCGCACCTGCCGCAAGGTCACCAGCCTATTCCTTCCATAAGCGCTTGAAGATCTCGTTGTCGTCGGTAAACATGGGGTTGGGAACAAACCCGTGCACGTAATCCTGGTACGCCCGCAGGTTGATCTGCTGGTACAGGGGGATGGCTATGGCATCTTCATACCAGATATCCTGGAGCTGAGAGTAAATGGCTCTCCGTTTGTCGCTTTCAGCCGTTTCGATGCCCTGCTTGATGAGCGAGTCAATGCGGTCGTTCTGCAGCTTCATGTAGCCGCCGTAGTAGCCGTTGGAATGCATGAAGGGCTGCATGAAGTTCTGCGGATCTGCATAGTCAGCCCCCCAACCGCTGATGAACAAGGGGAACTGGTAGCTCCGAACCTTGACGATGTAATCTTTCCACTCCACATTGCGCACTTCAATTTTGAACTTCGGGTTCAGGGACATGATGTTTTCAGCCAGCATTCTCGCAGCGGCCTTGCGCATGTCATTGCCTGTATTGTAGGTGATGGTCATCTGGAAACCTTTGTCCCAGAGCTGGCCATCAAAGGCTTTCTTCATGTATTCCATGCTCTTCTCAAGGTCAAACTCATAGACCGGAACCTCCTTGTGGTACGGAAGTCCTTCGATGAGAGGGCTTGTGGGCATGACCACCATGTCGTTGAACACATCCTGCCTGTAGGTCACACGGTCAAAGGCATGGAGAAACGCTTTGCGGACTTCAATCTGGGAGAAAAAGTCAGGCGGGATGCCGTCGCCGTCCAGCTGGCCGCTGCCAATGTTCGGATTGCCGTCCGGGTTGATCTCCCTGCAGAACATGGCTGCGCAGAAGTTCAGGCCAGGCACCTCGTACAGCTTGAGTCCCTTCATGTTCTTGACCTCAGGGACATATGGGGTGTCAACCTTGACCCTGTCCGCATCCCCGTTCTGCAGCATCAGCTTCCTCGTGCTCCACTCCTTGACATACTTGGTGATGACCGTCTTGATTTTGGGACGTTCTCCCCAGTACCCGTCGAAGCGTTCGAACACAAAACGCTTGGAGGGCTCCCACCTCTTGAGGACATAGGCCCCCGTGCCGTTCTCCACAGTCTGCAGAGGTTCGTCACCGGGCTTGGGGTTGTTGTATCTGGCGGCATTCTCAATCTTCCCATCCCAGCATCCCTGGGCAATGGCCCACTCTTTGTCGATGATTGAGGAGGAGGTGTAGCAGAGGATGCTCATGAGCGGCGGATATGGTTTGGGCAGATGGAACACGACCGTGTTCCCGTCGGCCTCGACGCAGTCGTCGATTTTCTGAAAAATGCCGTCAACAATCCTGCCGTCCTTGTCCCTGGTGCTTCCCTGGCCGGTCAAGGCGTCAAGAAGCATCCACATCGGCCCTCCATCCTGGTCGCAGATCATGGCCCTCTTGAAGGAATAGACCACATCCTCGGGTGTGAGCTCTTGTCCCCCGTGGAAGGTGACGCCCTCCCTGATGGTGAAGGTGTATGTCTGACCGTCTTTGGAGATGCCTCCATTCTTGACTGTGGGGACCTCTGTAGCCAAAAGGGGCTCGTATTCTTCTGTCGACGTCCCCTTGAAAAAGATGAGTGTCTCGTAAAGGTTCCAAATGCGCATCGATCCGGCAACATCATAGCTCGTGGCAGGATCAATGGTTTGCACGGTTCGATAGTTGGCAAAGACAAACGTGTCCGGATTCTTGACTTCCCTGGCTGAAGCACTCATGAGAACAGAGCTTGACACAAGAAACACGAAGAGAACAAGCAACCATTTTTTCATAAGATCTCCTTGTACTGTTATACGTGTTCAAGGTGAAACAAGGATCACACCCTGCTCTTGGTATTATGCTGGATGTTGCCCGATCTCATGCAGGATAATGAATGGATCCTTGAGATTCAGGCATGTCATCCATCAATTTGAATATCTTTTCAAAGGGAAGCTCTTGCCTGTAAAATCCAGTGTGGAGTTTGAAGAAGAGGCTGAAACATTCAAGCCTGTCCCAGCCCTGTTGACGATGCGCAAAAATTCAAGGCAGATGAACGCCATGTCAAAAAGGCTTTCGAAACACAGGAGGGGTTAAAATCGATTGAAATATGAACTGGATATACAGATTCACTGAGACTAGAAAGAGGCGTGGATTTTGTCAAGGCGGATCAGGATCATTCAATCGCCACTGATCCGCTTTCTAGCCTTGCCCCAGGAGGGAGTGATGAGAAAGCTCTCCTCCATGTTCCCGACCATGGTTTTGAACTTGCTCAGAGGCACGGCAAAGGAAAGGGTTGAGGCAGGCACAAAGGGCCTGGCCGAAACATCGAACATTCCCAGCACGGCCCTGGGATGCTCTGCATCCCTTTCCATCCAGGGGTACATGACAATGGAGGCACAGCCGGCGCAGAAAGGGGCAATGACGCCCTCTGGCCCCGGGTGGTCAAAGTTGGCCAGGGTGAACAGTCCGGACAGGACAGTGGGTTGGGCCCAAAAGATGACCACCTCGGGATGGTCCCTCTCTTCAAGCCGGTCCCAGCGTTTGAAGACCGCATATCGGGCAGGGGCCTTGAAATCAGGCCACTGGGCAACCACCTCCCGGACCAGCTCCGGTGATTTCTTGTACCGTTCCCCTTCAAGCTGGCCAGGGATCCCGGTGGACAGGAAGCGATCAAAGGTCGGGCTCAGTCCGGTGCTGAATCCCAGATACCGCTTGCCGCCGAAGCAGCTCACCGAATCCGCATCAAAGCAGATGGACTTTCCTGAGCGGACCCGGTTCAGGACCCCGATGAGGCACTGATGACCCGGAGGGTTCTTGACCCTTTCCGCATTCCCCTGCTCTTCTGAGTAGGCCAGGGTCATGGGCAGCCCGGCCCCAGGAAAGTGACGGCTCCACTGGTCGAGAAAAACGTCTCGGAACTTCGATTCCATGGACATGCTCCCTGGTGTGTCAAAATTCGCCGGGTGTGCAAAACATGGCGCAAACGCTCAGGGTCAGGCTCGGAAAAGGCCCACTCCAGGACAGGCTGCAGGCGGTCCTGATTGACCTGTT
>CAZNIP010000109.1:0-1291 GCA_964573115.1 uncultured Desulfohalobiaceae bacterium | reverse complement strand
GGGTCGGATCATGGGGCCAGGTCGCTGCCCTGTTTCGGGCTGATGCGGATCAGCCGACCGTCCTCCTCATCGGTCAGCACGTAGAGCAGACCGTCAGGCCCCTCACTGACTTCGCGCACCCGGGCCCCGATGCGCAGCTCCGTCTGTCCGGTCACCCTGCCCTCGGCATCGAGGTCAATGTGCCGGACCGACTGCTTGATGAGGGCCCCAGCAAACAGGTCACCCTGCCACTGGGGGACCCTGTCCGCGGTGTACACGGTCAGCCCGCTGGGGGCGATGGCCGTCAGCCAGACCGCAAGGGGGTCGACCATGCCCTGCCTGGTCACGTCAGACGAAATGGGCGAGCCGTCAAAGTACTCCCTGCTGTAGGTGACCTCAGGCCAGCCGAAATTGGCCCCCTTTCGGGGCCGGTTGAGCTCGTCGCCGCCCAGGGCGCCGTGCTCCGTGGCCCAAATCGACGTGCGTATCGGGTCATAGGCCAGACCCTGAATGTTCCGGTGCCCCAGGCTGAAGATGTCCGGACTGAACCCTTCCTCGCCCACAAAGGGGTTGTTGTCCGGAACAGACCCGTCCGGGTTGATGCGGACAATGGACCCGAGCTGATTGGCCGGGTTCTGGGCGTGTTCCCTGATGAACCTGCCAGCCAGCCTGACCGGGGGGTTGCCGCCATCGCCCACGCTCACGAGCAGGGTCTTGTCCGGGAGCCAGCACAGCCGGGAGCCGAAGTGCTGCGTGCCGGGCTTGGCCACGTTGGTCTCAAAAATGACCTCCCAGTCTCCAAGCCGGTCTCCGTCAAACACGGCCCGGGCCAACCGGGTCCGGTTGGCGGATCGGTGTCCCTGGGCGTAGGACAGGTAGACCAGCCGGGTAGCGCCAAAGTCCGGGTGCAGGCTGATGTCCAGGAGCCCTCCCTGGCCGCTGGCAAACACAGGGGCCAGGCCTGCAATGGGTGTCGGGTCCAGGTCTCCTGACCCGTCTGGGTTCATCCTGACCAGCCTGAGCCGCCCCGGTCTCTCGGTCACCAGCATGTTGCCGTCCGGGAGCCAGGCCAGACCCCAGGGGTGAACCAGGCCGCTGACCACGGTTTCGACCCCGACATTGCGCTCAATGGGGACATCGCCGTCAAACACCACTGGCTTCGCCCAGGAGCCCTGCACCAGGAAGATGGAGAGCAGACCGAGCGCCAAAGACGACCGCAGAACCGGCCACAGTTTGGATGTAGACATAGCCTCCTCCTCAGGATTGGGTGGGAATGTGGGGGGTCGAGATCACAGTCGAACATTTATTTTTC
>CAZNIP010000108.1:4210-9115 GCA_964573115.1 uncultured Desulfohalobiaceae bacterium | reverse complement strand
GCCGTAGCCACTGTGGTAGGTGTGTGCGAAGCTCATGCCAGCGGCCGGGCTGACTCCTGGCTCCTGAATTCCTGCGGCTGCGTTCGAGTTTGTGCAGCCGCATCTCTGGCAGTCCAACATCAACCAGGACACGAGATCATGAAGCATTCTGACCACCCCTTGTGGGAACGTCTGGATTTCTTCGCCGAGATCAAGGGGTTCCTGGCCGAAGACGAGGCCGAAACCCTGTTCGAGCTTGGCCGGGATCAGGCCGGGCTGGGGCCATGTCTGGAAATAGGCGGGTACTGCGGCCTGTCCACGGCCTGCATCGGGCTCGGGGTCCGGGAACAGGGCGGAGTGCTCTTTTCCATCGACCACCACCAGGGCTCGGAAGAGCATCAGCCCGGGGAGGCCTATCATGACCGCGACCTGGTTGACCCCAGGACCGGGAGGATGAACTCCTTCCCCATGTTTCTTCAGACCATCGCCAGGGCCGGCCTCAAAGAGACCGTGGTTCCGATCGTGGCCCCCTCGGACCTGGCAGCCAGGCAATGGTCCACAAAACTCTCCCTGGTGTTCATCGATGGCGGGCACAGCCTTGAGGCGGCCCTCAGGGATTACCGGGGTTGGGCACCTCAGCTCATGATCGGCGGGATCCTGGCCATCCACGACATTTTCACCGACCCCAGCCAGGGAGGACAGGCACCCCATGAGATCGCGAAGATGGCCGAGGCCTCGGGGCTCTTTGAGCCGTCCGGCCTGGTGAACACCCTGGGCCTATTTCGCCGCCTGGGCTAAGAGCTCGGGTTCCTCCGCAGGCAGGGAGACCGAGGTGAAGAGCTGGGCTGCCGGTGTGGCCAGGGCCAGGGCGTCGGCAGCCAGGAGCACGGCCCCGGATGTCCAGGTCGGGCACTGGTCAGGCCAGAAGATGTCCAGCTCGGTCTGATACCCGGTCCAGTAAGCTCCGTGGTCGGTCCGGTTGATGTGCAGCCAGCTGAAGATGTGCGAGGCCAGGCTGCGTCTGGAGGACCCGAGCAGGGCCATGACCAGCTCGCAGGATTCGGCCACGGTGACCCAGGGCTGGTCCGTGACGCATCTGCAGCCCACAGAGTGGACGATGAACTCATCCCAGCGCTCCCTGAGACGCTGCCTGGCATCCGGTCCGGGAAGGGCGCCGGCCAGGATCGGATAGAACCAGTCCATGGAGTACCTGGCCTTGGAGTCCCAGGTCCGGTCAAACCGTTCCGGCCGCCCGCGCAGGGCCTGGCCGAGGCGCTCCCGGGCAGCCCTCCATTCCGCCATGTCCTGCCCCAGTTCCTGTCCCAGCAGCAGACCGCACTCCAGGCTCTTGAAGATCGAGCTGTTTCCCGTGACCAGGGCGTCATCGCAGATCGTCCCGTCCGGCTTGAGGGCCCAGGCGATCTCCCCGTGCCCGGACTGCAGGCTGCAGGCAAAGTCCAGGGCCTGGCGGACGCAGGGCCAGAGCTCAGCGATCAGGTCCCGGTCACGGGTGCAGAGATAGTAGTGCCACAAACCGGTCGCCAGGTAAGGAGGGTGATGGCTCTCCTTGCGGCTCGTGTCCAGGGGGAGGGCGTCCTCGTAAGCTGGCCAGAAACCGCCGTCGGGTTCCTGTTGCCCGGCCAGCCAGAGATAGGCCTGCCTGGCTCGCTGGATGTGCCCGCCCACGGTCAGGCCCATGGCCGCTTCAATGTGATCCCAGGGGTCTGTCAGGTGACCCTCGAACCAGGGAATGGCCCCGGAATTCAGCTGGACAGCGGCGATGGAGCCGGCCGTGGCCGCAAAGTACTCTCTGGGGAAGAAGCCAGGGGAGACGAAAAGATTTCTCACTTGGGAACCACCTTGTCGAAGTAGAGGGTGACGCTTTTTCCAGCGATCGGGTTGAGGGTTCTTTCCAGGAGCCGGGTCAGCTTGGGGGCCTTGAACATGTCCCAGAGGAGGAACCTGTGGTAGAGGCGGACCGGGAGCCAGGTGTCCCGGCGTTTCCAGTTCAAGCACTTGAGCCACCAGTATGGGCAGTGCAGGGCATGGGCCCCGTGACAGGCCACGGTCCGAAAGCCCAGCCGTTCCACCTCCAGGCGCAGCGACGTCGTGTTGAAGATCCGGACATGGCCTCCAGGGTCGTGCTGATAGTCCCGGCTCAAGAACCAGCAGATCCTCTCCGGCCAGGACCTGGGGACACTGAGGGCAAAGACCCCCCCGGGCTTGAGGATTCGGCGGATCTCCACGATGGCGGAGTGATAGTCGGGCAGGTGCTCCAGGACTTCAGAGCAGACGATGCCGTCGAAGCTCTGATCCTTGAATGGAAGCTGCAGGCAGTCGCCCTGGAAGACCTGCCAGCTCCTGGCGCGGCCGCCGGGATGAGGAAAATAGGTTTGAAAACCGTCCCGGGCCTTGCCCACGGCCTCCCGGTCCAGGTCCAGGGCTGCCACATGGAGGTCCTGGCTGGCCAGGAGGGCATGCCCGTGCCTGCCTTCGCCGCATCCCAGGTCCAGGACCCTGCTTCCAGGCCGCAGGGTGATCCTGTTCAGGTCGATGGTGATCATGATTCTCTTGTCAGCCCGGCCTCTGGCCGGGCTGAATTCTCACTTCTGAATTCCTGCGGCTGCGTCTTGAGTTTTTGCAGCCGCAACTTTCTGTCCTCTGTTCTCTGACCTCTGTCCTCTGGTCTCTGTCCTCTGCTCCGCCAGCAGCCGCTCGTAGACCTGGACTGTTCTGCGGGCCGCCTTGTCCCAGGTGAAGTTGTCCTCCATCCTCCGCCGTCCCTGCCTGCCCAGGGAGTGCCTGAGCTCCGGTGATGCCAGGAGGGTCTTCAAGGCTCCGGCCATGTCCAGGGGCTCACCCGGGGGCACGAGGATCCCGGCCTGGCCGACCACTTCGGGCAGGGCCCCGCCTGTGGTGGAGACCACCGGGACGCCGCAGGCCATGGCCTCGGCTGCCGGGAGGCCGAAGCCCTCGTACAGGGAAGGGACCACGGCCACGCTGGCCCGGGCATAGAGCGTGCGCAGCTCATGGGTGGTCAGGTTGTTCACGAAGCGGACCCGGGATCCGAGTTCCAGCTCCCTGACCAGTCTGGCTGTGGGACCGTTTGTTTTGGGCCTGCCCAGCACGGTCAGCTTGAGCTGGGGCAGGTCGTCCTTGAGCAGTCCGATGGCTTCGAGCAGGGTGTTCAAGCCCTTGAGTGGGACGTCGGCACTCGCCGTGGCCATGATCCTGAAAGGCTCCCGCTCCACCCCGTCCATCGGGGAGAAGCTGGACAGGTCCACGCCGTTGTGGACCACGCTGATCCTGTCCTGCTCCAGCTTGAAATCCTTGACGATGTCCCGCCGGGAGCAGTCAGACACGGTCAGAATCTGCTCCAGCTCCGGGGCCACCCGTTTCTGCATCCGGAGAAAGCTGTGCCATCTGCGGATGAGCAGACGCATGCCCCATTGCGGCTCATTGGCCAGGGCAGTGGTCAGATCCCTGGTGATGGGGTGGTGAATCGTGGACACCACCGGGATGTCCATGGCCATGATCTTCAGGAGGCCGAAGCACAGGCTCTGGTTGTCGTGGACGATATCGAAGGACCGACCGTGGGCGGCCATGTACCGGGCCAATCTCCGGCCAAAGGTCCTGGGTTCGGGGAAGCCGCCGCTGATGTAGCCCAGGTATTCCAGGACATCGGTCAGGCAGGACAGCTTCCTTTCGCGGACTGCGGCCCGGGCTGTGGGGTAGTCGTAAAAGTTCATCCCCGGGAGGGGCACCAGGCGGACGGGATCGTCCAGTTCAGGGTAGGGTTCGCCAGAGATGACCCGGACATCGTGGCCCAGATCGGCCAGGGCCTTGCTCAGGTACTTGACGTAGATTCCCTGGCCTCCTGAGTAGGGATTGGAGCGATAGCTGACCAGGGCGATTCTGAGCCCGTCAGGAGAACCTGAGTGGCGTGGTTTCCGGGCCTGTCCCAAAGGCATGGACGGTTGATCCGTGAGCGAACCTTTGAAGGCCGACAGTCCTGAGTGATCCATTCGGGTCTCATCCTCTGCGAAAACCCGCCGGTTGATACAGCGGGGTCTTGATGGGGAAAGCGAATCGCCTGATTTTTTGCCCGGGCAGCTTGACAGCCCATGAGGGACTTGGTAGTCATTTTCTGAATGAATATTCATTCAGAAACTAGCACGAGATGACAAGGACGACAAGAGGAATGTCAGACATCCAGCCGAATTCAAAAAAAAGTCAAAAATATCAAAGGATTTTGGAAGCGGCTATCCGGGTCTTCGCTCGACAGGGGTTTTACAGCTCCACGATCTCCCAGGTGGCCAGGGAAGCTGGAGTGGCTGACGGAACCATCTACCTCTACTTCAAGAACAAGAACGACATCCTGGATCATTTTTTCAGCTTCAAGACGGCTCAGATCTTCGCCAAGTTCAAGGAGGAGGTCGGTCAGGCCGACAATGCCCTGGATAAGCTCCGCAAGCTCATCTACATGCATCTCAGGGAGTTTGAGCTGAACAGGGAGCTGGCTGTTGTCTACCAGGTCGAGACCAAGGTCAAGAGGCGGCTCTCGGATCAAAAGATCAAAGAGCTGTCGGACATGTACTTCAATCTCGTCTCCAGCATCATCAACCAGGGGCAGAACGAAGGGGTCATCAGGAAGAACCTGCCCATCGCCCTGGTCAAGCAGGTCATCATCGGGGCCATTGACGAGGTGATCACCACCTGGGTCTATTCCAGCGGCAAGTACACCCCGTCCTCCATGGCCAACTCCCTGGTGGACATCTTTATCCACGGGATCGGTAAGGCGGAGACTGCTGACCGTGCCTGATGCCCCTGCCCGCAAGAACGGAAGGAGCAACATGGCTCAGAGCTCGCTTGAACCTTCATCACAGGTGATCAGGTGTCAGCCCTGCCTCTGGCTGGGCTGACAGG
>CAZNIP010000108.1:0-4110 GCA_964573115.1 uncultured Desulfohalobiaceae bacterium | reverse complement strand
GCGTGATCGAGCTTTCAGGCAATGGCAGAGGAGTGAATGTGGTTTGCTGGCGGCACGTCTGCCGTCAGGGAAACGTCTTCAACAAAGGAGAGAGCATCAATGGCACAGCAGATCGCAGACCGCAGGGATGTGGATTTCGTCCTGCACGAGCTGCTCAATGTCGAGCAGTTCAGCAAGCATGAGAAGTTTGCAGAGTTCAACAAGAAGACCGTTGACTTGATCGTCAATGAAGCCAAGAACCTGGCTGTCAAGGAAATCCTGCCCACGAACAAGGTCGGGGATGAAAAGGGCGTGGTTTTTGAGAACGGCGAGGTCAAAGTGCCGGAGGAGTTTCACCGGGTCTACCAGCTCTACAGGGAAGGGGAGTGGGTCGGCACCTCCGAGTCCCCGGAATGGGGCGGGCAGGGCATGCCCAAGACCCTGAGCATGGCGGTCAGCGACTATTTGCTGGGGGCCAACTGCTCTCTGAATCTCTATGTCGGGCTGACTGTCGGGGCCGGACACCTCATCGAGAGCTTCGGGACCCAGGAGCAGAAGGAGCTCTTCCTGAAGAAGCTCTACACCGGGGAATGGATGGGCACCATGCTCCTGTCCGAGCCCCAGGCCGGATCGGATGTCGGGGCCATCACCACCACAGCTGAACCAAACGGCGACGGGACCTACAACATCTCCGGACAGAAGATCTGGATCAGCGGCGGCGAGCACGACCTGACCGAGAACATCATCCACCCGACCCTGGCCAGAATAGAGGGCGCCCCTCCGGGAACCTCCGGGATTTCCCTGTTCATCGTGCCCAAGTACTGGGTGAACGAGGACGGCAGCATGGGCGAGTTCAACGACGTGGTCTGCACCGGCATCGAGGAAAAGCTGGGCATCCACGGCAGCTCGACCTGCACGCTGGCCCTGGGCAGCAAGAACAAGTGCCGCGGTCTGCTCCTGGGACAGGAGAACAAGGGCATGCGGGAGATGTTCCTGATGATGAATCAGGCCAGGCTCCTGGTGGGCATGCAGGGGTTGGCCCTGGCTGCCTCGTCCTACCTCAACGCCGTCAACTACGCCCGGGACAGGACCCAGGGACGGCACCTGCTCAACCTCATGGACAAGAGCGCCCCGGCCGTGCCCATCATCCAGCACCCGGACGTCCGCCGCATGCTCATGACCATGAAGTCCAATGTCGAAGGCATGCGCAGTCTGATGTACTACGTCAACTTCTGCGAGGACATGAAGAACCTGACCGACTCGGAAGACGACAAGGACAGGTACCAGAACATCATCGACGTCCTCATCCCCATCTGCAAAGGCTACTGCACCGACAAAGCCGTGGACATGTGCAACCTCGGGGTCCAGGTCTACGGCGGCTATGGGTACACCAGGGAGTATCCCCAGGAGCAGCTCCTGCGGGATGTCCGGATCACGCCCATCTATGAAGGCACCAACGGGATCCAGGCCATGGACCTCCTGGGCCGGAAGCTGGGCATGAAGAAGGGCAAGGCCATCATGGACCTCATGGGGGAGATGCAGAAGACCATCGGCGAGGCCAAGCAGCATGAGCAGCTGGCCGAGCTGGCCGGGGAAATGGAGGCCGTGCTCAACACCCTGGGCGAGGTGGCCATGCACATCGGGGGCAAGGCCATGTCTGAGGAGGTGCTGACAGCCTTTGCCCATGCCTATTCCTTCATGGAAGTCTGCGGCGACCTGGCCATGGCCTGGATGCTCCTCTGGAGGGCTTCAGTGGCCTCCGGCAAGCTGGAGAAGGCCAAGAAAAAGGACAAGGTCTTCTACCAGGGTCAGATCCAGACCTGCCAGTTCTATATTCAGACCGTGCTGCCGGTGACCATGGGCAAGATCGAGTCCATCAAGAAGTCCTCCAGTGCTGCTGTGGACATGGAAGAGGACGCCTTTGGCGGAAAATAACTCAGAATCGCTGTGAATCTCGCCGCTGCCTGGCAATCCGGGAGCTTGAGCCCGGCATGGCCCGCCAGAGGGGTTGCAGGCAGCGGCAGACTGGGCCATACGTTGTGGCTGGAGTCAATTCACGCAAACAAGGAAGCGATGTATGGAACAGATACTCATACCTCCGGCTGAAGCCACAGTGCTCGGGATCCCGGCCTGGATCCTGGCAGTGCTCATTCCCCTGGCAGGTCTGGCTGCCTTCGCCTTCATCATGGCCAAGAGGCTCATCCCCCTGACCAAGGGCACACCGGACAACCGCATGAACCGGTTCGGGAGCCGGGTCCAGGCCGTCTTGACCTACTGGCTGGCCCAGTACAAGCAGCCCAGGTACATGCTGGCCGGGGTGCTGCACATCCTCATCTTTGTCGGCTTCCTGGTCCTGTCCATCCGGTCGACGACCCTCGTCATCGTCGGTTTTCAGGAAGGGTTCGTCTTTCCCGGCCTCGGTGGCGGGCTGGGCGACGTCTACAACGTGCTCAAGGACTATGCCGCGACCATCGTGCTCATCGCCTGCATCATCGCCGGGATACGGAGGGGCTGGTTCAAGCCGGAGCGCTACAAGGTCCCCCCCGAGTACGGCAAGGACCATACCGCGGAGGCCATCTTTGTTTTGGGCCTGATCGGCGGCCTGATGGTCTTCGAAAGCCTGTTCGCCGCAACCCATGTGGCCGCGGCCCAGCAGTCCGGCCATGCGGGCGAGTTTCTGGCCCCCCTGTCCCTGCCGTGGGCCATGGCCGGCATCCTCGGCGGTGTCCCGGTCGGGGCGTTGCAGCCCCTGCACGTGTTCTCCTATTTCGCCCACGACGTCATCTTTTTCTTCTTTCTGTGCTATCTCCCGTTCGGCAAGCATTTCCACGTCATCACCTCCATCTTCAACGTCTTCTTCATGAAGCTCGACCGGGGTGCGGTCAAACCAGTGCGCTGGGGGGTTTCGGACGAGGAGCTGGATGACCTGGAGTCCTTTGGAACCAAGGTCTTCGAGGACTTCACCTGGAAACACATGCTGGACTTCTACACCTGCGTGGACTGCGGCCGGTGCTCCGACAACTGCCCGGCCAACACCGTGGGGCGCCCCCTCTCGCCCAGATTCGTGTCCATCAAGGCCAGGGACTACATGTTCAACCGCTTCCCGGTCCTGGGGGACATCAAGGGTTCCGAGCCGCTCATCGGCTCCATTTACGATGCCGACGAGATCTGGTCCTGCACCACCTGCGGGGCCTGCGAGGAAGAGTGCCCGGTCATGAACGAGTACATCGACAAGATGGTCGACCTCAGGAGGGGCATGGTGGATGAGGGCAACGTGCCCCAGTCCCTGCAGAAGCCCCTGTCATCCCTGGAAAAGCGGGGCAACCCCTATGGCAAGACGGAAAAGAAGCGCCAGGAGTGGGTCAAGCCCCTGGCCGAGGAGTTCGAGGTCAAGGTCCTGGGCAAGAAGGAAGCGGCCCGGACCCTCTATTTTGTGGACAGCGCCACTTCTTACGACGAACGCCTTCAGGAGCTGGCCCGGGCCACGGCCAGGGTTCTGCATGCCTGCGGCGAGGACTTCGGGATCCTGGGCAAAGGTGAAAAGGACAGCGGCCACGAGGTCAAGCGGTTTGGCGAGGAGATGCTCTTTCAGACCCTGAAGGAGCACAACACCGAGGCCATTCAGGAGACCGGGGTCAAGACCGTGATCACTGCAGATCCCCATGCCTACAATGCCCTGCGCAAGGATTACCGGTCCATGCCGGAAGTCCTGCATTTCAGCCAGTATGTGCTGCAAAAGCTGCGGGCCGGAGAGCTCAGCTTCAATCCTGTGGAAGACGGGTCCAAGACCTATGTCTATCACGACCCCTGCTACCTGGGGCGGCACAACCTGCTCTACGACGAGCCCAGGGAGGTCCTGGACGCCATTCCAGGGCTGAAGCGGGTCGAGATGGAGCGCTGCCGGGACAGGTCCTTCTGCTGCGGAGGGGGGGGGCTGATGCTCTACTACGAACCCATCGAGGACCAGCGCATGGGCCAGGTCAGGGCCAGGATGGCTGAAGAGGCCGGGGCGGATGTCATCGTCACCGCCTGTCCCTTCTGCCTGGTCAACCTGGAAGACGGCCTGAAGACCAGCGGCCTGGAAGGCAAGATCGAAGTCATCGACCTGACCGAGCTCGTGGCCCGGCAGCT
>CAZNIP010000107.1:0-9218 GCA_964573115.1 uncultured Desulfohalobiaceae bacterium | reverse complement strand
TTCTCAGGCCTCCGCCTGTCAGCAGACCGATCCTGGCCAGACCCTCCAGCTCCTCGGTCAACCCGAGGGCGGCGGTCATGGTCTCTGCCCAGCAGACCAGTCCATGGTTCTGGAGCAGAATGGCCCGGGCCTTCTGGGCGGCCTGGCCCGCGGCCTGGCCCAGCTCCCGGGTCCCGGGGGTCATGGCCGGGACCAGGGCCAGGTCGTCGGCAAAGAGGCCGGCCTCGAACAGGGGCAGCCTGGCCAGCCAGTCCCGGTCCTGAAGGCTCAGGGCCAACAGGTGCACCGGGTGCGTGTGGATCACGGCCGAGGCTGCAGGCTGATTCCTGTAGACGGCCAGGTGAACGGCGGATTCGCTGGAGAGGCGGCCCGGCCCCAGGGGGTCTCCGGAGTCCAGGTCCACGCAGACCAGATCGCCAGGGGCCAGATGCCCCTTGGCGCTCCCGGAAGTCGTCAGGATGACCCGGTTTCCGCGCCTCAGGCTGAGGTTGCCGTTGAAGCCGTTGAGCAGCCCCTTGAGCCAGGCGTCTCTCCCGGCCCTGGCCAGCTGGTCGCCCTCCCTGGCCGAGATGTGCGGTCCCCAGGCTGCTTCCGGAGACTCCCGGTCCACGGGCTTGATGTCCACCACCGGGGTGGTGTCCATGGCCTCCATGGGATGCACGGTCAGGGTCAGACCCCGGACTTCGAGCACCCTGACCCTGTGCAGCCCGATGGGATTGGGGCGATCCGGGGACCTGGTGGAAAAGATGCCCCGCACAGGGCGATCCGGATCCCCCCTGGGATGGCACTTGAGCACGCTGCGGTCCCCCTGGTGCAGCCAGGTCAGGACCTCGACCTCCTGACCTGGGGAAATATCCTCCAGGGCCTGGGCATAGGTCGTGTCAAACACGATCTGCACCGGCTCCAGGTCCTCTGAGGCCTGTTTGGGGCTGGCCTGCCTGCTGGTGATCGCGGACCGGATTCTGCCCACCACTCTGAGCTCGAGGTCCATGTTCGAGGTCGGGTCTTTCATCGGGCACCTCGAGATGAAGAGCTGTCCTCTGCAGCGCTGAAGTGATCGAAGCCTGGGGCCAGGAAGGGCCTGCCCTGAATGGAAATGCCCGGGGCCTGGTCAACGGTCCCCAGAATGGCCGCCTCAGGGCAGACCTGGCGAAGCAGGTCTGCAGACCCGGGGGCCATGCCCCCCAGCAGGGCATAGTCCTCGCCTCCCTGCAGGGCGAACTGCAGCGGGTCTTGGTCCTGCAGGGCAGCAAACTCGCGGACCTCATGGTCGAGCTCGGACTCGTCCAGGGAGAGCTCCAGACCGAGCCCGGGACCCAGAAAACGCCCCACATCCATGGCCAGTCCATCGGAAACATCCATCAGCCCCCTGACCCAGGGCTGCCGGGCCAGAACCTGCCCCTCCCGGACAAAGAGCCTGGGGTGCAGGTGAGCCTTGACGCCTCTGGCAAACCGCTCCCGCTGCCCACCTCTCTCCAGGAGGGTCAGACCGACCCTGGCCAGCCCCAGCGGCCCGAGCACAAAGAGCTCGTCTCCCGGGCGGCACTGCTCCCGGAGCATGAGCCTGTCCGGGGCGGCCCCCCAGATGGTGATGTCCACCCCCAGGACATCGGACCGGCTCAGATCGCCCCCGAGGAGGATCAGCCCGTGCTCCGCGGCCAGCTCAGCCATGCCTTTGAAAAAGGAGCCCCAAAACGTTTCGTCCAGGTCCTTGGGGATCATGAGGTTGAGGTTGAACCCCCTGGGGGTCGCCCCCATGGCCGCAATATCCGAGACGTTCACCGCCAGGGCCTTGTAGCCCAGGTCCTCGGGGGGGAAGGTGGCTCTCCGGAAATGGACGCCCTCCAGGAAGAGGTCAGACGTGATGCACATCCGGCCAGGGCACTCAATGACCCCGCAGTCGTCGCCCCGTGGCACGACGACCCCGTCGCTTCGGAGGGGAAAGAAGCGGTCGATGAACTCCAGAAACGCCTTTTCCGAGAGAAAGGCCATACCACTTGTCCATGTGAAAAGTTTGTTTTTCCTTGCCAGAAAACAGCGCCAAGTTCAATGCGGGAAATAGACATCGAAGCGCACGCTCCTGCCCGGCACCTGATGGCCCGGTGCCCATTCCCTGGAGGCATAGCAGGGTGCCTTCAGGGGACGCTTGACGACCACCCTGTCCCTGGCCACCTCAAGGGCCAGGCCGAGGAGCTCCGGGTCTTCGCCCCGGTCATCACCCACCAGCTGGCGAAGCAGGCGAAGCGGCTTGCGTTCGGCTGTCTTTCGCTGTCCATGGCCGGGGAACATGGGGTCGAGATAGATGACGTCCGGGCGGGGCACGGACTCCAGAGAGCCCGACACGGAGTGTCCCAGGGAGGTCGATCCCGCCATGCTCCGCAGCAGGCCGCCTGTCTCTGCCCATATCGGACGGATCCGTCTGGTCCTCCAGGGACTGAAGACCCCTGTTCTGGCCCAGGCATCCCGCAACAGGGCGAAGACCGCCGGGTGCTGCTCCACGGCCAGCACGCTGTGGCCAAGAGAGCTCAAGAGCCAGGCATCCTCGCCCAGACCGGCCGTGCCGTCCAGGACACAAGGCAGGCCTGCGGTCCTGGTCTTGCCGCGGATGGCCCGGAACAGGGGCTGCCGTCTGGCGGCCCCCGCCCGGCTGCTGACATCCAGGCGGGACCACTCCGCAGCGAGCTGGTCAGCCTTTTTTTGTCCTGACGTGCGTGGAAACTCGACTCTGAGCTCCGAACCGACCGTCAGAATCGGGGCAGGACAGTCATGCTGTCCCTCCCCCAGGGGCAGGGACAGCTCCTCGGAGAGCCGGCGGCATCGTGCCTGCGCCTGCGGGCTGGCATCTGCCGGAACAATGAAGACCTGCGGCTTCACAGGGCCTCCGGGTGGCCCCGGGGCTGGAACGCGGAGGCTCTGTTGACCTCTGATCCAGGTCTGCGCAGACTCAAGTTGAGATTTTCCAGAAGAGTTGCTAGTGTTTGCACCTAGATGTTTCCACTGCCCTGAGTCTGAATCCTTGCTGATGTCGCGTCCGGCACAACGAGAATGTGATCTCCTGCGAGGCGACACAGAGGACGGACAGCAGGCCGTTCTGGCCGCCACGAGGGGCGGCGAGCTGAAAGCAGCGCTCTTCCGAAAATGACTGGCTCAGCATTTCAAGGACATGACACCGAAGACCGACGAGAACTCCCCTCAAGGCACTCTTGAGGGGCTCAGAGGTTCACCCTTTTGACCCAAACCAGTGAGGTCTGATCACTCCAATGCGCATCACACACCTGATTCTCTGTGTCAGCCTGCTCCTTTGCCTCCTGGCAGCAGCACCTGGCCTGGCCCAGCAGATCTATGTCGCCGACAGTTTCAAGATCACCCTGCGAACCGGCCCGGGGACCGACCACAAGATTTTGAAGATGCTCCCCTCAGGCACCAGGCTCCAGGTCATGGAGCAGACATCTGGCTGGTACAGGGTGCGGACGCCAGAGAACAGCGAAGGCTGGGTGCTCAAGCGCTACACCATGCAGGACACCCCCAACAAGCTCAAAGTGCAGAACCTGACCCGCCAGCTTGAGCGCCTCAAATCGGCCAGCGATGAAGCCGGGACCACCATCACAGATTTACGGGCCGAGAACAAGAAGCTCTCCTCCACGCTGGATGCCGTTCAAAAGGAGCTCAGCGACCTCAAGAAGCGCTACGCCTCCCTGAAGTCCGACGCTTCCAAAGCCCTGGAGTACAAGGAAAACCTTCAGGCCACCCAGGAGGAGCTGGCCACGACTCAATCCAGGCTGAAGACTGTCAGCGCGGACAATGAAGAGCTGCGCTCCAGTCAGAACATGCACTGGTTTCTGGCTGGTGCCGGGGTGGTCTGCGGCTCAGCCCTGTTCGGTTTCTTCGTGGGTCGGATTCAGAGACGCAAATCGAAAAAAGTCTATTTCTAACGCCCTCATGCCTGAGAGGAGGACGTGACCATGTTCGATCACATCCTGGTGCCCACCGACGGGACAGAGATCACGCAGCACGCCCTGGACATCGCAGTGACCATGCACTCCGAGCTCAAGAGTGAAACGCCTCGCCGCACGATCACCCTCCTGCACGTCATCGAGACCATTGCCGACGATGAGGCCGAGGAGTTCGAGCGCTTCTACACGACCCTGCGCAAACGGGCCGAAAAGAAGATGAACGCCCTGATCGAGCCCTACCAGGAGACCCAGAGCACGGGCAACTTCACGATCGAGCCCACCATTCTCCTGGGCAGCAGGGTCCAGGAGATCCTGGCCTTTGCCAAGGACACCAAGGTGGACCTGATCATCCTCAACTCCCACAAGATCGACGTCAGCAACCCTACCCAGGGCTGGGGGACCATCAGTCACAAGGTGGGCATCCTCTCCCAGTGCCCGGTCATGCTGGTCAAATAAAAGATCATTGTTGGCGGTTCACAAACCGGCAACAATGATCTTTTCTCCATTTCCCTGCTTTCGCATCTGGATACTCGATCCACCTTGTGCCACGTCAGTCGCAACCTGGCCATCCGGGTTCCAGGTTCGAGCCTGGTGGAAAAACTCGTACCAAGGAGAATGCATGCCCCAAAGGTGCACCTTTCGTCTATCGATGCTGTTCGTCCTGCTCTGCGTCCTGGGCCCCCTGGGGTGCTCGTCCGAGCAGCCCCCCGACACCCTGGAGCATGTCCGGGAATCCGGAAAGATCACGGTTCTGACCCGGAACAACGCCAACTGCTACTACATCTACCGGGACCAGCCCATGGGCTTTGAGTTCGAGCTGGCCCAGGCCTTCAGCACCTTCCTGGATGTGGAGCTCGAGACCAGGGTGGAGGAATGGAACGACCTGCTCACCGACGTCAACAGCGACAATGGCGACCTTGTGGCCGCCGGGATGACCATCACGCCGGAAAGGGCCGAGTTGGTCGACTTTTCCGACCCCTACATGACCATCCAGCAGCAGGTCATTGTGCACCGGAGCAACACCGCCATCACATCCATCCAGGACCTCGCCGGACAGACCGTCCATGTCCGGGAGAACACGACCTACCAGCAGCGGCTGACAGAGCTCAATCAGGAGCAGGACCTGGACATCGACATCGTCCTTCACGACGATCTGCCCACTGAAGAGCTCATCCGCCAGGTTTCAACCCAGTCCATCGATCTCACCGTGGCGGATTCCAACATTGCCCTGCTCAACCGTCGCTACTACCCGCACATCAAGATCGCCTTCCCCCTGGAAGAGGAGCAGTCCCTGGGCTGGGCGGTCAAGAAAGGGGACCAGGCCCTCCTGGAGAGGGTCAACGCGTTTCTGGATCAGGTCCGGGAGCGGGGGGACTATGCCAAGATCTACGAGCGGTACTACGGCAAAGTGCACATCTTCGACTATGTGGACCTCAAGAAGTTCCACAAGCGGATTCAGACCAGGCTCCCCAAGTACCTGCCCCTGATCAGGCGGACCGCTGAGCAGTTCGGCTTTGACTGGCGCTTCATTGCCGCCGTCATCTACCAGGAGTCCCATTTTGACCCCCGGGCCCAGAGCTACACCGGGGTCAAGGGCCTGATGCAGGTCACCCTGACCACGGCCAGGGAAATGGGCATCTCCAACCGCCTCGACCCGGCCCAGAGCGTCCTGGCCGGGGTGAAGTACCTGAAGAAAATCAAAGACAGATGGGATGATGTGCCTGACGAGGAGAGGATCTTTTTCACTCTGGCCAGCTACAACATCGGGTACGGCCATGTTCGCGACGCCCAGAAGCTGGCCAGGGACAAGGGCCTGGATCCACGTTTGTGGGAGAGCATGCAACAGACCCTGCCCCTGCTGCGGATCAAGAAGTACTACAAGCAGACCAGGTACGGATACGCCCGGGGGACGGAGCCGGTGCGCTACATCGAGCGCATCCAGACCTACTACGACATCCTGAAGAAGAAGGACTTTTCCAATGTTTGAACAGGAGACTGTTCATTGAGGTCGAAAAAAGATCATGTCGACAGATCCACCAAAATTGACAGAATCAAAATGTTTCACTGGCAGGGAGACCTTTCAGCCGCTCATCCGGAGCGGCTGAAAAAAATTCTCTTTCCCTCTTATCCCATCTCATCCTGTTTATCCTGTAAATCCTGTCAGAAATTTCTCTTTTTCTCCAAACCGTTACAACGCCTCAAGCTGAAGCGACATCATACATTTGAACACATCATGAGGAACAGCCGGCTTAACGCAGACCGAACCCGGGAACGGCGAGCCTCTTCTCCAGCTTGTGCAGCCCCACGGTGGCCAGGCTGACCAGGACCAGGTAGTAGGCCCCGACGACCATGAAGACCTCCGTGAACCTGAAAGTCCGGGACGCCAGGACCTTGCCTTCGCCGGTCAGCTCGATGCAGGTGATGATGTAGGCCAGGGAGGAGTACTTGATGAGGTAGATGAGCTCGTTGCCGCATCCTGGAAGGGCCCGCCGCAGGGCCTGGGGGATGACGATGCAGATCATGGTCTTCCAGGTGGAGAAGCCCATGGAGGCGGCCGCCAGGATCTGCCCCCTCTTGATGGACAAGAGCCCCCCCCGGATGTACTCCGAGTGGTAGGCCCCGCTGCACAGGGTGAACCCCAGGACGGCGGCCGCATAGGGCTCGAGGTAGATCCCCAGGTTGGGCAGCCCGAAGTAGAGCACGAAGAGCTGGACCACCAGGGGGGTGCCCCGGAAGACGATGGCGTACCATCTGGCCAGCCTGGAGACCCAGGGCGAACCAAAAGCCCTGCAGGAGCCGATGCCGATCCCCACCAGGAGCCCGCACACCGACGAGGGCAGGATCAGGGCCAGAGACACCAGCAGCCCCTGATTGAGGACCGGAACCATGTCCTCGACAAGAAAGCTCCAGTCCATCAGTCGCTGCTCTCGCCGTAAATTTCGTTCAGCTTGTTGCAGAAATCCATGGTCCGGCTGTCCTGCTCCAATTCTCGAAGCTTCAGGAGGCTGTCCGGAGTCCCCTGCTCAATGATCCGCCCGTTTTCCATGAACAGGATTTCCTGGGCCAGGCTGCGCACGAACCCGACCTGGTGGGTGGCCATGAGCATGGTCATCCCGCTCTGGCTCAAGTTCCGGATCACGGTCAGGACCTCGCCGATGAGCTCCGGGTCCAGGGCTGAGGTCGGCTCGTCCAGCAGGAGCAGGAGAGGATCCATGGCCAGGGCCCGGGCAATGGACACCCGCTGCTTCTGGCCCCCGGAAAGCTCGGCCGGATAGAGGCCTCCCTTGTCCCGCAGCCCGACCCGGTCCAGCTCCTGCTCGGCCCGTTTCCTGGCCTGGTCCCTGGACAGCTTTTTGACCTTGCGCAGGGCAATGGACACATTGTTCAGGGCGTTGAGATGATCAAAGAGGTTGAAATCCTGAAAGATCATTCCAATCTGCTGTCGAAAGGCCAGCAGCTCCCTCTTGCGCCGAAAGGAGACCTGCTGCCCGTTCAGGCTGATGGCCCCGGCATCGGGCAGGATGAGCAGGTTGATGCACTGCAGCAGGGTGGACTTGCCCCCGCCCGAGGGACCGATGAGGACCTTGAGGTCCCCTTTGTGCATGGTCAGGGAGACGTTGTTCAGGATGTCCTTGCCGCCAAGGTTCTTGGAGATCGAGTCGACAAAGAGGAGTTCGTGTTCTGGCATAAGAGGTCCGCAACCGACAGCTATGAGGTCAGAGGTGAATCAAAGTCACGGCAGATGAACTTTATGGTTCGGAACAAAACAAATGTGGCATTCACTACAGCGAAAGTTCATTCGATACGTTTTCCTCTTGTCCGTCAGCCCGGACTTGATCCGGGATCCAGTTCTTTATCTGGATTCCTGCCTTCGCAGGAATGACGGGAAAAGACAGTCACCGTCGACTGGATGTTTCGCTGTAGGGGTATGATGTATCGCTTTCATGTTTCTGAATTCCTTCAGCTGCATCCTGATTTCCTGCAGCCGCAGCTCATCCCGGGCTGGCCCTGCTCAGCTCTGGGGCGAGTACCCCGGGATGGCCACCCTGTGCTCCAGGGAGTGCAGGAGCCTGAGCCCGACCATGGTCAGGATGAAGAACACGGCCCCGGCCGTCAGATACAGGGCCAGCTGCTCATAGGTCCTGGAGGCCACAAAGTGGGTCCTGGACATGATTTCCGAGGTCCCGAGGACAAAGGCGATGGCCGAGTCCTTGAGCACAATGGAGTACTCGTTGGACCAGCCTGGGATGGACAGCCGCAGGGCCTGGGGCAGAATGATGCACCTGATGGCCTTGAGGTCGCTCATGCCCAGGGCCTGGGCCGCCCGGAGCTGTCCCCGGGGCAGGGACAGGATCGCTCCGCGAAAGATCTGGGATTGATAGGCCATACCCCGGAATCCAAGGACCAGAATCGAGGCCCAGAAAGCGCTGATGTTCAGGTTCATCAGCGAGAAGAGGCCGAAGTAGAACAGGAACAGGAGCACCAGGACCGGAATGCCCCGGAAGAGCCAGACGTAGAGCCCGACAGCCACTTTGAGCATCCGGCTCCCGTAGACCTGGGCCACGGCCATGGGCACGCCGAAGATCAGCCCCATGCCCATGGCCCCGATCACGATCCCGATGGTCACCAGGGAGCCTTCCAGAATGTACGGCAGGGCCTCCTGAACCACGGTCAGGGAGTGCAGGAAGGGCTCAAGTCCGGCCATGATCAGGCCTTGCCTCTTTGACTGAACAACACGCTTGGCATCATCATATCAGGAGCTTCCAAGGCGCACTTGGGTCATGTTTCAGTCCGGTCGCCGTTTGAGGTCGGCCGGGTTTCTCAATTCGCGTCACACTCTGAACCGCTCTCCTCGTCCAAGGGAACTGCCCCACGAGCTGTGGGGGTCTTCCCCATGCTGAAGGTCATGCCAGAGGCCATGCCGAGGCTGAACAGAATCAAAGGCGGGGCGCTTGCCTTTCTTGACCAGAGCGCCCCGCCCCAGGTGTTTCGGACCTACATGAACTTCGCACACGAGATTGGTTTTTCTGCCTTCACAACCCCAGAGAGTCAGTGTTGCCAGCGGCCGGGCTCGTTTGAAACTTGATTCTGGAGTCAAGTTTCTTGGCTGATCAACCTGGCCGAGTCGATATCCTGCTGGTCACGTCGGGGATCTTTTCTTCCCTCAACCATCCACCCTCAACCCTCGACCTTCAGCCGGGCCAGAGGCCGGGCTCGTATGAAACTTCGAAAGAAAGAACCCCTCAGCCCTGCGGGCAGCTCCCC
>CAZNIP010000106.1:5384-9238 GCA_964573115.1 uncultured Desulfohalobiaceae bacterium | reverse complement strand
GATGTCCTCACGTCAAGGGTCGAATTTTCCTGTCTCCCATCCACCTTCAACCCTCGACCTTCGACCTTCAGCGCAGCCCGCGGCAAAACTGAAGTCCGACTTGATCTGGCGCTTTTCTTGCATGATCTCCTGAGAATTCTTGGTCCCCTCAATTGTTTCGGCTCCAGAAAGGCGAGACTGGCGATGGCCTCGATGGGGCTCACTGCTCCAGCACAGGATTGCTGATGATTCACGAAGACAACAGCCTTCAAGAACTGAAAATGAGGGTCATGGCCCTTGAAAACGAGCTCCAGCGTCGTGATCAGGTCGAAAAAGAGCTGCTGACCCGCCAGAAGTATCTGGAATCCGTCCTCCACCATGCCCCGGATGCCATTGTGACCCTGGACCACGCGCACAGGATCATCGAGTGGAATCCAGGGGCCCGGAAAATCTTCGGCTACTCCAGCGAAGAGGCCCGGGGGAAGGACCTGGACGACCTGGTGACCAGGATGGACGTTGATCGCGAGGCCAGGTCCAACACCGAGACTGTCCTCTCAGGCCAGGACCTCGAGCCGGTTGAGACGGTGCGCTACCGCAAGGACGGCACCCCGGTCCATGTTCTGGCTTCAGGGGCTCCAATCCTTGTAGATGGCGCCTTGCAGGGCGTGGTGGCCATGTACAGCGACATCAGCGCCCAAAAGCAGGCCGAAGAGGCCATCTCCACCGTCAACAGGACCCTGCAGACCATTTTGGACAGCATCCCGGCAGACATCTACGTCTGCGACATGCAGACCTACGAGGTCCTGTTCATGAACGAGCACATGAAGCAGTCCTTTGGCCAGGACTGCGTGGGCGAGATCTGCTGGAGGGCCTTTCGAGGCGGCAACGGCCCCTGTGAGCACTGCACGAACGCCGTTCTTCTCGATGTCCATGGCCAACCCGCCGGGGTCCAGACCTGGGAGGGGCACAACCCGGTCAACGGGAAGTGGTACATCAACTACGACCGGGCCGTGCCCTGGACTGACGGGAGATACGTCCGCCTCCAGATTGCTGCGGATGTGACCGAACAGAAGAGGTCCGAAAGGGAGCTGCAGGCCACAGAGGAGAAGTATCGAACCGTTTTTGAAAACACCGGGACGGCCACAGTGATCATTGAAGAGGACACGACCCTCTCCCTGGTGAACGCCAAATTTGAGTCCATTTCCGGGTACTCCAGGGAGGAGGTCGAAGGCAAGATGAGCTGGACCGATTTCGTTGTCCAGGACGATCTGGAAAAAATGATGGAATATCATCGACTGCGGGGCATCGATGACAACCTGGTCCCCTCAAAATATGAGTTCCGCTTTCAGGACCGTCATGGACAGACCAAAGACATCCTTCTGTCCATCGCCTCCATTCCGGGCATGAACAAGAGTGTCGCTTCCCTCCTGGACATCACCCATCGCATCCGAGTCGAGGAGAAGCTCAGGCACCAGAGCTTCCATGATGCTCTGTCCGGCCTGTACAATCGAAACTTTTTCGAAGAGGAGATGAGGCGCCTTCAAGACGGACGGTACGCCCCTGTGGGGATCATCATCTGCGACCTGGACGGACTGAAGTTCGTCAACGACACCATGGGCCACGAAAGCGGCGATCAGGTGATCATGAGCACGGCTCGTCTGCTCAGGGCCAATTTTCGATCCAGCGACATCATCGCCCGGATCGGCGGCGACGAGTTCGCCATCCTGCTCACAGGCACTGATCAGGACATCATGCAGAACCTGGTTCAAAGGCTGCGGCGTTCGATCGATGACCTCAACAGCAGGGAAAAAGAGGTCCACCTTTCCCTGTCCATCGGCTTTGCCTTGAGCCATGAAAAGCCCACGAACATGCAGGCCCTGTTCAAGGAAGCCGACAACAGGATGTACAGGGAAAAGATGCACCGGGACAGGAGCACCCGCAGCGTCACTGTGCAGGCCCTGATGAAGACCCTTGAAGCCAGGGACTTCATCACCGAGGGCCACAGCGACCGGCTTCAGCAGCTGGTGGTGGACATGGCCCAGGAGCTCGACCTGCCTGAAGAGACGATCAACGACCTGCGCCTGCTGGCCCAGTTTCACGATCTGGGCAAGGTGGGCATCTCCGACGACATTCTGTTCAAGCCAGGGTCCCTCACAGCGGAAGAAAGGAAAGAAATGCAGAGGCACTGCGAAATCGGCCAGCGCATTGCCCAGTCCGTCCCTGATCTGGAAATTATTGCCGACTGGATCCTCAAGCACCATGAATGGTGGAACGGGCAGGGTTATCCTTTGGGGCTGCAGGGGGAAGACATCCCTCTGCCCTGTCGGATCCTGGCCATCGCCGACGCCTATGACGCCATGACCGAAGAGCGGCCGTACAGAAACGCCCTGCCGCATCGCGAGGCTGTGGAGGAACTCAGACGGTGTGCCGGACAGCAGTTCGATCCGCATCTGGTGAAGATCTTCACGCGCCTCATTGCCTGAGACGTGGACATCACGGCAAAAAAGGTGAACTCATGACGATGAATCGCAGGGCTCGCCGACACATGCACCTCAAAACCGGCAAATGCCGGTATCATGCCCTCACCTGGCATCTGCTCCGTTTTCGGGACACGCCGCTTCCTGTGCTTCGGACTCAACCCGAGACCGTCCCCTTCCGCACCTTTATCTCCCATCCCCATTCTGCTATGGTCAGCGCTCAGTAAAGCCTCAACCCCCGGAGTTCGACCATGAAGACCAGACAGCTGGGCCGGACGGGGCTGACCGTTTCCGAGCTGGGATTCGGCGGCATCCCCATCCTGCGCCTGGACAACCCCGAAGCTGAAAGGGTCCTGAAAAGGGCTTTTGACCAGGGCATCACCCTGTACGACACCGCCCACCTGTACAAGGACAGCCAGGAAAAGATCGGCCGGGCCCTGCACAGCGTCCGGGATCAGGTCGTCCTGGCCACCAAGACCATGAAGCGGGACAGGGAAGGGGCCCGGGAACAGCTGGAAAACAGCCTGCGGGCCCTGCAGACCGATGTGATCGACGTCTTTCAGCTCCATCAGGTCTCCAGGGAAGACGAGTGGCAGGAGATCACCGGTCCCGGCGGAGCCATGGACGCCCTGTCCAAGGCCCTGGACAAGGGACAGATCAGATCCCTGGGGGTCACCTCGCACAGCCTGGACATGGCCGTGATGATGACCAGAACCGATGTCTTTGACACCGTCCAGTTCCCCCTCAACCTGATCGAGACCGAACCCCTGGAGGGGCTCTTTCCAGATGCCCGGGAGCGCAGAATGGGCATCCTGGCCATGAAGCCCTTTGCCGGAGGGGTGATCAACGATGCAGACCTGGCCTTCACCTTTCTCAGGCAGTCCCCGGACGTCATTCCCATTCCAGGCTTCGACTCAGAAGCAGCCGTGGACCAGGTCGTGGCCATCTATGAACGGGAGAACGTCGTCACCTCCGAGGACCTGGCCAGGATGGAAGGCTTGCGGGATGAGCTGGGCCGGCGTTTCTGCAGGCGCTGCGAATACTGTCTGCCATGTCCCCATGGGGTCATGGTGACCATGGCCATGGGCTATCCCTTGTTCGTCTCCCGGATGTCCAGGGAGACCGCGGTCTCCTTTGCCCGCAGGGCCATGGAGAGCGTGACCCTTTGTGAAGACTGCGGGGAATGCGTGGACAAGTGCCCCTATGACCTGCCCATTCCGGAGATGCTCAGGGAGCACTACCAGATGTATCAGGAAGACCTGGCCAGGGTGTCCTGAAATTTCTCATGGCTGCCACGTCCCCTGACACCCCTTTGTCGATGCACCTGCACAAAGCCTGGAGAGCAGGTGCAGAGGACAGAGAGCAGCAAACAGAAGCATCAAGGAGAGATGTTTCAGC
>CAZNIP010000106.1:0-5284 GCA_964573115.1 uncultured Desulfohalobiaceae bacterium | reverse complement strand
TTTCAGCGCGGCCAGCGGCAGCGCTGAAAGGGATCTTGAAATGCCAGGACGAGATTGCTCAGACAGAGTCACCCCTTCTGAAACGGAGCGCAGCGCAGCAGCTTGGGGCCTTCCTGAAACAGGACCCTGATCTTGTTCGGGGCCACCAGCTCTCGAACAATCCCTGTCCCGAACCTCGGGTGCTCCAGAAGCTCATCCACCACGCACTGACAATCCATGCTGTAAGGCTTGGCCCGGCTCCTGTCCCGCAACTCGATCTTTTCCTTCCACAGAGGGTCGATGGCCGGGGCTTTGCCGGCTGAAGACCTGGATCGCGATGTTCCCGGAGCGGACTTCCGGGAGGTGCTCCTGTCAGCCCGGTGCTTGTGCACACTGCCGCAGGCCCGGCACTGAACCTTGGCCACGGCGCCGTCGACAAACGAGACGATGGCGTGACCCGTGCGGTCGTTGCATCTGCGGCAATGGGATTCTATGATTTCACCCACATGGGGTTGATGTCCTGTCATGATTTCTCCTTGTGGCCCGTGTTCAAAAGCACTGTTCCCTCTCTGACCCGAAGACTCCCATCCTAAAGAAGACCTGACTGCTTTGCAAACCAGTCAACGACTTTCACCCCCTGCCGCTTGCCTTTGCCCTGGACAAGACCTGCCTGATGCCGTAGACAGCAAGACCGTACCTCAATGAGGACAGAAGGATGACCATGCCCAAAGCATACAATCACCATATTCGGAACATCGCCATCATTGCCCATGTCGATCACGGCAAGACCACCCTGGTGGACGGGATGTTCAGGCAGAGCGGGGTTTTCCGCGAAGACGAGGACCTGGCCGAACGGCTCATGGACACCATGGATCTGGAGCAGGAGCGGGGCATCACCATTGCGGCCAAGAACTGCTCCGTGGCCTGGGAAGGGATCAAGATCAACATCATCGACACCCCTGGTCACGCCGATTTCGGAGCCGAGGTGGAAAGGGCCCTGTCCATGGCTGACGGGGCCTTGCTCCTGGTGGACGCCTGTGAGGGGCCCCTGCCCCAGACCAGGTTTGTCCTGGAAAAGACCCTGGCCGCCGGGTTGAAGATCATCCTGGTCATCAACAAGATCGACCGTCAGGATGCCAGGCCTGCAGCGGTCCTGGACGAGGTCTACGACCTGTTCATCGATCTTGATGCCAGCGAGGATCAGCTCGATTTCCCCGTGCTCTACGCCATCGGTCGGGATGGCCTGGCCAAGGCCGCTCTTGAAGACGAATCCGCGGACCTGCAGCCCCTGTTCAGGACCATTCAAACCGAGATCCCCCCTCCTGGCTACGACCCTCAGGCCCCTTTCCAGATGCTCGTCTCCGACCTGGCCTATTCCGACTACCTGGGCCGACTGGCCGTGGGGAGAGTGGTCAACGGCCGGGTCCGGGCCAACGATGAGCTGGTGTGCATCCCCATGAACGGGCAGCCCAGGAAGCTGCGGGTCTCCAAGCTGCAGACCTACGTCGGACCGACCCTGACCGCCACAGAGGAGACCCAGACCGGTGACATCGCGGTCCTCTCCGGAATTGAGGACGTCTGCATCGGGGACACCATCTGCCATCAGGAAGTCCCCAGGGCCCTCCCCAGGATCAGGGTGGACGAGCCCACCGTGGCCATGCGGTTCACCATCAACACCTCGCCCTTTGCCGGACGGGAAGGTCAGTACGTCCAGTCCAGGAAGCTCAGGGAGAGACTGTTCAAAGAGACGCTCAAGAACGTGGCCATCCAGGTCGAGGAGACCGAAGACCGGGATGTTTTCCTGGTCAAGGGCCGGGGCGAGTTTCAGATGGCCATCCTCATCGAGACCATGCGCCGCGAAGGCTTTGAGCTCACCGTAGGCCGGCCCGAGGTCATCTACAGGCAGGAGGGCGAGGTCTGGCAGGAACCCATGGAGCGGGTGTTCATCGATTGCGACCAGGAGTTCATGGGCGTGGTCACGGAAAAGATTTCAGGCCGCAAAGGCCAGCTGGGCACCCTGGTCAACCACGGCAGCGGCCGGGTCAGGATGGAGTTCATCGTCCCCGCCAGGGGGTTGATCGGCTACCGGGACGAATTTCTGACCGACACCAGGGGGACGGGGCTCCTGAACACCTCTTTCGAGGGGTACGATGCCTATCGGGGACCGTTCCAGAGCCGGCAGACAGGGTCCATCGTCTCCGACCGCCGGGGCGAAGCCGTGGCCTATGCCCTGTTCAACCTCGAGCCCAGGGGGGAGCTCTTCATCACCCCGAACACCCCGGTCTACGAAGGGCTCATCTTTGGCGAACACAACCGCAGTCATGACCTCAACGCCAACCCCTGCAAGGAAAAGAAGCTGACCAACGTCCGGGCCGCAGGCCGGGATGAAAACGTCATCCTGACCCCCGTCCGTCCCATGACCCTGGAGCGGGCCATCCACTTCATCCAGGACAACGAGCTCGTCGAAGTGACGCCCAAATCCATCCGCCTGCGCAAATCTGTCCTCTCCGCCCAGGAGCGGCACCGCTTGAGGATGTAGTCAGCTTTGCCTCTGGCAAAGCTGAAGGTCGAGGGTTGAGGAAGGATGGTTGAGGGAAGAAAAAAACCCCGGCTCGTCGAGCAGGGGGGGGAGAATCGGTCAGTTTGATCAAGGAGCTCATGCCATGCAGAACATCTCGGCCATCGGCTTTGACCTCTTCAACACCCTGATCACCATAGAACCGGAAGCCCTGGAGGACGCTCTGGGGCGGCTCTGGCAGAGCCTGAGCTCCAACGGTCTGAAGCTCGAACGGGACGTTTTTCTCCAGGCCCATCGCGAAGCCGCCCTGGAGCACATCCTCTCGGCCAGGCAGACAGGCCTGGAGACCCACAACCGCTTCTGGGTCAGTCAGGCCCTGAAGTCACTGGGCCACCCCGTCGAACCCGGCGACCACAGGATCGCCCAGGCGGTGGAGGACTACTTCTCCGCCTTTGCCGAGCACGCCAGGCTCATTCCCGGAACTCTGGACATCCTGGCTTCCCTGGGCCGGAGGTACACCCTCGGACTGCTCTCCAACTTCACCCACCCCCCGGCGGCCCGGGCCATCCTTGACGACACCGGCATGACCGGACACTTTCAGGCCCTGATCATCTCCGGGGACCTGGGGCTGCGCAAGCCCCACCCCGGTTCGTTTTCCGCCCTGACCCGGGCCATGGGGGTTGCTCCCGAGCAGATGCTCTACATCGGGGACAACCCCGAAGCCGATGTGGACGGGGCCTCTCAGGCCGGCATCCGGCCGGTCTGGATGACCTATGTCCGGGACAACGAGCTGGCCTTCGCCCCGGGGGTGTCCCCGGAACAGAAGGAATCCCCCCTGGTCCAGTCCCTGAGGATCAGCGACTGGTCGGGACTGGAGAAGCTCGTGGACTCTGGACTCAAACACTGATTCGCCTGGAGGAGCCATGAAAATTCTGGTCGCCTACAGCCACCCCTTGAAATCTTGGAGAACGTTCTGGAATGGTTGACATTGGTGCACAAAGTCGAAAGTGATGGACCCAGGGGTCAGTCGATTGTCCCAACTGCCAGACGCCTGTACGCAGTCGTATCTGCCAGGGTTAAATTGAAGAACAGGGAGGATGCAATGAAGGTCAAACCGGCTCAAATAAAGAGAATTCTTTACACAACAGATCTTTCGGACACATCTCTGCATGCTTTTTCCTATGCAGTCAGCATGGCCAATTGTTACAATGCCAGCATTACCATACTTCATGTCTTGATAGACAACAGCAGTATTGAACCCTACCTGATCAATGTCCTGGATGAGGATCAACTGTTGGCCATTAAAGAGCGCCAAAGGGATGAAGTCAGGGAAGCCCTTATCGGGAAGAGTCGGGAAAATGTCATAGCAGAAGAGGCATTAAGCAAGTTTGCAGAAAACGTGAACACAGATTCAGCATTGTTGTCTTTTGAGATGGATGAAGTCCTTGTCTTACGGGGAGACCCTGCAGAGAAGATTCTGGAGGTTTCCAAAGAACACGGCTTTGACATTATTGTCATGGGAACGCATGGACATAGCTTCATCGAAGACATGCTGGGCTCTACAGTGCGAAAAGTGACCCGCCAGGCCACTATTCCAGTTCTGAGCGTGCCGCTTCTGAAGTAAGATGCGACTGCAAAAACTCAAGATGCAGCCGCACCTTTCAAGTCGCCTTGAATCATCACGCCGAACGGATTGAAGCTCATCTTTTTCGCTTTGCCAGGGTAAAGCACAAACTTGACAGCTCGACGCGCCGTTCATTATACCCTGGGGCCCACAAATCTCGATCCAAGGACGGAGAATGGATTTTTCCAACCAGATCAGAAACGAGTTCGGCAAGTGCGACCACCCGGCCAACACCCTGGCCCGCATCAAGCAGGGTTTCGAAAAACTGGGGCTGGAGATCGAGTATCACCAGGTCAAAATGTCAGACACCCTGTACTGGGGAAGGATCTGGAACGAATCCATCAGGATCATCTGCGAGGGCAAGGGCGTGAGCCCTGAACTGGCTGCGGCCAGCGCCCATGCCGAGCTGGCCGAGAGGTTCAGCGGAGGCCTCTTCTACCCGGTCTTTGAGGAGGAGGTGCGCTTCAATGTCCCGGCCCTCTATGGCCCCGAGACCCAGAGCTTCCTCAACTTCGAGTGGCTGCCGGGGTACGTCCGGGCCCATCAGGACGAATTGGCCCAGGCCCTGAGCATCGAGGAGCTTCTGACCAGGGAGACCCAGCTCACTGGGCAGGACATCGAATCCATCAAGGGTTCGCACATGTGCTCCCACTGGGTCGACGGCACATCGCTCCTGAAGGGGGAGCCGGTCAAGGTGCCGATCAGCTTTGCAGCCTATATCCACGGCTCCAACGGGATGGCTGCCGGGAACACCATGGGCGAGGCCCTGATTCAGGCCTCCTGCGAGATTTTTGAGCGCCACGCCCTGATTCAGACCATCGGGCCGGAAAACGCGGCCCCGAGCATCGACCCCCGGACCGTGGATTCGCACCTGGCCAGGGAGATGATCGAGTTCTACGCTGCGAGCAACGTCACGATCACCCTCAAGGACCTCTCCATGGGCGGCCTGCTCCCGGTGGTGGGCGTCCTGTACACCAATCACAACCTCCCCCGGGACCGCATGGAGCACCGGGTGCTCATCGCCGGGGCCTCCTTCGACCTGGACGAGGGGCTGACCCGCTGCTTCACCGAAGGGGTCCAGGGCAAGACATCCCTGACCAAGCCAAGGCCTCAGCTGGACCGACCCGTGGTCGATCGCTCCAAGGTGGACAACCTCTACCTGA
>CAZNIP010000105.1:0-9302 GCA_964573115.1 uncultured Desulfohalobiaceae bacterium | reverse complement strand
TTGTCCTGGTACATGACGCGAAGAACCCGCATTGCTCCCCTCCTTAAAAATTTGGGTCGGACCCAAATTTTTAATATTATTGATTTTTATTCTTTTCTGTCCATTCTCATTCCGTCATCCCGGATTCGTTCCGGGATCCAGCTCTTTTTCTGGATTCCGGCCTTCGCCGGAATGACGGAGTCATGCATTTGCAAACGAAATGGACCTGAGCAATATCCCGCTTGCATGCCACTCCATATACAAAAGATAGAGATCAATGTTTGATGTCAGAGCTGCAGCTCTGACATCAAACATTGATGACCAGAGGAATGATCACCGGGTCACGGCCGATCGACTTTCGAAAATAGCGCCGCAGGGCGGATTTGATCCGCTCCCGGAGCTTTTTCCAGGCCCCGGCCGGGATCTTGTCGAACACGTCCAGGATGATGGACTCGGCCTCCTCCAGGATGTGGGTGTACTGCTGCTCGAAGATGAAGCCCTTGGACTCGAACCTGGGACCCATGACGATTTCCCCGGTGTCGTTGTCCACCACCAGGATGACCACGACCATGCCCTCATCCGCCAGGAGCTGGCGCTCCTTGAGGATGGTCTTGCCCACATCCCCGACCCCTTTGCCATCCACCAGGACGCTCCTGGCGGAAAAGGCATCCTCAAAGGTCAGTCCTTTGTCGTGAAAGGTCAGGGGCTGGCCGTCCTCGAGCACGATGCACCGTTCCGGAGCCACGCCGTGCTCCCTGGCCAGCAGGGAGTGCTTGAGCAGGTGGCGGTACTCCCCGTGCACCGGGACGAAAAACTTCGGCCTGACCGTGTCCAGCATGGTCTTGAGCTCGGCCTTGTGGGCATGGCCCGAGGCATGGACGGCCTGGACCTTTTCGTACATCACCTCGGCCCCGAGCTTGTAGAGCCTGTTGATGACCTTGGTGATGGCCTTGGTGTTTCCGGGAATGAACCGCGAGGACATGACCACGGTGTCCCCGGGCTTGATTTTGAGCTGCCTGTGGCTCTGCTCAGAGAGCCTGGTCATGGCCGACATGGGCTCGCCCTGGGACCCGGTGACCAGGAGGACCACCTGGTCATCCGGGAGGGAGTTCAGGTCCTCCAGGGGGCAGGTGTTCTCATCGGTCAGGTTGAGCAGGTCCAGGTTGCTGGCCACATCGATGTTGGCGCTCAGGCTGCGGCCGCTGACCGCCATCTTCCGCCCGTACTGCCTGGTCAGGTCGAAGATCTCCTGGATGCGCTGGATGTGGCTGGAAAAGAGGGTGATCAGGATCCTTCCCTGGGCCTTTTGAAAGATCTCCTGCAGGGTGTCCTTGACCTCCCTCTCTGTCAGGGCGTACCCCTCCCGCTCCACATTGGTGGAGTCCGAGAGCAGCAGGGTCACCCCGGGGTCCGAGAACTCGGCAAACCCCTCCAGGTCGGTGGCGTGCTCACCCAGGGGATTGCGGTCGATCTTGAAGTCCCCGGTGTGCACGATTCTGCCCGCAGGGGTCTCGATGCCCAGACCGTAGCCGTGCACGATGGAGTGGCAGACCGGAAAAAAATTGAAGTGGAGGTCGCCGATGGTCACCCTTTCCCTGGGCTCGACACCGTGCAGGGTCAACCCCTCCAGGAGGCTGTGCTCCCGAAGCTTGTTCTCCACAAGCCCCAGGGTGAAGCGCGAGCTGTAGATGGGCACATCGACCTCAGGGACCAGCCAGGGCAGGGCCCCGATATGGTCCTCATGGCCGTGGGTCAGCACGACTCCCTTGAGCTTGTCCTTTTTCTCCAGGATGGTCTCCAGCCGGGGGATGACCACATCGACCCCGTAATGAAAATCATCCGGGAACATGAGCCCGCAATCGATGAGCACCGCTGTGCTCGACGTCTCCATCAGGAGACAGTTCATGCCAATCTCGCCCAGCCCCCCAATCGGGGACAGGGTCACTGCGTTGTCTCTGTCCATTCGTTCATCTCCGCATATGATGTGTTCATGACCTCCCAGACCTCGTTTTTGAGACGGTCTCGATCCTTGATGGTCATGGTTTCTTGAATCTGAAAAGCGTCCAGGACCTGAACCCTCACCGGCCCTGGACTGACCGTGATCGAACCTTTGGGCAGGACCTTTCTGGTCCCCTGGATGATGACCGGAATGACCGGTCTGCCAGCCTTGAGAGCGATGATGAAGGCTCCGATCTGAAACGACTGCAGCCCCTCGTCGCTGAGATTGCGGGTCCCTTCGGGAAAAATGAGCACCGAGTCCCCGTTGTCGATCTGCTCCACAGCCTTTCTGATCCCTTCCATGCCCTTGCGCCTGTTCTCCCGGTCAACGGGGATGTGCCCGGTCCTGCGCATGCCCGGGCCAAAAAGGGGAATGCGGAACAGGGACTCCTTGGCCAGGAAGCGGGGCCGCCAGGCGGCCAGCAGGGACAGAAAGATCGGCGTGTCCAGGTGGCTCTGATGATTGGCGATGAACACATAGTTGCGCCCCGGGTCCAGCCTGGGACCCTTCCAGATGATGCGAACGCCGCTGGCGAACACGATCGACCTGGCCCACCACCCCTCCAGGGTCCGCAGGAGCTTTTCCGTGGACGGCACCAGGGCCAGAACGATCACCGAAAGGGCGGTCAGGGCCGTGGACACGACCACCGTGGCCACAAAAAAGACATTCCTGAACACGGGCTTCATGATGAAAAACTGTCGCTCAGTCGGCCGAGAAGTCAAAAAAGCCGCCCCAAGGCGGCTTTTTTGAACCACTTTTTCAAACTTCGAAGTCCTGACGTGTGCCCAGGACGGTGCGAACATCCACACAGCACCTCATAGACAGGCCAGAGTTTCAGGCCGGTCAGCGGCCGGGCTGACATCGCTATTCATCGGCCTTGGCCTGACTCTCTTCCAGGACCTTTTCCTGGACATTGGGAGGGCATTCCGCATAGTGATCGAACTCCATGGTGAACACGCCCTGACCTCCGGTCATGGCTCGCAGGTCAGGGGCGTATCTGAGGACCTCGCCCATGGGCACATGGGCGTTGATCTCCGTGATGCCCTGATTGGACTCGTACCCCAGGACCTTGCCCCTGCGGCTGGACAGATCGCCGATGACATCCCCCATGAGCTCGTCAGGCACGGAGATGGTCATCTTGACGATGGGCTCGAGCAGGGTCATCCCGGCTTTTTCCGTGGCCTTTTTGAAGGCCATGGAGCCGGCGATCTTGAAGGCCATTTCCGAAGAGTCCACGCTGTGATAGGAGCCGTCATAGAGCTGGACCTTGAAGTCCACCACCGGATACCCGGCCATGACGCCTTTCTGGGCCGCTTCCTGAATGCCCTGATCAACGGCCGGGATAAAGGTCTTGGGGATGACCCCGCCCACGATCTTGTTCTCAAACGCGTACCCTTCCCCTTTGGGCATGGGCTCGAGCTTGATCCAGCAGTCGCCGAACTGCCCCCGGCCGCCGGTCTGCTTCTTGTACCTGCCCTGGACCTCTGCCGTGCCTTTGACGGTCTCGCGGTAGGGGATCTTGGGGGCCTTGAGCTGCACTTCGACCTTGTTCCGCCGCTTGACCTTTTCCACCGCCATCTCGATGTGCAGCTGCCCCATGCCGGAAAGCAGGATGTCCTTGGTCTCATCATTGTGCTGCAGCTTGAGGCTGGTGTCCTCCTCGAGCAGCCGGTTGATGGCCGAGACCATCTTGTCCTCGTCGTCCTTGCTCGCCCCGGTCAGGGCAAAGGACAGGAGCTGGTTCGGCAGCTCAGGGCGTGCGAGCACAAAGGTGTCCTTTTCCGCGCACAGGGTGTCTCCGGTGGTCGTGGACTTGAGCTTGGCCACGGCCACAATGGCCCCGGGGCCGACCTCCTCCTTGCAGGGGTCCTGCTTCTTGCCCAGAACCCACTGCAGCTGGCCGAGCTTCTCCTTCTGGTCCTTGGAGGAGTTCTTGACCGGCATGTCCGAGGTCACGGTCCCGGACAGGACGCGAAGCATGGACAGCTGACCGCCGAAAGGCGTGGTCACGGTCTTGAAGACAAAGCAGCTCATGGGGGCCTCGAGGGACGATTCCCGCTCGCTGCCGTCTTCCCCGGTCCAGGGCTTCCTGTCCAGAGGAGAGGGGAAGTAGTGCTGAATGAGGTCCAGAACCTGCAGACCGCCCTTGTTGGCTGCAGCCGCGGTGGCGCAGACCGGCACGACCTCCCCGGACAGCACCCCTTTGCGCAGCCCGTTCTGGATCTCCTCGGCTGTCAGCTCCCCTTCCTCGAGATACTTTTCCATGAGCTCTTCATCGCTCTCAGCAATGTTTTCCACGGTGGTCTCAAAGAGCTCAGCCACCTGGTCCTGAACTTCGGCCGGGATCTCCCCTTCCTCGACCTGGCCCTCGTCCTTGAAGAACAGGGCCTTGTTGTTCAAGACGTCCGCCAGACCCTTGAACTCCGCTTCCGCCCCGATCGGCATGTACATGAGCACGGGCCTGGCCCCCAGGACCTCGCTCAGCCCGGAAAAGGCCTGGTCGAAATTGGCCCGCTCGCGGTCCATCTTGTTGACCACGGCCATGACCGGCAGCCCGGACTTCTGGACATCCTTCCACATCTTCTTGTCCTGGGGCTTGACGCCGTCAACGGCATCGATCACGTAGGCCACGGCGTCGGCAGCCGCGAGCTGATAGGGGAACTCCCCGAGGAAATTGCTGTCCCCGGGGTTGTCGATCATGAAATGGCGGTTCTTCTTCCAGGTATACACGGCATAAGCAGGCTGGACACTGCCCCCCTTCTTGGTTTCCTCCGGCTCGTAATCCAGCGTGGTGTTCCCGCTGTCAATGGATCCCATTCGATTCACGGCCCCGGCATTGTAGAGGAGCATTTCTGCCAGAGAGGTCTTTCCGGTGCCGCTGCTGCCCGCCAGGGCGAACGTGCGCTGCAGTTTGAGTTTGTCCTGCATTCTGTTTCTCTCCCTTGAAAAATGAATGGTTTCTGCCGTCTGCCGGCTCATTGCCGGATATCGAACCGACGCGCCTCTGAAAAGCGTGTTCAGCCCCTGCCATGCCTGGAGAAGACAAAATGTGCAATATAGATCAAAACACCCTGCTTTGCAACTCGGAATCCCCTGGAGCGAGATTGCACTTCAAACCGTGCCGGAGTAGAGTGCATGTTTCGTTTTCGTCACGACGTCATTGACCCCGCAATCTCAGCTTTTCCCACAAGGACCAGAGACTATGCCGATCATCATGGGAACTGCCGGGCACATCGACCATGGCAAAACCACTTTGATCAAGGCTTTGAGCGGCATCGACTGCGACCGCCTCAAGGACGAAAAGAAAAGGGGCATCACGATCGAGCTCGGCTTTGCCTACCTCGATCTCCCTGACGCCACCAAGCTGGGCATCGTCGATGTCCCGGGCCATGAGAAATTTGTCAAGAACATGGTCGCCGGGGCTGCAGGGATCGACTTCGTGCTCCTGACCGTGGCTGCCGACGAGGGCATCATGCCCCAGACCAGGGAGCACATGGAAATCTGCTCCCTGCTCGGCATCCGGGACGGCCTGGTGGCCCTGACCAAGGTCGACACCGTGGACGATGACCTCCTGGAGCTGGCCCAGGAGGACGTGAGTGATTTCCTGTCCGGGACCTTTCTGGACCAGGCCCCCATCTTCCCGGTCTCCTCCCACACCGGCCAGGGGCTGGAGCCTCTCATTCAGGCCCTGCAGGACAAGGCCGCCCAGGTCCAGGCCAAGGACAGCTCGGACATCTTCAGGCTGCCCATCGACCGGGTCTTCACCATGCGCGGGCACGGGACCGTGATCACCGGCACAGTGATCGCCGGCCAGGCCAGCCTCGGGGACACGGTCCGCATTTATCCGGGGACCCAGACGAGCAAGGTCAGGGGGTTGCAGGTCCACAGCGATTCCGTACCAACGGCCTATGCCGGACAGCGCACGGCCATGAACCTCTCCGGCCTGGAGGTGGAAGACCTCAGCCGGGGCGATACCGTGGCCAAGGCGGGCAACCTCTTCCCCAGCCAGCTCTGGGATCTGGAGCTGACCTGCCTGCCCACCGCACCCAAGCCTTTGAAGCACCGCAAGGAAATCCACTTCCACCACGGGACCAGGGAAATCCTGGGCAAAGTCTATCTCCTGGAGAACGACGCTCTCGAGCCGGGCCAGACCGGCCTGGCCCAGGTCAGGTTTGCTGAGCCCATGGTCGGGGTCTACGGCGACCGGTTCGTCATCCGCTCCTTTTCACCGCTGCGGACCATTGGTGGCGGGCAGCTCATCAACCCCCTGGGACGCAGAACCAAACGCAGCGCGGTCAAGCTCGATCTTTTGCGCCAGCTGACCCAGAACGAGCCGGCCGAGATCATCCTGGCCCAGCTCAAGCTGGCCGGACCGCAGGGGTTGACCCAGGCCCAGCTGCAGATCATGGTCAACATCTCTTCCAAGCAGCTGAACAAGCTCCTCCAGGACCTGGGAGGCAAGCAGCGGGTCTCCCTCTTTGACCGGGAAGAGCAGCGCTATGTCTCCATGGACATCGTGGCCGACCTCCAGGACAGGCTGATCCAGTTCCTGACCAGGTATCACCAGGACAACCCCCTGCAGCTCGGCGTCTCCAGGGGAGTCATCATGACCAGCTGGGGCAGGGACCTGCCTGCCAAGCTGGTCCACTTCATCCTGGAGCGCTGCCTGAAAAACGGGGTCGTTGTCTCGGAAAAAGAGGTCCTCCGGCTGCCGGAGCACTCCATTTCCCTGGGCACTGACCAGTCCGAGCTCAAGTCCAGGCTCCTGAAGACTTACAGCGATGCCGGCATCCAGCCGCCCAACCTGAACGCCGTGCTCGAGGACCTGCAGGTGAACAAGAAAGAGGCCCTGCCGGTCATGAAGCTGCTCGTGGAAGAAGGCAGGCTGACCAAGGTCAACGACAGCCTGTACTTCAGCAGCGACGCCCTGACCAGGATCAAGACCATGGTCCTGGACCACTTCGCTGCTCACGAGGAGCTCAGCCCGAACGGGTTCCGGGATTTGACCGGCCTGTCCAGGAAGTTCACCATTCCCCTCCTGGAGTACCTGGACAAGGAGAAGGTGACCATGCGCATCGGGGACGTGCGCAAGCTCAGGCGGGGCTGAAGCCCGGCCATGCTGGCGCGTGACGGGTGGGGAGGCCTCTCTTGCTCACCCGGCCGGTTGCCCTGAGACGTCCTCTCTGCAAGAATGAATTCGGAGCCCTTATCGACACGTCGGGGATCTTTTCTTCCCTCGACCATATACCCTCAACCCTCGACCTTCAGCGCAACCGGAGGCTGCGCTGAAAAGGAGGTTTCAGCCATGAAGTCGCCAGCCAACTGGAGCATCCAGCAGCTCATCGCCCCTCAGTACCCTATGGTCGGCATCCTGAAAAACGAGGACGGTTCGGAAACCCGGTACCTGGTTCACATGTGGGCTCTGGTGGAGGACGACGGCGGTTCGAGGCGTGTGGCCGGCATCCACATTCCCGAGGGCTGCACCCCGGTGTTCTTCGAGAGCCTGGACCGTTTTTCCGGCTACCACACCCCGGACCCCGGGGAGACCTTCTAGATTTCCTTCCTGCTCGCAGGGGTGCATTTGAGCTGTGTGGCGGTCAATACAGAGATTGATTCATCCCTTTCGAGCCCGGATATCGAAGCTTCAAGCATCATCGAGGGATGAAAAAAGGGCTTGCGAATCTTTCGCAAGCCCTTGAAATCTATGGGGTGGGTGAGGCGACTTGAACGCCCGGCCACTTGGGCCACAACCAAGTGCTCTGCCAACTGAGCTACACCCACCGTGTGAATGACAAACTGTAGAAAATGTTGAAACCGAGGTCAAGTGTCCATGGACAAACTGGTTATTGAAGGCGGCTCGCCTCTCGAGGGCGAGATTGCCATCAGCGGATCCAAAAATGCGGCCTTGCCCATTCTCCTGGGCTGCATGCTCGTTCCGGAAGAGGTCGCCCTGAGCAACATCCCCAACCTCAAGGACATCCACACCACCATCCGGCTTCTGGATCTGCTGGGATGTGAAACAGCGTGGACAGACGAGGCGGTCACGGTCACAGCCGGACGCGACCTGCACCCCGAGGCCCCTTACGACCTGGTCCGGACCATGCGGGCCTCGGTCCTCTGCCTGGGTCCGCTGCTGTCCAGGCTCGGGGAGGCCAAGGTCGCCCTGCCCGGGGGGTGCGCCATCGGCAGCCGGCCAGTGGATCTTCACCTCAGGGGGCTTGAGAAAATGGGCGCCCATTTCGACCTGGAGTCGGGCTACATTCACGGCACCTGCACCAGGCTCAAAGGGGCCAGGATCACCTTTGACTTCCCAACTGTCGGCGGGACCGAAAACCTGCTCATGGCCGCTGTCCTGGCCCAGGGGGAGACCATTCTGGAAAACGCGGCCCGGGAGCCGGAGGTCCAGGACCTGGCCAACTTCCTGAACGCTTGCGGGGCCAGGATTAAAGGCCAGGGCACGAGCGTCATCAGGGTCAAGGGGGTGGACTCCCTCCAGGGCAGCCCCTACACGGTCATGTCCGACCGCATCGAGGCCGGGACCTACATGGTGGCCTCGGCCATCACCCGGGGCGGGGTGAAGCTGACGAACTTCCCGGCCGAGTCCCTGGAAGCGGTCGTGGACAAGCTCGAAGAGGCCGGGGTTTCCGTCCAGCTCGGGTCCGACCAGGCTGTGGTCGAGCCCAACGGGCCGCTTCAGGGCGTGGATGTGGTCACCCAGCCCTACCCCGGCTTTCCCACCGACATGCAGGCCCAGTTCATGGCCCTGATGTGCGTGGCCGAGGGCTCGGGCTCGATCCGGGAGACCATTTTCGAGAACCGGTTCATGCATGCCATGGAGCTCATGCGCCTGGGCGGCAGGATCAAGATCCGCGGCGAGCTGGCCATGATCCGGGGCGGGCGGAGCCTGATCGGGGCCACGGTCATGGCCTCGGACCTCCGGGCCAGCGCCTCCCTGGTCCTGGCCGGGCTGGTGGCCGAAGGGCGGACCGAAGTCCGGCGCATCTACCACCTGGACCGGGGCTACGAGCAGATGGAGAACAAGCTGGCCGGGGTCGGGGCCAGGATCTGGCGGGAGAAGGAATAATTCAAAGATTCCGGTCGGACCGGAATCTTTGATCATGGGGATGGGGGGAGAAGAGTTTGGATTCCGATCCCTGATCAAGTCTGGGATGACGTTCCTGCTCAGGAATGACGGAAAGAGCAAAGGCATCGTATGAAACGTGCCTTTGGCTTCAGGTATCGGGGTTCAGCCCGGCCGTCGGCTCTCATGAACCGGTTTGATCATGTCAAAAACAAGCGGGCTGGCTCCTCTTACTGCTCCCCT
>CAZNIP010000104.1:0-9338 GCA_964573115.1 uncultured Desulfohalobiaceae bacterium | reverse complement strand
CCCCTCAACCTTCAACCCTCAACCCTCGACCTTCAGCCCGGCCAGCGGCAGGGCTGACTTGCAACTTGGCTCCATCAGAGCTAAAACCGTGCAGGTGAAGCCTAGAACACTCTGAAATGATGTGCAATGGCCGCTCGGTGATGATCTCTGTCGAACATCTCTGGTCAAGGTCCATACTGGGTGTCCGGACCTGCCAGCTGAAGCCTTGAGGATCCTGGCCTGCACCCCTGTTCCAGAAGAACTGCCCCCGGACCGGCCGTGATCCAACAGGAACGCTTTTTCAAAGGTGATGTCCATCTTGCCGGAAAGTCAAAATCTCGGTACCGCCGAGCGTCCCGGTGCCGCAGAGCCGGTCTCCCGGACCTCTACAGAGCTCCAACGGACGGGGCTCATCCTTGAAGGCGGCGGCATGCGCGGAGTCTACACCTCCGGAATCCTTCGCCTGTTCATGGACCAGGGCCTTCATGTGCCTTACGTGATCGGGGTGTCCATGGGGGCCTGCAATGGGGCCAACTATGTCTCTCTCCAGCCTGAGCGGAACAGGATGGTCAACATCCCTTTTGTCAACGACCGCCGCCACAACAGCTTTCTGCGCCTCTTGCGCACCGGCGAGTTCTTCAATATGGACTTCATCTTCAAGACCCTGCCGGACAGCCTCGTCCCTTTTGACACCCAGACCTTCATGGCCAACGGCCAGCGCTGCATCGTCGGCATGACCGACTGCGGAACCGGTGAGCCCCGCTATCTTGACCAGCACGAGGCTGGGCCTGATTTTCTCAAAGTGTTGCAGGCTTCGTGCAGTCTGCCCTTCATGGCCAGACCGGTCCACCTCCATGGCCGGTGCTACATGGACGGCGGGATTGCTGATCCGGTGCCCATCCGCAAGAGCATGGCCGACGGGAACACCCGCCATATCCTCATCCTGACCCAGCCCAGAGGCTATCGCAAAAAGACCTCCCCCCTGGTCAAACTGGCCCGCTTCCGCTACTCCAGATTCCCGGGTCTGTGTCAGGCCCTCAGGACCAGGGCCGAGAGCTACAATCGAGACATGGAGCTCATCGACCGCATGGAAGCCGAAGGACGGATCTTCGTCTTTCGGCCCGACAGCAAGCTGACGGCCAAACGCATCGAACGGCGAAAGGAGATCCTGAACATGACCTATGATCAGGCCTATCTGGATGCCCGGCGACAATGGCCGGCCCTCATGGCCTATCTTTCCCGGACCGGCGGGATGGGTTCGGCAAGGAGTGAGGCCTTCGAACGTTGAAGGTCCCTGCTGCTTCTGCTTGAAAGGCTCTGTGATCAACAGGGGAGAACGGATGTGCGACCTGAAGCTCAGGCGCGCAGATGCTGCAGCCGGTTCATCTGCCGCAGTCCCAGCCAGGAATGGATGATCAGGGTGGCCACGATGATCACCCCGCCCACCAGGGTCAGGCCCGGGGGATCCTCGCCAAGGAAAATCCAGACCCAGATTGTCGACAGCAGTGTCTCCACCAGGAGGAAGAGGCTCACCTCGGGCGAGGGCAGGTACCGCGTGCTCTGGGCGATCAGAAACAGGGCTGCCGGCATCTGCACCAGGCCCATGACTGCCAGCACGGCATAGCTCTGACCGCTCAGGGTCAAGGGGGCGGACAAGGGCCAGGCCATCCCGGCCATGACCAGTCCGCCGAGGCAGACCAAAGGCATGCGCTCCAGAACGGCGTTTCGTCTGAGCAGGGTCAGATTGCCTCCGGCATTGCAGGCCGCCAGGACAGCGATGGCGTCCCCCAGGAGCCCCCCACCGCCGAGCGACCCGAAAAAGACGATGGCCACCCCGCACAGGGCGCTGAGAATGGCCAGCCAGGTCCGCAGAGGAACCGAATCGATGCGGAACATCCAGGTGAACAGGGCGGCAAAGAGAGGGGCGCTGCTGATGATGACCACGGTGTTGGCCACCTTGGTGAACATGACCGAGGTCACGAAAAAGGTCCCCCCGGTACCAAAGAGGACGGCGCTGACGTAGGCCGGCCAGCCTCCCCGCAGGAAGGACCCAATCCACTGCCCCCCTCTGGACACCGTCAGGACCAGGGACAGGGAGATGAAGGTGAACAGCCCCCTCCAGAAGACCACGTTCCAGCTTTGGGTCTCGGCCAGCCTGATGAGCAGGCCGTCGAAACTGATGAACAGCACTCCGACTCCGACAATGGCCATCCCCTTGACCCGTTCCTGGCTCTGTGCATGTGTCATTGTTGATCCTGGTCCACCCTTGACTGCCGGATTTCTGATTTCATGGAGCACTCGCTGTGTGCTGGACGAACGTGTGCTTCTACCCTACGTCGTCACAATTGTCCAAAACAAAGCTCCTGCCGGCTTCAGGCCGTTCAGGAGCTTTGTTTCTGCTCTGGTCGACGCCCTTGCACCAGGTCCACCCGGCACATTTCCTGATGCAGGGCATATCGAAGCTCTTTGCTTCACGTATGAACTCAACTCCTGGGAAAGGGCATATCCGTTTCTTCCTTGATCAAAACGGCTGCAACACGATGGCCCGTTGTGCTCGAAAGTGAGGTTCTTTCTTCGGTTCAAACCCAAAGAGTCAGCACAGCCAGAGGTTGCGCTCGTATGAACTTCGAAAGAAAGAACCCCTCAGCCCTGCGGGCAGCTCCCCTTGGAAAAGGGGAGCAGTCAGAGGAGCCAGCCCGAAAGTTTCTGCCTTGATCAAAGCGGTTCATGAGAGCCGGCGGCAGGGCTCGTATGAAACTTGATTTTGGAGTCAAGTTTCTTTTTTGATCAAACTGGCCGAGTTGAGTGTCATCACGCGACAAGTCGTGGCCTTTTTCCGCCCTCAACCATCTACCCACAACCCTCGACCTGTCAGCCCAGCCAGAGGCAGGGCTGACTCCCGACTCCTGGATTCTGAATTCTTCAGGCTGTCCTTTGTTTGATGGATTTCAGCCCGGCATCTGGCCGGCTTGAAGGTCGGGGGTTGAGGATCGATGGTTGAGGGAAGAAAAAAACCCCGACGTGTCGAGAAGGGCTTTGACTCGGCCAGTTTGATCAGCGAAGAAACCCTGTCCAGTCTTTTGACGTGAAAGCCATCTTCCTGAACACCTGAAACCTTCCAATGTATGCTTGAATTTCATGCGACCTGTACCATGGCAGACCTGGTCAAGCCGAACCCTGAATGGCGTCCAGCTCTTTTCTGACCCTGGCTGCATCCTCTGCGGCGTTGCAGCTTTCCAGAACGCTCAAGGCGGTGCTGAAAGCCTCCCGGGCCTGATCCACCCGGCCCGCAGCAGCCAGCAATCGTCCCTTCAGGAGGTGTACCTGCCCCAGAACCGGTCTCATGTTCGCCTTCCGGGCCTCCAGCGCACAGCGTTCGAGCCAGGAATGGGCCCTCTTCCGGCACCCCGGCCCGAGCTTGAGCATCCCTCGGGGGTTCTGCAGCAGAGTTGACCAGGAGACCCTGCCCCTCTTCAGGGTCGCCGTGGCATAGATCCTGGCCAGGACCGCCCCCAGGGACACGAAGCGCATGACGCATGCGTTGCTCCCCCAGTGCTCCAGATATGTCTCCATGACCGAAAGCCCCCTGGAGACAGATCCCTGGGTCACGAGGCTGAGCCCCCTGAAGAACTCAGCCGGATTGCCGACGAACTCCACCCCGTATTCATGACTCGTGTCCAGGATGTCGGTCATGAAGACCTCGGCTTCACTGAACTGCCCCTCGGCAATGTAGCCGTAGCACAGGGCCAGTTTGGGGAACAGGGAGTACCATGGATCCAGAGACGCGGACAGGGCCTTCTCAAATTCCGGCTGGGCCTGATGCGTGTTCCCGGTGACCAGGAAGCTCCATCCCAGGCAGCAGTGCCCCATGACCATGCACCTGGGACTGGCATGCTCCTGGCCGAAGTTCAGGAGCTTCAGGCCTGCGTCCCTGGTCTGCGCCGAGTCCCCGGTATGCCAGGAGGCATACCCCTGGCCCGCCAGAGAGTTGAAGTAGATGTAGGGCTCGCTGGGATCCTGCTCATAGACCCACTGGGCGGTGTTGACGTGCTGCAGGGCTTCGGAGGCCCTGCCCAGTTCGGTGCAGGTCCAGGTCAACCAGCAGGCGGCATAGCCAAGAATCCTCAAATCTCCAATATCACTTGCGATTTCAGCAGCCCTGGTCAGACAGTCGTAAGCCCTGGTGAACTCCTCGCGATGCCAGAGGGCGCATCCGAGCATGACCTCAAAAAGAGCCTTCACCCGCGGTTCCCTGACCCGGACGACCAGGGCGGCATGCTCCTCGAGCAGAGCGTGCATCCGTTTGAAATGGCCCTGGTAGTAGAACACAAAGGCCCACTGGCCAAGGAGCTCGATCACCCGGGCATCGCTTTTCCCCTCGCGCTGCTTTTCGAGCTCCAGAGCCTGTTCGTAGAATGCGTGCGCTTCAGTCACAGCTGATCTGGAAAGGCTCTTTTCTCCGGCCAGAGCCAAGTAGGTCACGGCCTTGTCCTGGGAGAGCCCCCGCATGTAGTGAGTGGCCAGGGTTTCATAGAACTCCGGGAGCCGGTCGGCAAAAATGCGCTCGATGACCTGGGCAATCCTCTCGTGAATCATCCGGCGGTCCTTCTGCAGAAGGCCGTTGTAGACCACCTCCTGGGCCAGGGCATGCTTGAAGATGTAGACGATGTCGGCCTGGACCTCCTGATGCTGGAGGAGGTCCACCGTTTCCAGATCCAGCAGGCTTTCGTCCAGGCACTCCCTGTGTTCGGTGATCCTTTTGAGGATCTCGTACAGGAAGCTCTTGCCGATCACGGAGGCCTCCTGCAGGGTCCTTCGCCTGAAGGCCTCCAGCCTGTCCACCCTGGAGCTGAGCACGCCCTGGACCGTGGCTGGTATCCCTGCCTCGTGCAGAGGCCTGGCCACCCTCCACTGACCCTGCTCCTCCTTGAGCAGACCGGATTCCATCAAGGCGTGGATCAGCTCGATGACATAGAAGGGGTTGCCCACAGCCCTGTCCTGGACAAACTCGATGAGTTCCTCAGGAACGTCGGGAGACGCGAGCACGTTCTGGAGGAGGTCCCTGGCCTCGGCAACCGACAGGTTCTTGAGCTCCAGGGAGAGGAACCGGTGGCATCCGGGCCATTCCATCTGCTGCAGGGGCAGGTCCCCTTCTGGTCTGGCCGTGCACACGAACAGGGCCTTGGCCGAGCAGCGCTCGATGACCTGCTTGAAGAGTTCCAGAAAGGACTGGTCGGCCCAGTGCAGATCTTCGAAACAGAACACGGTCGGCTGTTTTGAACTCTGAGCTGCAAACAGCGCCAGCACGGCCTGTTCCAGCCTGGCCTTCCAGGCTTCTGGGCTTGGGATCTCCTCGTGGGGGTCGTCAACGGAAAAGAGGCTGAACAGGGAGGACAGCAGCTCCTGATCCAGCCTTGCCAGGGCATGGATGCCCAATTTCAGCTTGTGATGCACCGTGGAGTGATCGTCCCGCTCCCGGATGTCAAAGACCCGGCTGAGCAGGTCCCGCAAAGGGGCAAAAGGCACGTTCCGGGCAAAGGCCTGGGCGTGGCCTTCCCACCAGGTCAGTTCCCGGAACTGAAGTCTGGCTTTGAGCTCCTCCAGCAGGCGGCTCTTGCCCGAACCGGGGTCCCCGGAGACAAAGACGCAGCCGCCCTGGCCCTGCCTGAGCGTCTGGGCGGCCTGCATCAAGAGGTCCATCTCTTCTCGGCGGCCGATGAAGGGCACGAACAGCCCCGGCAGACTTCTGACCTTGCTCTGCTGCTCCCTGTTGCCCGTGACCTCGAAAACCTGGACAGGGTCGGTCTTCCCCCTGACCCTGGCCTGCTCTCTGACTTCGAATTCGATGTACTGCCTGGTCTGATCCCTGGTCTCCCGACCCACCAGAATCTGGTCGGGTCCGGCCAGGCTGCACAGTCTGGAGGCCACATTGATGGTGTCTCCGGCAACGTCGCTGATGGTCTCGCCCCGGCTTTGCCCTTTGACCACCAGACCGGTGTTGATCCCGGAGTGCATGCGCAAGGGAAAATCGACCCTTTCAGCCGGGGTTCCCTGGAGATCTTGGACATCGCGGTGGATGGACAGGGCGCATTTGACGGCCCGGAGGGCGTCGTCTTCGTGCACCTTGTCTGCACCAAAGAGGATCATGGCCCCATCGCCCATGAACTTGTCCACCACGCCTTCGTAGCGTCTGGCCCGATGCTCGATGGCTGCGAAGACCCTGGTCATGAGCTCGCTGACCTCTTCCGGGTCGAGCCTTTCGCACAGGGTGGTGTAGCTGGAGAGGTCAGAAAACAGAATCGTGATGGTCCGACGCTCCCCATGCAGTCCGGGAGCATCTGCTGACCTCTTTTCGGCAGGCCGGCTCAGGGCCTGTCCGCACTGCCCGCAGAAACGAAAGCCCTCGGGATTGTCAAAATGGCAGTGTCCACAGCGCATGGCCTCTCCACAGGGTTGAGCTCAGAGATCGATGACCGCGCACCTGGGCTCGTCGCGGGCTGCGCTTTCGCGGACGGCTTTGTCCATGGCTTCACTCAGGCCCTGGAGCTGAACCTGGAGGAGTTCAGCCAGGGTGTCCTCCTGACACACGACCTCATTGCGCATGCCCTCGAGCAGAGGCCTGACCAGCCCGTGGGGCTGGCAGCTGACCAGATCCACCCAGTAGGCAGGCACTCTGGTGGAGGACAGGGGCAGGGCGATGATGAATCGGATCAAGCCCCTGGCCCTGGCGTAGGCGAACATCAACTGCCTGTAGGTCACCTGGTCGGGCCCGCAGATGTCGAACTCTCTCCCTGCGGTTTCCGATTTGAGCAGGCAGCCCAGGAGAAAGTCGATCACATTGTCCACGCCAATGGGCTGGCACAGGGTGTTCAGCCATCTTGGCCCGACAATGACCGGAAGTCTGTCCACCAGGGAACGGATGATCTCAAAGGCGGCTCCCCCTGCGCCAACGATCACGGCCGCTCGAAGCACCGTCAGGCTGGGTCGCCCCGAGCCCAGAATGGCCGCCACCTCCTGACGGCTGGCCAGATGGGGGGACAGGTCCTGTCCGCGCTCCCCCAGACCCCCGAGATAGATGATCCGCTGCACACTGTGCGCTTCGGCTTTCTGCACAAAGGTGTCCGCCGCTTTTCTGTCCTCCCGGGCAAAGCTCCTGGCCCTCAACGGACCGCCCCCCAGGGAGTGGACGAGGTAGCAGGCTGAGCCCACCCCCTCCAGGGCCTGATCCAGGGCCCTCGGGTCCATGACATCGCCCTGGATCACCTCCAGCTGAGCCAGGCCTGGAAACAAGGCCTCGAACCTGCTCTTTGAGCGAACCAGGCACCGAACGCTGAAACCGGCCTGAATGAGCCGGGGAAGGAGTCGTTGCCCGATGAACCCGGTCGCCCCGGTGAGCAGAACTGGAGAGTCTGCCGTGTCCTTTTTTCGGTCAGGGGCCTGTCCAGAACTCTCTTGGTTCATCATCCCTCCAATCCCGGCTTGGCCTGCGGCAAAACCGGGACCTTGACCCTGGATTCAGGGTTGGCGTAGAAAGAATTCGCCAGTTGTGCTGATCCATCCTAATTCAACCCAGGTATGGCGTCCACAGGTCTTCCATGATCACTCTCCTCGATTACGGCGCCGGCAACGTCCGGTCGGTCATCAATGCCATCGAGCGCCTCGGTGAAGAGGTGACCCTTGTCCACTCTTCCCAGGACATCCTGAAGGCCGAAAAGCTCGTTTTCCCGGGCGTCGGGGCTTTTGGGAACATGATGCGCATCCTTGAGGACAAAGGCTTTGCCCAACCCCTGAGGACCTACCTCAGGGCCGACAGGCCTTTCCTGGGCATCTGCCTCGGCCTGCAGGCCCTGTTCGAGTCCAGCGAGGAGGCCCCGAATGTTGCCGGGCTGGGCATCATCCCGGGGACGGTCAGACGCTTCGACATCGATCTCTCGGTGCCCCACATCGGCTGGAACGCCATCAAGGTCCGCAAGCCGTCTCAGCTCTTTGACACCTTTTCCGGGAAGGAAAAACTCTATTTTGTCCACTCCTACCACGTGGTCCCGGACGGGAACGATGTGGTCCTGGCCACCACCGACTACGGCCTGGAGTTCGTCAGTGCCGTCCAGCTGGGCAACCTGGTGGCCACCCAGTTCCATCCCGAAAAGAGCGGTCCTGCCGGGCTGCAGATTCTGCACAACTTCATCAGGGATGCGGCCTCACCGGTTCAGCCCGCCCTCTGCCCCCGCACGACCAGGCTGGCCAAGAGGATCGTGGCCTGCCTCGACGTGCGCTCCAACGACCAGGGCGACCTGGTGGTCACCAAAGGCGACCAGTACGACGTCCGGGAAAGCGGAGAAGTGCGCAACCTGGGCAAACCTGTTGACCTGGCCGGACGGTACTACGAGGAAGGTGCGGACGAGATCGCTTTTTTGAACATCACCGCCTTCAGGGACTCCCCCCTGGAGGACGCCCCCATGCTCGAGGTCCTCAAGCAGACCTCAACCCATGTCTTCGTGCCGTTGACCATCGGCGGGGGCATCAGGGACTACACCGACAGCACCGGGAGGAGCTACACCGCCCTGGAGGTCGCCGCAGAGTACTTTCGTTCCGGGGCCGACAAGGTCTCCATCGGCAGCGATGCTGTCCTGATCGTGGAAGAGGTGCTCAAGACAGGGGTCAGGACGGGAACCAGCGCCATCGAGACCATTTCCAGGGTCTACGGCAACCAGGCCGTGGTCATTTCCGTCGACCCCAGGCGGGTCTACGTCCACTCTCCCAGCGAGACCACCCACCGGGTCTTCCCTACTGACACCCCAGGACCGGGCGGTGAGAGCTTTTGCTGGTTTCAGTGCACCATCAGGGGGGGGCGGGAAGGCAGGGAGCTCGATGCGGTCACCCTGGCCATGGTCTGCGAAGAGCTGGGGGCCGGGGAGATCCTGCTCAACTCCATCGACCGCGACGGAACCGGCGCCGGCTTCGACCTGGAGCTCATCGCGGCCGTGAGCCAGGCCGTGTCCATCCCGGTCATCGCCTCCAGCGGGGCCGGCACGGTCGATCACTTCATGGAGGTCTTCACCCGGACCCAGGCCGAGGCCGCCCTGGCCGCTGGCATCTTTCACCGCCAGGAAATGCGCATCGCCGAAGTCAAGGACGGGCTGTCAGCGATAGTCGAGATCAGGCCCATCCCAGATGTCAGCCCGGCCTCTGGCCTGGTCTTTACCCACACGTAGGACAGTGGGGGCCGGCTCGAAGCAGAAGCACACAGAAAAGAGATATCTCTCGCCCGCTCGCGGACTCGCTCGAGGCGCAGAGCCCGCAGAGCTCAGAGGGAGGAGGAAGAGTTTTTTGCGGGCAAACCCCCGAGCCGGGGTTTTGCC
>CAZNIP010000103.1:0-9403 GCA_964573115.1 uncultured Desulfohalobiaceae bacterium | reverse complement strand
GTCAGCGATGACCTGGGGTTTTTGAGGCTTTTCTTGACCCCCTTGATGAAGGCGTCTGCCTTGGCGATCTTGGCGTCCCATGATCTCAAGAAACCTCTGGATGAGCTCGGAGTCGAGGCTGTAGAGGCCAGTGTCAATTTTCAACCCGTCCCCATGCTCTCTGAACGGGCCATGCTTGCCTCCAGTCAATGCTGTCTCAACGAGGCCAGGGACGCGCCTATGACCCCATCCCTGTTCTGTCATCCCGGACTTTAGCCTGGCTTCAGGACTCCCCAGAAATGACTCCAGAGGAATGATCACAATGGGTTTGCCACGGGTGATCATTTTTCGATTGTCACACCAAGCCTGGTCTTCGTGGGACTCGACCCAGGGGACAATGTGGGCGGCCTCGGACTGTGATCAGGCTGCATTCAACGGATGAATCCGGCTCAACTCCTCGCGATGGCGCTGTTCAGACTCCCAGAGGTCTCTTTCATGCAGAGCATTGAGCCAGAACTCAGGCGAGTTTCCGAACAAACGGGACAGCCGCAAAGCCATGATTGGGGAAATGGATCGCCTTTCCCGGAGCAGCTCATTGACTGATTGCCTGGAGACCCCCAAGGCTCTGGCCAGTGAAGCAGTGGTCAAGCCATAATCAGGCATGAAGTCCTCTCGAAGCATCTCGCCTGGATGCGTTGGCGAAATATGTCGTTTTACAGAATTGGACGTACATATGCTAGCTCCTCATGGTAAAAAGCTGCTCAGTGTCCTTATTCGCAAATGACTTGATGATTGCCGGCATGTAAATCGTCACGTGACAATTGTCAAAAAAGGCAGACAAAGAACCGTTGCGCAAGCTCCGCCCGAAGCAGCCCCACTATCTGGAGCGTGCACGACGTCGGGATTGCCAATGGGTCAAGGGATGGAACCTCATGGTCCCGGCAGAGACCATGAAGAGGACTTGGGGGGGGAAGTGCTTTGTTGCCGGACGCTTCGCGCCCGGCAACACTCGCCGCGGATTCCACCCGCTGGAAGATCGGCGCGAAGCGCCTCACAACCAGCGGATGCAGCAGACTCGGCCTACAGCAAACTACGTTTACTCCGGCCTCGCGCCTGATCCGCGGCGAATCACTTGCATGATTCTTGACAATAAGATAACCAACTGAAGAAATAAATTTAATTCTTGTAGGTAACACTGACATATAACATCACGTGATAAGTCCCAGACCAAGTGTGGGAATCATTCTCAGGTTTGGCGCATTCTCCCTGCTTTGTTGTGGAATTTTGTTCATTGTTTGTGGCATTGCCCTTTGCCGTCGACGTGCACATTCCGGAGGCCGTTTTGTCACCGCTCAAGGGGGACTGGATATGGCCCTACCTCGCCTTTGGTCTCTTAGCCGCCACTGGAGTGGCCCTGCAGATCATCGGCTTGAAATACTCTCTTCTTGCCTACCACATGCTACCTGAGGGACTGCAAGTACGGACCTGGTCCGGACATCGACTCCTGCCGCGGTCCCGCATGACTTCCTGGCATTATTATGAAAAAAGCACTTCATCCCGGTTGGGTTCGGTGCTCATGCCTTTTTGTGATTCCTTCTCCGCCACTGGTCTGGGTCTGACCTTGACCGATACCTCTGAACGTTGTGCTTGCACCCTATATAAAAAGACAGAGGTATGGAATGTCGGCTGAGGATCATGATCAACCAGCTTCCCGGTTTCGAGGCTATTGTGCAATCGTTGCGCGATCATCACATTCTCATCAGCAATCATGGAGGCCCCAGTGAACCCTGAACACATTATTGGTCTGCTCATCATGTTGGCTTTTGTCGCCCTGGTCATGAAATCAAGCGCAAAGAAGAGACGGCGAAGAGCAAGAGGAATAACCCGGGAAGAGGCATACTTACACAGTCCATCTAGCGATCATGGTCTGGATGATGATGGCGGTTCTAGCGACGGAGACGACTGAGCCCTGCCATCACTCGAACACATTGGACGGGAGCGATCATGAGACGAATTTCCAGTCTTTCCTGTGCTGTGATCCTATTTTTTTTGAGCCTGATGGCCGCTCCAGCCTCTGCAGGCAAGGCTGTGCCGGTTGGCGGCGAGCTGGCTGAATGGCGCGAACTTGTCTTTGAGGTTCCTCCCGGCTGGTTTCGTCTGCCGCAAAAGGAAGACCAGGGGCAACCGTTGACCACCTTTGCAGCAAAGTTCGACGGGCTGCTCGCGGTGGTCACTGTGTCTACCGTCGAGGAACAGGTCTCCGACTTATCCGCATCCCAGGCTGTTCTTGAACGGTTGAAGAAGGAGTATGAAGCTAAGCCGGGTTACACCGGAACGGCTCTGCGCACAGCAGCCCAGGCGCGGGTCCTGGGAGTGGATCAAAGCCCATATTTGACCTACCAAGGCAAGAAGAAGAGGGTTTTCGTCTTTTTTCCCCCTGGCCAGGGGGAAAGCTACAACGTGAACATTGTGGTCCCTGCAGGCACTGTTGAAGAAATCCCAGGCTTCGTGCTCGATTTTTTGGCTGGCCTCAATCGCGCTGATGCATGGCAGGAGGACCAATCCACTGCCGCCCGGCAACGTTTGCAGGAGATGGCAAAGGTGCGCCTCTCCGTGCCACCCATGAGGCCGTCGCCCTTTGTGGACATAGAGACCATCACCCAGAAGCAGTGGGACGGGGCCGTTGCTGCTGCCCAGCAGGCCGCACACATGCTCTACGGCCGAATGTCTGCAGAGCAGGAAGAGCTCTTCCGCAAAAAGTGGACAGCGATGCGAGGCTTTCCCAGCAGAGAATGCGTGGACTACCTGAACGCGCTCAATCCTCTGCTGGGTGAATTTCTGGGGTTACGCACTGCCATCAACCGAACATCCGGGGTTCTGGAGCAAGCCATGATCGAGGCCGGCTGGGCCGCGGAACTCAATGACGAACCTCTGACCCGCCAATTCCTGAGCCTGGCTTCGCGCCATCGGTCCCTGCTCTACTCTCTGCAGAATCGGCTGGACAGAGTGGCCAAAAAGATCGCCGATCTGGGCGATCCACCAGATGCTGCAGCACAGATGGCGGAGGCCCAAAAGGGCTATCGTCGCTCGAAAGATTACGTGCGCTCGCTTCTGAACCCAGCTCAAGGACCTGAAGGCGTCTGGGTTGGGTATACTAAATACTCCGACGGGGTGTTCGGTCTCACCTCGGTCAAAAAGGAACCCTGCATCTTCACGGTTTATAACGTGGCCGCCCAAGGGGAGACTCCTCGCTTTCGGGGCATTTTTCTTGACGACCCTGAAGAAGAAACTCCTGAGAGGTATTTAAATCTCTTGCCCATTGAGAAGTTCAACATGATTGAAGGTTTCGCCAAAGACTCCTTCAGGCTGCATGTCGAAGAGGATGACGGAGACTCCTGGACCATCGTTGCCCAGCGTCAAACAGGAGATGTCCTGCCGGTTTTCCCAGGCGCTTCCCTTGAGCTTTACGAAAGGGAAACCAAAAAAAAGCTGGCTGCGCTGGCTGAAAAGCGCAGACAGGCCGCAATGAACCAGGCGCCCTCGGGTTCGGCCAAAGAAGACATCCAAAGGCTTGCTGATTCTGTGGGTGACTCGCTTTCCAAATCATTCACCATGGATACCCTCAGCGATATTCGGCTTCACTACAGAATGCGCCCGGCCTTTCTTTCCGCATCCATGGAGTGGCTCAAAACCGGGGAATGGGGGAAGGATGCTCAAACTGATCTGGACCGGCTGCAGGCCCTGCTCAACGAGCACGGCGGGATTGCGAACACTTCCAGAAGCCAGAAGGACCAGGACAAGGGTCAGACGGTGAAAGAGACCGGAAACCTGAATGCCGATGACGCATCAAAAGGTGATGTCCCCCTGCACATGGTGGACGACAAGGAGCTGGAAGAGCGGCAAGAGCTCGACCGTGAAGCCGTGGCCTTTCACGAGGGAAATATCGCCATCATCTCCAGGCACCTGAAAAAAGATCGGTCAGAGCTGGCCAGGGAAAAGGACCCGGCCCGCCGGCATGCCCTGCAGCAGCGTATACTCCAGGGTGAATCCAACCTCCAGTCCGAGCGAGACCGCATCGCCTCATTAAAGACCGGCAAGCTGGTGCACAGCCGTTCCCCTTTTGACGACTACGCCAAGTCCCGTTTCATCCAGAAAATAGCTCAGGACCAGCGGAAGATGGAGACGGTCTCCAAAGCCGTGGACAATGCCTACAAGCTGGCCGAACGTATGCCCGAAGAGGAGGCTCGAAAGATCCGCAATGCGGCAGACACACATCTTGGACCCGAACTCATGGCCAACCTCGATGCCGAAAGGGCCAGACGTGTTGTCGGCAAGCTCTACTCCATGGCTGAAAACTACTGGGAGGCAGAGCGGAACAAGGCTGAGGTCGATGCTGCCTGGGCCGACGCCGGGCTTCAGACAGCTGTTTCAGTCAAGAAACGGGCTGACCAGGCCATGGAGTATACCTCAATGCTCGGCGGCCAGTCCGTGTACGTGGCCTATAAAGGGGCCACTGGCTATGCGGAGGGCGGGGTCAAAGAGTCCGTGCTGCGGGTGGCCGAATCGTACAACAAGGTCACCGGCACTGTGGCCACGGCCTTCCGGGGCTACGAGGAGGACGGGGTGAAGGAGGCCTTTCTTCGAGTGGCCGGTTCCTACAATGACGCCACCTCTATGGCTGTGGACTTCTATCGCGGATTTGAGGAATCGGGCAAGGACGGCGATATCTTTGACGCTCTGGCAGGGGCCACCTGGAAGATGACCAAGGCGGTGGCCATCGACAAAGGCACCCAGTTCGCGGTGGGCCGGATCTCCAACCGGTTTGCCACTGCCCCAAAATCACCTGGCAAGCTGGGCAAGGCCTCCAAGTCAGGGAAACCAGGAACCGGGGACACATCCGCCTCAGCTCTGATCAGCAAGAAGCGGAAAGGCCGAACCGGTGACGGGTTCAACCGCCCCCTCACCGATCAGGAGGTCAAAGCCTTCCGGGCCAGGGTCGCTGATGGCCGGACCCGGGTGACCTCCTACAAGAAAACCTTCCAGAAGCTGCAAAAGGCCCGCAAGGCCAAGGCTCCTCCTAAGGAGATCAAAAAGCTGCTCCGGGAGCTGGATGACCGGGCCGCCAAAGTGCATGCCTCGCCCCAGGCCAAAATCATGATGAAGAACCTGCAGCGCAACCCCAAGAATGGCCAGATTGTCAAGCGATACTGCAACTCCATGGACCGGGTCCACACACGAGTGGAGAAACGCTTCAGGAAAGCCATGTGGGAAGAAGGTTGGAAGACTCAGGAGATGGTGCCCATCCGCAACAGGGCCAGCGGCAGGAGCGTGAACATGGACTACGATATCGCGCTCAAGGAAAAACCCTGGTTTGATGACAAAGGTACATTTCAACCCTGGCTGACCAAGAAAGGTGAGCCCGTGCCTGTGGTTACCTGGCAGGCCGAAGCCCAGGAGCACTGGAACAGGGCTTATGCTGCAGAAACCGGTCAAAGCTCCTCCCGCTCCTTTGAGTCAGTGACCACCTCCAAGCACCACGAGGCCTACGCAGACTTGAAGGTGCTGGAAAAGAACGGCGTGCTCCAGGCGGACAAGGGCTGGGCCCAGCAGTCTGGAGACGTGTCACAGTCCAAGGCCTGGGACCTGAGGGACAACCCTGAGTTCGGCAGGGTGGAGAAGTATGTGGAAATTGCCCGGGGCACCGCCAAAGACGCCAAGGGCAAGCTCATGCCCCTGCTGGACAAGAACAGGCCCAAACAGGGTACCAAGAGCTTTGCTGTGTGGGAGAAGCACAAAAACTACTGGAACAAGGTTTCCAACGTGCTGGAGGACATGGGGTCCATGAAGATCAGCCCGTTGGAGGCTGACCGGAAGATCCGGCTCATCACCGGCGGAAAGAGTGTGGTCGAAGTGACAGAGGACATGGGCCAGCTCATGTCCGCGGCCATAACCCTGAACAGATGAACCATGCAAAAGGCCCGGCGGACATTTGTCTGCCGGGCCTTTTGTCTTTGGTTGCCTTTTTGCGGGTCAGATGACCTCCCAGGCCCCATCGCCACCCTTGCTGGCCCGGAAGGTGTTTGTCTCGGTCTGCCCTTCTTTGTTCTCCACTTCCACGGTCAATGTGCGGACTTCAGTTTCGGCCACGACTTCCTCGGCCACCAGACCCTGTTCTTCCAGGTTCATTGAAGCCTCGATGTCGTCGAGGTCAAGGGCCTCTGTGCGCAGCACACTCTGTTCAGCACTAGAGACAGGAGGTGAAGCTTCCTTTTGGGATGCATCTTTTGTTTCTGAAGCCGCCACTGTTTCTTCGTGCTCTTGCCCAAAATCAGTTCCCGCGGCTTGCACCTCGTGCAGCAGACTCGTGTAGACATAGCCGATGGATCTTCCTTCACGACCCACCATGTACCAGTTCCGGTCTTTGACCTGGCCCACCACCATGACAACCTCTCCCTTTTTGAGCATGTTGACTGCCTTGTAATTCGTTCCGGGACCGCAGCGAACATTTGAGGTCTTGAGGGCCTCGTGCCTGGTGTTGATGAGCACCAACTCACCCGGGCTGGCCACGTATTTTTCTCTGACGATGGGCACTTTGCGTTGTACGGTTTCGGTCTTGTCTACAGTGATGTTGGCTGACGCACCACTTTCAGGGTTGGACCATGTGCTCGTCTGGCCGTCTTTTGCCGTCGACAATGTGTTGACTGTCTCCGCAGCCACGGCTTGCCGATCTCTTTCGTCCAGGACCGACCCGATGTAGTTTCCCAGGGCGGCACCAGCCAGGGCCCCTGCGGCAATGGCCGCCACCCTGCCTCTGCCCGATCCAAAAAAGCTCCCGGCAATGCCCCCTGCCAACGTACCAATGGCCGTGCCGGCTGTCTGCTTCTTGCCCATGCCATTTTTCCCTGCACATCCTCCAAGCAGGGGCAATACAACAAGCATCCAGATGAGCATGAAAATTCCCAGACGTCTCGACATCCCATGTCCTCCCGTAGTGTCAATATTTAGCCTGTCCCTTCGCTCTCATCCATGGGGCCACCCGGCGCATCCGGCCGGCCCTGATGACCTCGGCCACGACCATCCTGGCCCTGCTGCCCATCCTGACCTCAACCGGCCGGGGCTCGGACATCATGGTCCCCATGGCCATCCCCTCCTTCGGGGGCATGATCTTCGCCATCCTGACCGTGTTTGTCGTCCCCGTGCTCTACTGCTGGGTCAAGGAGCTGCGTCTCAAGAATGGTCCTGGACACAGTTGAATAAAGGTATGTTTTCATGCGGAAAATGATAGACGTTGAAAGGATCGTAACAGCATGCTGAGCCTGAAGACTCCGAAGGAGATGATGTCGAGAGATAGCCCCAAAGAGGCCGTCCGTGGCCTCAAACAGGAAAACTTCCACCTTCTTTTGACTCTATCCGCAGAATACGCTATCAGCCAACCATGAAACCAGGTAAAATTCATACCACGAAAGCGTTTTGGGTTGTACTTGTCGCCTTGCTCCTCGGCGGCCTGATGTATGTTTTGGGCACAGAGGACGCTAAAAAAACTGCACCTTCCCGAAAAAAAGTCGAGAACGCCAGTGCCGCACTGCGACTCGATGCCCACGTACAGGAGAACGCTAAAAAAACTGCACCGCCTCAACAGACAGTCCAGAACACCAGTGCAGCACTGCCACTCGATGCCCACGCACAGGAAACCTACACGGACGATTTGCCCGGCCTCATCGACAGACGTTATATCCGCGTCTTGACCACGGTGAACCGCACCAACTTCTTCATTGCCGAGGGGCACCTTGTCGGCTTTGAATACGCCCTGCTCAAAGGCTACCAGGACTTCCTGAACACAAAATTCGACAACCGGGATCTGAAGATCGTCCTGGAATTCATTCCCGTGGCCCGGGATGAACTGATCCCCAAACTCCGCAAAGGTTCCGGCGATATCGCCGCTGCAGGGTTAAGCATCACTCCGGAACGCAGCCGCAAGGTCGACTTCACCACCCCCTACCTCACCGACATCAACGAGGTCCTGGTCACCCATTCCTCCACCCCGGAGCTCGAGGATCTGGCCGGACTGAGCGGCAAAAAAGTCTACGTCCGCCAAAGCAGCAGTTATTTTCAAAGCCTCCAGCAACTCAACGGCAGACTCAGAGAAAACGGGCGCAAGCCGCTCGCCATCACCACCTTGAGTGAAAACCTGGAAACCGAGAGCATCCTGGAGATGGTCAACAGCGGGGCGCTCGATAGAACCGTTGCTGACAGCCATATCGCCCGGGCCTGGTCAAAGGTGCTGCCCGACATACGCATCCACGACGACCTTGTCCTGCGCGAGGGAGCGCAAATCGCCTGGATGGTGCGCCAGAACAACCCCAAGCTGAAAAAGAGCCTGAATTCCTACCTGCAGAACCATAAAAAAGGGACCCTGCTCGGCAACATCTATTTCAACCGCTATTATAGCAGTGCTGAAAAACTGAAAAACCCCATCGAGATCGACCAGTGGAACAAGGTCAAAGAGTACAAGTCCGTCATCCAGAAATACGCGGACAAATACAATTTCGACTGGCTGTTGATTCTCGCAATGGCCTTTCAGGAATCCGGGCTCGAGCACGACGCCCAAAGCGCTGCCGGGGCCGTGGGATTGATGCAGGTGCTCCCCTCCACCGCCCAAGATCCGAAAATCGATATCCCCGACGTGGACACCCTCACAAACAACGTCCACGCCGGCGTCAAATATCTCCGTTTTCTCATCGACCGCTATTACTCGGATACGGCCCTCCGTCCGCGGGACAGGATCAGGTTTGCGCTGGCCGCGTACAATGCCGGGCCGGCCAAGATTCGAAAAGTGCGTCGGATGGCAGAAGAGATGGGGCTCAACAAGGACAAATGGTTCCGCAATGTAGAGCTTGCCGCCTTGCGGATCATTGGGCAGGAAACGGTGCGGTATGTGAGCAATATCAACAAATATTACGTTTTGTACCAGACGATCATGCGCGGTTGAGCTTTGATGCGGGACTGCACTGCAGCGCTCCCGGACCGCCATGCGATGGCCTGGCTCTTCACGTGCGCAGACATTCGAGACCATCCTGGCCATTGTCAATGTTCAACCCGTCCCTTTGCTCTTTCCCAAATGTCTGGCACGTTTTATGCGTTATACAGCTCGTACCAATTTATGTGTCCTGGCCTCCTTTGAGTGCTTGACGAATTCCCCTTCACCTGGTTCTTCCAGGTCAACATTCTGGATCTGTAACACGATGTGCATCATGTCCCCCCAATAGAGGTGAGAGTTGTCCGTCTTTTTCAAAACAATCGCTCACATTCATGGGCGAGAGAGCAATATTTAGCCTGTCCCTATGCTCTCACTTTCATTTCTGACAAACTTGGCGATTCTGGCCATAACAACGCTCCTGGGGGCTTTGAATGTTGGCAATAAACC
>CAZNIP010000102.1:0-9525 GCA_964573115.1 uncultured Desulfohalobiaceae bacterium | reverse complement strand
GGGAGAAAAGATGCCCGAGGTGCCGGGGAAAAAGTCGACCGGCCAGTTTGATCAGGGCTGAATTCTGGCTTCTGGCTCCTGAATTCTCCTCTTTTGAATACGAGCTGAGCTTGTGAGGTCAGCCTTCAGGGCATGAAGAATACCGATTCGTCCCGGACACCCCCTGAGCGTCCGCCCGGGGACTGCCTGCTCCTGGAATTTCAGATCATGGGCTACCAGGCGGCCCTGGAGCTCCAGAGGGTGCTCGTGGACCGCCGTAAGGCGGGAGACACCGCCAGAGACCTCCTGCTCATCCTGGAACACCCCCCGGTCTTCACCGTGGGGCGAAGCGGCAGCCTGGACAACCTCCTGGTCGGTTCGGCCTTCCTGGATGAGCGGTCCATCGAGGTCGTGCGCATCGAACGCGGCGGCGACATCACCTACCACGGTCCAGGCCAGATCATCCTCTACCCGATCATCGACCTCAGGAAGGCCGGAATCGGGATGACCGAGCTCGTTTTCGGGCTGGAGGAGATCATGGTCCGCACTGCAGCTGATTTCGGGGTTCAGGCCGAACGGAGTCTGTCCGGACGGGGCGTCTGGGTGGGATCGACCAAGCTGGGCAGTCTCGGTCTGGCCCTGCGCCGGGGGATCACTTTTCACGGCCTGGCCCTGAACGTGGATCTGGACCTGACCCCGTTCACCTGGATCAACCCCTGCGGGCTCAACGGCGTGGCCATGACCTCCCTGACCCGGCAAGCCCGGAGAACGGTCAGTCCAGACCAGGTCCGGCAGCGTCTCAAGGCTCACTTTCAGGACTTCTTTCACAGACGACTGGTCCCAGCGCCCCTGCAGGACATCCTGCCAGCATTCGGAGACATTCATGAGTCAAACGACACGCCCCAAGCCTCTGGTTCACAAGCCAAGCTGGCTGAAGAGGAGCCTCCCCAACTCGCCGGCCTTCGGAAAAGTGAGCACCCTGATCAGTGAACAGGGTCTGCACACCGTCTGCCAGGAAGCCAAATGCCCGAATCAGTGGGAGTGCTTCGCCAATCAGACAGCGACCTTCCTGATCATGGGCCCTTCCTGCACCAGGGACTGTCGATTCTGTGCCGTGCAGCACGACCCTTCCGGTCCTCTGGACCCTGACGAACCCCGAAAGGTCGCCCGAGCCGTCAAAGCCCTGGGACTCCGCTATGCCGTGATCACCTCTGTCACCAGGGACGATCTGCCCGATGGAGGGGCATCCATCTTTTCCGAGACCATGGCCCAGATCCGGGCCCTGAACCCGGAAACCAAAATCGAAATCCTTGTTCCCGATTTTCAGGGCAGCTTGGACAGCCTCAAGCTCGTGCTTCAGGCTCGGCCTGAGGTTTTCAACCACAACCTGGAGACCGTCCCCCGACTCTATGCCCGGGCCCGGCCCGGGGCCGGCTATCAGCGTTCCCTCGAGCTCCTGCACAAGGCTCACGAGCTCTCCCCGGACATTCCGACCAAGACGGGGCTCATGCTCGGGCTGGGGGAAACCGGGCAGGAAGTCCGTCAGACCCTCAAGGACTGCGTCCAGTCCGGCTGCCGGATTCTGACCCTGGGGCAGTACCTTCAGCCGACCCGGAATCATCTTCCGGTTCAGCGCTACCTCAGGCCGGAAGAATTCGAAGCCTGGCGGACCATCGCCCTGGAGACCGGTTTCCGGGAGGTGGCCAGCGGACCTTTTGTGCGCAGTTCGTACAAGGCCCATTCCCTCTATCTGCAGGGGAGAATTTGACAGTCTGAAGTCATTGGAGTAAGCCCCTACAGGACTTTGATCTTGTTGTTTCTCTAACACATGACTCCGCAACCCATGGGAGGAAGAGTATGAGACAACGCTACATCATGACCGCTTTTGGTCAGGATCGGGTTGGGATTGTCGCAGACGTGACTGAGATCATCTATGAACACGAATGCAATCTCGAAGACGCCAACATGACCAGGCTCTCCGACGAATTTGCAGTCATCTTCCTCTTCTCCTCCCAGGATCCAGATCTTGAACAGAAGCTCCTGAACGACCTCAGGAGGCTGGAACGGGAAAAGTCCATCACCGCCTTTTACCGACCCCTCCAGCAGTCCCCCCGTAAGGAGCAGCCCGACCTGCCCCGAGCCACCATGCACATTGAAGGCATCGACCAGACCGGGATCGTCTACCGGGTCAGTCGCTACCTTGCCGACAGTTCCGTGAACATCCTCCATCTGAACTCCAGACGTTCCCATGTCCCCCAGAGCGGGACCGCTCTGTACACTGTGGACCTGGATGTCGAGTTCCCGGAAACGCTGTCCATGGAGGAGTTCAAGAGGGAAGTGCGTGCGCTGGGAGACGAGCTCCATGTCAATATCCAGGTCAAGGCGTAGAGCCTGACCGCCTGTCTGCACGCGGTTTTCACCAACACAAAGGAGAAAAGAGATGAAGATTGGATGTCCCACCGAAATCAAGAATAACGAGTTTCGGGTCGGCCTGACGCCTGCCGCTGCCAGAGCCTATATCGAGGCCGGGCACACCGTGCTGATCCAGAAAGGCGCTGGAGTCGGATCAGGCATCGGGGACTCGGAGTACTCGGAGGTCGGCGCCCACCTCATCGACAACGCCCAGGAGGTCTGGGACGCCGCTGAAATGATCGTCAAGGTCAAAGAGCCCCTGCCTGACGAATACACCCTCATGCGCCCGGGCCAGATCCTGTACACCTACTTCCATCTGGCCGCTGACGAGAAGCTGACCAAGGCCTGCCTGGAGCGGGAAATCATCGCCATGGCCTATGAGACGGTTCAGGAAGACAACGGCAGTCTGCCCCTGCTCAAGCCGATGAGTGAAGTGGCCGGAAGGATGGCTCCGCTCATGGGCGCCTTCTACATGGGCAAACCCTTTGGAGGCCGCGGGCTCCTGCCCACTGGGGTGCCAGGTGTGCTCCCGGCCAATGTCCTGATCCTCGGCGGCGGCGTTGTCGGCAGCAATGCAGCCAAGACCGCGTCAGGATTCGGCTGCAAGGTGACCATCCTGGACATCAACGTGGGCACTCTGGAGCACCTGGAAAACATCCTGCCGGTCAATGTCTTCACCCAGTTCAGCAACAGCCACAACCTGGAAGCCGCTCTGCAGCAGTCGGACATCGTCATCGGCGCAGTTCTGGTTCCAGGGGCCAAAGCCCCGAAGCTGGTCACCAGGGACCACCTGAAGATGATGAAGGCCGGGGCCTTGCTCGTGGATGTGGCCATCGATCAGGGGGGATGTTTTGAGACCTCCAAACCCACGACTCACAGCGACCCCATTTATGTCATCGACGACGTCGTCCACTACTGCGTGGCCAATATGCCTGGGGCCTTTGCCAGGACATCGACCTTTGCCCTCAACCACGCGACCATCAAGTTCGGGCTGCAGCTGGCTGGAAAGGGCGTGGAACAGGCCTGCAAAGACAACCATGTCCTCTGCCGCGGCTTGAACACCTACAACGGAACTCTGACCTGCACCCCGGTGGGCGAGGCCTTCGGGCTTCAGGACGTCTGCAAGCTTCCTGAAGAAGTGCTCTGAACCCACAAAGGCTGGAGCTGACCGGAGCTTCAGCCTTTTTTTGTTTTCAAGAACCACACCACCCGGTTTGCTATGATGAACAGCACCCCCCCCTTGTGGGCTGAAATCGACCTTTCCGCCCTGGCTCACAACTGCCGGGAAGTCGCTGGCTGTCTGGGCCAGGACACGCAGTTCATGGCTGTGGTCAAGGCAGACGGCTATGGGCACGGGGCGGTCCAGACCGCCCGGACCGCCCTGGACAATGGGGCTGACAGGCTGGCTGTGGCCCGTCTTGAGGAGGCCTTGGCCCTGCGCCGGGCTGGGCTGACCGAACCGATCCTGATCTTTGGCTTCACCGCGCCGGAAGACGTCCCTCTCCTGGCTGAGCATGACCTGATCCAGACCGTCTTTGATCAGGTGTACGCCCGGGCCCTGTCCAGGGCTGCCAGCCAGCTGGGAACCACCCTCACCGTCCATCTGAAGATCGACACCGGCATGGGCAGGCTTGGACTGGTGGCCGTGCCTGACGCCGATTCATCCGAGCCATTCAGGCCGGCCGTGCTCGACGAGATCACATCGATCCTGTCCCTGAGCAACCTCTGCTTTGAAGGCATTTACACCCACTTTGCCCAGGCCGACAGCGGTGACAAGACCCATGTTCGAGGACAGCTGGCCTGTTTCCTGGGCCTGCTCCAGACCCTGAAGGACAGAGGAGTGGAGCTTGCCATCCGGCATGCGGCCAACAGCGCAGCCGTGATCGATCTCCCGGAGGCCCATCTGGACATGGTCAGACCCGGACTGATGCTCTACGGCCTGTACCCGTCACCTGAGGTCGACGTGGACCGGGTGAGGCTCAAACCTGTTCTGAGCCTGAAATCAAGGATTGCTCAGCTCAAGGACGTTGCATCTGGTTTTAAAATCAGTTATGGCTCTACCTTCACAACCCAGGGAGCAACCACGATTGCCACGATTCCAGTGGGATATGCAGACGGCTTTCCCAGAGTCCTCTCATCCCGCGGAGACATGCTCGTCCGGGGGCAGCGTGCTCCCATAGCCGGACGGGTCTGCATGGATCAGACCATGCTGGATGTTGGTCACATCGCCGGGGTCCAGCCCGGGGATGAAGTCGTCATCTATGGCAGCCAGGGTGAGGAGCGCCTCCCTGTCGAGGACGTCGCCGGACTCTGCTGGACCATCAACTACGAAACCGTGGCCTCCATCATGGCCCGGGTTCCCCGGACCTATCTCTGATCCATCCTGCGGCCGGTCCATGCCGGACTCACCTTGCCCGGCATGACGATCGCCGGAGGCTGCGCATTCCTGACCACATCGGCAGTCGTTCTTTCGGAAACCTTTTTGACAACCGCAAACAAGGAGGAGGAAATGGACGCTTTACTTGGCATCATTGGCTCGATCAGCGGATTCGTGTGGGGTCCGTATATGCTGATTTTGCTCGTGGGCACAGGCATTTACCTGACCTTTGGCATGAAATGGAGGTCTGTGACCAAGCTCGGGTATGCCTTCAAGCTGCTCATGCAGGGCCGCAAGAAAGCCGAGCAGAAGGGCGAAGGGGAGATCACCCCGTTTCAGGCCCTGATGACCGCTCTTTCAGCCACCATTGGCACTGGAAACATCGCCGGTGTGGCCACGGCCATCTTTCTCGGCGGGCCAGGGGCCGTGTTCTGGATGTGGGTCACCGCCCTGTTCGGCATGGCCACCAAGTATGGAGAGGCCGTGCTTGCGGTCCGCTATCGCGAGACCATGCCCGACGGCTCCTTTGTCGGCGGGCCCATGTACTATATCAAGAACGGCATGGGGCAGAACTGGAAGTGGCTGGGCTTTTTCTTTGCCCTGTTCGCAGCTGTGGCTGCCTTCGGGATCGGGAACATGGTCCAGTCCAACTCCGTGGCCCGGGCTGTTGAACGGGCCTTTTCCATCCCCTACTGGGTCTCAGGGCTGGTCCTGGCCGGTCTGACCTTTGCCGTGGTCATCGGCGGCATCAAGCGGATCGCCCAGGTGACGGAAAAGCTGGTCCCCTTCATGGCCATCGTCTATGTGGCCGGTGCCCTGATCATCATCTTCACCAACATCGACAAGCTGGGCATGGCCTTCAGCCTCATCTTCTCCGACGCCTTCACCGGCACGGCGGCCGCAGGCGGGTTCGCCGGTTCAGCCGTGGCCCAGGCCATGCGCTTTGGTGTGGCCCGGGGCGTGTTCTCCAATGAGGCCGGCCTGGGCAGCGCGCCCATCGCCCATGCCGCGACCCGGACCCAGGACCCTGTCCGCCAGGGCATCGTGGCCGGTCTGAGCCCTTTCATCGACACCATCGTGGTCTGCACCCTGACCGCTCTGCTCATCATCATGACCGGGGCCTGGCAGAGCGGCGAGACCGGGGCCGAGCTGTCCCAGATGGCCTTCAACCTGGGCATGCCCGGACTGGGCGACTTCGTGGTCGGCTTCGGCCTGATCATCTTCGCCTTTTCCACCATGCTGGCCTGGTGCTACTACGGCCAGGTCAGCTTTGAGTACCTCTTCGGGCTCAAGGGCGTCACCCCGTATCGTCTCCTCTACGTCGTGGTCATCTTCATCGGTGCCGTGGTCAAGCTCGACTTTGTCTGGACCTTCTCGGACATGATGAACGGATTGATGATCGTCCCCAACCTGATCGCCCTGCTGGTCCTGAGCCCTGTCATCTTCAGGATCACCAAGGAGTACTTTGACAAGAACTGATGCATAGCCTTGAAGCATGAAGCATGCTTCAAGCCTTTATTGCCCCGGCATGCCTTGCATGCCGGGGCTTTTGATTTGACAGCAGTCAGGGCTCTGTCTATGGTCCATTCACCAGGAGAATTTTTTCAGCTGCATTACTCTTCTGTCATCTGTTCTCTGTCCTCTGTTTTCTGTCCTCTGCATCTGCGTCTGCTCTTCTGACTCCTGCAGACGCATCATCACAGGAGGTCGTCATGTCATTCGATCCGTCCAGCTACAGGGACGTTGACCCTGGCAAACGTGTTCTCATGGGCCCCGGTCCAAGCGATGTCCCGGCCCGGGTCCTCCAGGCCATGTCTGCACCCTGCATTGGCCATCTGGACCCAGCCTTTCTGGCCGTCATGAACGAAACCCAGGAGCTGTTGCGGCACCTCATGCAGACCGGCAATGCCATGACCATTCCGGTCTCTGGAACCGGCTCGGCCGGCATGGAGGCCGCCTTCGTCAATCTGGTGGAATGCGGGGATCAGGTAGCCATCTGCGTCAACGGCGTCTTTGGCCTGCGGATGTGCGATCTGGCCACCAGGCTCGGAGCCGAGGTCATCCGCATCGACGCTCCCTGGGGCCGGGCCGTGGACCCTGAAGCAGCCCAAAAGGCCCTCCAGGACAAAAACCCCAAACTCCTGGCCGTGGTCCATGCCGAAACCTCCACCGGGGCCTGCTCGGATCTGAACGCCCTGAGTGCCGTGGCCAGGGACAGGCAGGCCCTGTTTCTGGTGGACATGGTCACCTCCCTGGGCGGGATGGAGGTCAATGTTGACCAGACCGGGATCGACGCCGCCTACAGCGGGACCCAGAAGTGCCTCTCCTGCCCCCCGGGCCTGTCCCCGGTGACCTTCGGCCCAAAAGCCGTGGAGGTCATCCAGAACAGGAAGCAGCCGGTCTCCAGCTGGTATCTGGACATGAACATGGTCGGCAACTACTGGGGATCGGATCGCAAGTACCACCACACCGCCCCGATCAACATGATCTACGGCCTGCGGGAGGCTCTGCGCATCATTGCCGAAGAGGGGCTCCAGGACAGGTGGGCCCGGCATGCCACCAACCACAAGGCCCTGGTGGCCGGACTGGAGGCCATGGGGTTGTCCATGGTCGTTCCTGAGGCCGAACGCCTGCCCATGCTCAATGCGGTCTGGATCCCTGATGGGGCGGACGATGCCAGGGTTCGCTCCACGCTGCTCAAGAGGTACGATCTCGAGATCGGAGGTGGACTGGGAGATTTTGCCGGAAAGGTCTGGCGGGTGGGTCTCATGGGGCATGCAGCATGCCAGCGAAACGTGCTTCTGTTTCTCGCGGCCCTGGAAACGACCCTGGCCTCTGAAGGGGTCTCGGTCTCGACCGGAGCCCTGGAGGCCGCATCCCAGGTCTATGACCGGGTCTGAAGAGGCCAGGACTGGCGCCTCGTTTCGCTCCAAACAGGTGTCCTTGACCTCTCGGCGCTGCCGCTGCCAGCACTGAGGTCAGAGAAAGCACAGTCGCCTCAGGGCTGGTCTGCCCGGGCGTCGATCTCTCCAGTCAGCCAGTAGCGAACTCGACCGGGATGGGCGGCGATGTAGGCCTCAACCGCCTCGCTGGAGGAGGTTCGCCTGGCATGGTGCAGCACCTCCTGGAGTTCGTCCAGAGGGAGAAAGAGCCGGCCGAAAAAATCGAAAACGCCTCTGGGGGCCGTGGTGTCGAACCCCGATCGGGCCAGGGCATGGACCCTGGCCTGACCTGAGACGATTCCCTTGGGATCCTTAAGATATCGCAGGTCCCACCTGGCCCATTTCCAGTGCGGGTTCCAGGCTGTGACCACGATCCACTGCCGGTTCTGGATGGCCCGTCCCAGGGCCGAGGTCATGGATCGCTCGCTGTTGTCCAGCAGCCTGTAGCCCATGTCCGAAAGGCCATAGGCTCTCAGGGCCCGCTTCGAGGAGCGCATCAGCCCGGCGCTGGGCTCGATGCCCACGACTATCCGTCCAAGTTTGTCCGCGATGTCGGGCCGCTGCAGGTCCGCAACCGTCTCCAGCCTGTCCTCGGGCACATAGTCTGGGACAGCCCAGCCGTAACGGGCCCGAGTGTAAATGGGGCCGAGGTTGATGATCCGGTTGCCGTATTGTTCCAGATACTCTGCCTGAAGCTCTGGCAGCCAGGACATGAGCATGACATCGATGTCCCCTGTGGCCAGAGCCTGGTACTGGACTTCGATATCGGCCATGACCAGCTGAACCTCCAGGCTGAGCTCCCGTTCCAAAACCCTTTTGGCGATCTTGGTCACGGCTTCGGCATCGGCCCAGGCAGTCCAGCCGATGCGGACCAGCGGGGTGCTCTCGGCCCTGGCACTGGTCCCTGGACATGCCCAAAGCAGCACCCAGGCCAGGAGATATGTCCACAAGGCCAACGGCCGCAGCTGTCTCAACCCTCTCTGCCTGCTGAACATGGCATGGCTCCAGATCGTGCATCAATGAGAACGCCCGGCCAGGGATGACCGGGCGTTCGATGAACCGCTTGTCGCACGGGACAGAAGCGGCGGACAGGAGCTCTCAGGCTTGCCGGTCCCTGTCCGCACGTCTCGTGTCCGTAAGGATTACTTGGCCGCGTCCTTGGCGGCTTCCAGCCACATGTCGTATTTCTGCTGGTTCAGCTCGATCCATTCAGTGGCATGGCGCTCGATGTCCCGCTGATTGTCCTCGCCGCCGAACATCCTGTTGTTCTGCTTGGCGATATCGGCCAGGGGCACGGACATCAGGGCAAAGAGCCGCTCCACTGCGGGGTTGTCTTCCAGGAACTCCTTGTTGGCGGCCACGGCGATGTCGTTGGGGACAAAGCCCATGGTGATGGGATCGGTCACCGCGCCGGTCACCCCTTCAGCCACGGTCTCCTCGCCTTCGCGCTCAAAAGGAACGTTGATCCACATCACGTCCTCGCCTGGCTTGAGCTTGTAGATGGTCCAGTTCGGGGTCCAGGTGTAGAAGAAGATGGGCTGGCCTTCGTTGTACCTGGCCAGGGCATCGGCCATGCTCGCGGAGTAGCCGGCCTTGATCGGGTTGATGTGATCCGCCAGGTCATAGGCCTCAAAGTCCTCGGCAATCCTCTTCTCGCAGCCCCAGCCCGGAGGGCAGGCCACGAGGTCGGCCTTGCCGTCGCCGTTGGCGTCAAAGGCCTTCTTCACTTCCGGGCGCTTGAAGTCGTCCAGAGAGGTGATGTCGAACTCTTCAACATGCTCCTTGGACACCAGGTAGCCCTGAATGGCTCCGGCC
>CAZNIP010000101.1:0-9664 GCA_964573115.1 uncultured Desulfohalobiaceae bacterium | reverse complement strand
CTGAAGGTCGAAGGTTGAGGGTTGAAGGTGGATGGGAGACAAGACAATTCGACCCTTCACGTGAGGACATCCAATCCGGCCGGTTTGACCGGTGAAGAAACTTCTGCATGTTGACTTCCTTTTCTTGAATCCGACACCTGAAATCTGAACACCTGTGATCAAGTTTCATACGAGCCCTGAAGCAGTTGTGTTTTTGTGCACAGGATCAACGCATGACTGGGGCCCGGCTGCTGGCGGTCAAGGCAAATTTGGGGGTGGGAACGACTTGGCAGCACTGTGATATTGTGCTAAATCTCACAATGTTTTCGTTCAGGTCAGAAAGACTATTAATTCCTTCAAAAAATGAGGAGGTTAGAGATGGCAGCCTATGTGGTGGGACACAAAAGCCCGGATACGGATTCTGTCTGTGCGGCCATTGCCCTTGCAGATCTGGAGAGCAAGCTGGGCGTCGAGGCCAAGCCTGCAGTCCAGGGAGAGATCAACCCGGAGAGCAAGTTCGTTCTGGACAAGTTCGGGCTGGATTATCCCGAAGTGGTGACTGATGCCACCGGCAAGCAGATTTTTCTCGTCGACCACTCGGACCTCTCCCAGAGCCTGGACAACCTCGGCCAGGGTGAGCTCCTCGGCATTGTCGATCATCACAAGGTCGGGGATGTGACCACGCCCAATCCGATCTGGGTCTGGACCTGGCCGGTGGGGTGCAGCTGCACGGTGGTCAAGAACATGTACGATTACTATGGGGTTGAGATTCCGAAGAACATTGCCGGGATCATGACCTGCGCCATCCTGAGCGACACGGTCATTTTCAAGTCCGCCACCTGCACCGACAAGGACAAGGAAGCAGCCGAGGCTCTGGCCAAGGTTGCCGGACTGTCGGACCTGCCCGACCTGGGCATCGAGATGTTCAAGGTCAAATCGGCCATCGAAGGCACCCCGGTCAGGGAACTTGTCAAGCGTGACTACAAGGACTTTGACATGAGCGGCAGCAAAGTGGGCATCGGGCAGCTTGAAGTGGTCGACCTCTCGCTCCTGGATTCGGTCAAGGAAGACCTGGCCAAGGACATTGCCAGCCTGAAGAACGAAGGCAGCTACCACAGCGTCTTCCTGCTCCTCACGGACATCATGAAAGAAGGCTCGGAAATGCTCCTGGTTTCAGACGATCCCTCTGTGGTGGAAAAGGCCTTCGGAGCCAAGCCACAGGGCGACCGGGTCTGGCTGGACGGCGTCATGAGCCGCAAAAAACAGGTGGTCCCCAACTTTGAGAAGGCCTATGCCGCTTGAGGGCAGGGCCTGACATCGCTGATCCGGAGCTGCAGACACCAGCTCTTGACGAGACCCTGATGAATTGAGTAGCCCGGTCTGGTTATCCAGGCCGGGTTTTTTTGTGTGCGCCCGGCTTTGGGCCGGTCTGAAGCCGGCCATGTTGACCAGGGAAGACTTCGGCCCGCAAGACAGGCCGGCCACAGGATCCTCCTCATGACTGACTCAGCGTCACCCAAGCCGGACAAGGCCCATCGCTTTTTCGACATCTATCCGCCGGTCTTCTGGCCTGCGGCCGGGCTCAGCATTCTGTTCATCGCTGTCACGCTCGTGATCGGCGACCCCATGGAAGAGGTCTTTTCAGCCCTTCAGGGCTTCATCTCGAACAACTTCGGGTGGTTTCTCGTCCTGTGCGTCAACACCTACCTGTTTCTGATGGTCTTCCTGGCCTTCAGCCGCTACGGGTCGATCCGCCTTGGCGGCAAGAACGCGGTCCCGGACTTCTCCAGACTGTCCTGGTTCGCCATGCTCTTCAGTGCCGGGATGGGCATCGGGATCCTGTTCTGGAGCGTTGCCGAGCCTCTGTACCACTTCATGGATCCGCCTTACGGCAGCGGTGATCCGGCAGATGCAGCCCGGATCGCCATGAAGACGACGTTCCTTCACTGGGGGCTGCACCCCTGGGGGGTGTACGCCCTGGTGGGCATGGCCCTGGCCTTCTTCACCTTCAACCGCAAGCTGCCTCTGGCTGTCCGCTCCATTTTCTACCCCCTGCTCGGCAAGAGGGTCCACGGCTTCTGGGGTGATGTCATCGACGTCCTGGCGGTCCTGTCCACCCTGTTCGGCCTGGCCACATCCCTCGGCTTTGGGGTCCAGCAGGTCAACGCGGGATTGAACTACCTCTTCGGGATCCCGGACTCGGTCCGCATGCAGGTCCTGCTCGTGGCCATCATCACCCTCGGGGCCACCATCTCTGTGGTCTCCGGCCTGGACCGAGGCGTGAAGCGGTTGAGCGAGATGAACCTCAACCTCGGGGCCCTCCTGCTCGTGTTTCTCCTCATTGCCGGTCCCAGCGTCATGGTCATGGACGCCTTTGCCCAGAACATCGGGGTCTATCTGGAGGATTTCTTCAACACCAGCTTCTGGACCGAGAGCTATCAAGACTCCACCTGGCAGAACAGCTGGACGGTCTTCTACTGGGCCTGGTGGATTTCCTGGTCGCCCTTCGTGGGCATGTTCATCGCCAGAATCTCCAGAGGCCGCACGGTTCGCGAGTTCGTGCTCAGTGTGCTCATCATCCCTTCATTGCTGACCTTTCTCTGGATCACGGCTTTCGGGGGCTCAGCCCTGTTCATCGAGCTGGAGAACATGGGCAGCATTGCCGGGGCGGTCAAGGAGAATGTGGCCGTGGCCATCTATGTCCTCCTGGAGCAGTTCCCCCTGGCCCCGTTGACCAATTTTGCGGCCATGATGCTCGTGGTCAGCTTTTTCGTGACCTCATCCGATTCGGGTTCCCTGGTCGTGGACGCCTTCACCTCGGGAGGCAAGCTCAATTCGCCGGTGGTGCAGCGCATTTTCTGGGCCTCCATGGAAGGCGCCGTGGCAGCGGTCCTGCTCCTTGGTGGCGGACTGGGCGCCCTGCAGACCGCCGCCATCACCACCGGGTTGCCTTTTGCCCTCTTGTTGCTCATCATGGGGTACAGCTTGTGGAAGGGGCTGAAAAATGAGTATGAAACCGAAGAACTCAGAGCCAGGGCCGTTGAGCGGGAGTCCTATCAGGAGTTGATTCAGAAGCTGCTGAGTCAGCAACGGTCCCGGGACGGGTCAGGGCAGGCAGCACCGCCCGATTCGGACAGACAGGACAAGGAATGATCCCATGGGCACGACAGCACAGCCTGAAGACAGACTCTTGAAGCCGGTCCGGCACATTCTGGCCTGCCTGGATCTGACCGACATCGACCCGGTGGTCATCAGATATGCGGCCCTGCTGGCCAGGACGCTCCAGTCCAGGAGGGTCTCCTTTTTCCACGCCATTCAGGCCTACGACCTCCCGGACCGGGCGAGCAAAAGGTTTCCCGACGTGGAAACCGAGCTCAAATCGATCATTCTGGATGAGATTCGACAGTCCGTGGACAGCTATTTTGAGTCCGACTGCCAGTGGGACATCGTGACCCGGGTCGGCTATGAGGATGCTGCCAGGGAAATCGTGGACTACATTCAGGACCGGGAGATCGACGTGACCTTGATTGGCCAGAAGTACGGGGAGAACCGCCAGGCCAGGTACAGCCAGAAGATTGCCGCCCATGCCCGCAGCGACCTCCTGTTCGTGACCCAGGATGCCCCGGGGCCTGACGGCCCGATCCTGTGCGCCATCGATTTTTCCGAGGCCTCGGTCAAGGCCTTTGAACTGGCCCTGGACCTGTCTCGATCATGGGGGGTGGGTCTGGTCTGCTACTTTGTCTCCGACCCGGCCCGGGCCTATTTCCCGGCAACGACCGAGCGCAGCTCCAGCCGCGATGAGCAGCAGTCCAGGAAGGCCTTCGAGGCGTTCCTCAAGCACTATGAGCTCACTCCAGACCAGGTCTCATGCCGGATCGAGATCAACGACCAGATCGGCAACGCTGCGGAGAGCATCTATCAGGCAGCCATTGAAGAGAGGTCGGGCCTGATCATTGCCGGGGCCATGGGGGACACCGCGAAGGTGACCTCGCTTCTGGGCAATATCTGCGAAACGTTCAGACTGATGAAGAAAGAGATTCCGGTGCTCATCACCAAGCACGAGTCCAGGAGAAAGTTCCCCTGGTTCTGGAAAGAAACCTCGTCGGCCTGAGATCTGCAACCTTTTGCCTTCTCCATGGACATTGTTCACGCCCCGGCATGCCTCAGTTTTGAGCGGCCCGACCATCCGGATTCCCCCGGGAGAATACGTCTGGCCGCAGAGTATCTGCATTCCCTGGGATACACCTTTGTCGAACCTCAGATGTGTTCGGAAGAGGACCTGCTCAGGGTGCACTCGGAATACCATGTCCAGCGGATCAGGGACGGGGTATTCTTTGAAGTCGGCACACCCGGTTACAAGGACATCTACGATTATGCCCGTCTGGCCGCAGGCGGGGCCATCATGGCCTCTGAACGCTGCGGGTTCTCCCTGATGCGGCCTCCAGGACACCACGCCGGCCGCAATTTTCACGGAGGCTTCAGCTACTTCAACAACATAGCCGTTGCAGTGGCCAGGATGGGCCGCAAGACCCTGATTGTTGATTTCGACGGCCACCATGGCAACGGGACCCAGGACATTTTTTTCCATGATCCAAACGTCCAGTACCTCTCCCTGCACACCACCGGGTTCCCAGGCACCGGGCTGACATCGGGTTCGAACTATGCCAACAGCCCCTTCTTCGGACAGGTGGGAGACCGGGTCTATTTGAGCAACCTGGAGGCTCTGCTGGCTGGGGCTGGAGAGGCGGACATGGTGGCGGTCTCGGCCGGATTTGACGCCTTCATCGACGACCCTCTGGCCTCTCTGGGCTTGAGCCGGGAGTGCTTTTTCCAGATCGGCGGGCTCATTCGCGGTCTGCAGCTGCCGACCTTCTGCGTGCTGGAGGGCGGGTATGTTCCGGACGAGCTGGGGCCGAACATTCACGCCTTTCTGCAGGGTCTGGACGGACGCGGACCATAAAAAAGGATCAGGGGTCCCTCCATGGGTTTGCGGCCCCTGATCCTTGTGGCCCTGTGTCGTTCATGCCTGGCTGTGACGGCTGCGCCGCTCTGGCTGCCAGCCGGTCCATGACCGGTTCAGGGTCCTGGTGAGAGATCCTGGGTTCTCCCTTCGCCCTGATTATTGGCCTGCCGGACACCGGCAGGCCAATAATCAGGAGCCGACCATGCTTTCAAGCTTCTCAAGCTGCCCCTGCAGGTCGTCGATCATCTGCCGCAGCTTGTCCCTGGAAGCTTGAGCTGCATCGCCGCTGGCCTCCCTGGCCTGCTGCATCTGAGCCTTGAGCGCATCCTGCTTTTCCTGGACCTTTTCCATGGTGGACTGAGCCCCTTTCTGGGCGATCTGGCCCATGTCCCCGATTCTGGACTGCAGGTTGTCCATCCTGTCCTGTATGGCCTCAACGTCCTGCTGGAGCTCATTCATCCAGGACTGGGCCTGCTCCTTGACAGCCTCCCCCGTGGCTTCAACCGCCTCTTTGGTCTCTTCCACGGCCTGTTCCTGGGCGGTCTCGGTCTGTTCATCCTGGCCGCAGGCCGCGAAGAACATCGCCAGACTGACCATGAGCGTGATCAAAAGTCCTTGCTTGAGCATCTTGACCTCCTCCGGGTTGTGGTGTTGCTATTTCTGCGTCCACTGGCCGCTGTCCTTTTGAATCCACCACCCGGACTGAGCTTTGTCCCTCCAGGTCCGGGCAAAGATCTCCTGGACGTCTGAGACCTGACCCGATTGAAGATCCAGGGCCCTGGCCACTTCAGCGTAGAGCTGCTCCCTGGCCTGGTTGTCCTTCTGGACCAGGGATCGCAAGGTCCCTTTGTCGGACAGGGACAGGGACGAGCTGTCCCTGATGGTCAGCAGGCCCTTGTTCGTGATGCCCAGGGCCCCAGAGTCATAGAAGGGTTTGAGCTGCTTGTGGTGCTGGCGCATCTGGGCTTTCAGCCCGCGGATGGCCGCGTTGCTGACCTGGGTCGCTTCTTCGGCTGCGAAGGCCTTTCCAGGTCCCAGGGAGTCCAGAAAACGCCACAAGAAAGACTGGTCTTCCCGGTTCGAGGGTTCGCCCCCGTTGGATGAGGGACCGTAGATGTCGTCCACGATTTCATCGGCAGTCTTCTGGACCTCGGCCGCCGGGAAGTAGATGTTGACCGTCACGCACGCGGTCAGCAGGCAGATCAGGCAGGCCGCGGTCAGGTGCAGGTGGAGACGTTGGAACATGGTGCAGGACCTCCTCAGGTTGGATGAACTCATGTGCAAATATAGACGATCATCTCAGACCGATCAATCGGCAATATTCCCGGTGGCGTTGTGGCCCTTGGCGTCGGTCTGCTTGGCGATGCGGTTGATGCGTTTGAGCATGTCCGAAAAGGCAATGCGGTTGCGCGGGGTGGTGTTGATGACATTGATGCCCAGCAGGGGCCTTTTGACGATGTATTCCACCCCGCCTTCCTGGATCAGCCCGCTGAGGGTGAAGACGTCGTTGTTCAGGACACAGGCCAGCCCGATGTCCTGATAGGGAAATTCCTTGAAGAAATTGGCGTAGAACCTGATGCCCAGGCCGGAAAGCCCCCGGCCGGTCCCGATGATGGACAGGCTGTTCACGGCCTGGAGACTGATCCGCCGCTTGACGCCCTGTTCCGGGACTGAGCGGGCCCGGAGGGCGAACTCCACAGGCTGCCCATAGGCCATGCGCAGATTCTGGACCTGGAGATCCATCCTCCCGGTGACCCGGCCCACGCCAATGGACGAGCTCAGATCCTCCAGGTGGAGGGCCTTGACCTGACAGGAGCCCCCGACTTCACGGCTGGCATCAAAAGGCCTGAGCATGAGCAGGTCGGAGACAGTGGTCGCTCCGCCAAAGACAGAGCCGGACAGGGTGCCGCCAATGCTCAGGCGATCCGGGTTGAGGACGACCGGGTCCAGCTTCCCCCGGATCCGGCCCTGGACTGGAAACGATTTCGAGGACAGGGTGCCGAGGTCGAGCTCCTTGACCTCGAAGCCGGCCCTGGCCTCAAAATCCGGACTGAGGGGACGATGGACGGCAACGTCCGTCAGCTGGCCTTCAAAGCCAGGCATGGCCAGGTTGAGCGCCCCCCGGGTCAGCAGCCTGCCGGGGCGCAGGGACACCGCGACCGGTGAGATCTGGACCTTCTGCCCCTGGATGCTGACCTTTCCGGGATCGACCCTGCCCCAGGAGGGGGGGGCGAACTGATCACGATCCGCTGACCCCAGAAGCACATGGAAAGGCAGGTCCAGGCTGGCGTCCTCTATCCTGGTCGAGTTCTGCGCAGACTCCATGCTCAGGTCTTCGGCCCGAAACCGGCCGCTGATGGCCGCGCCGGACCTGGTTGCGGAAAAGCGGCCATCGAGTTCGGCCAGACCGGACATGCCCAGGCCGGGGGCAGCGAACTCAAGGCTCCTGGCCAGGTTCGAGCTCGTGAGGCGCGTGTCCCCCCGAGCCCTGAGACCCTCTTGCGTCCTGTCCAGGACGGCCTCCAGGGTCATCTCGCCCATTCCGGCCCATGCCCCCTGGAGGTCGAGCTCGGCAGGCCAGAGCGTGTTTCCAGAGGCGCCCTGGAGGCCCAGGGTCAGGGGGGCGGCCTCGAAGTCGGCATACCGGGTGCCCCACAGGGCCTCCCCTGTCAGGATTTCAAGCTCGGCAGTCAGCCTGCGGCTCTGGTCGATGGTCTGCAGGGAGCTCCTGAGGCGGGCAGCGACCTTGTCGGTCAGGATGCTTCCGTCAGGGGAGGCCAGGGCCAGATCATCGACCTGGCAGTCAGCTTTGACGGCGGACGAGGACTGGCGGTTCTCCAAGCTGCCCGTGCAGGACAGGCTGCCCTGGGTGGACCAGGACCCCAGAGGGGCGCCGGTTGCTTCGGACGTGAGCCGGAGCAGGTCGGTCAGCTCCAGCTGACTGGTTTCGCAGGTCGCTGAGAGGGAACCGTTTTCCGGGTCTGAGGCGAGCTCAAGAAGGAGCGTGCCCAGCTCCTGAAAGTCCAGCTTGAGGGGCTGCTCGGTGGCCAGGCCGGGCAGGAGGCGCAGGCCGGGGCTGCTGATCTGAAGGGGCCCTGATCTGACGATTCTCGATGCCGTTTTCAGCTCCAGCTGCGACGTTCTGATGTCCGTGTCTCTAGCCCGGAGCTGCCTGCCGTCCCAGATGAGCAGGGTCGACATCTCGAAAGGCGCGATCCGCACCGGTCCAAGCTCAAACCGCTCCCTGGACTTGAACCTGGTCTTCATGAGCAGGGTCGTGGGCCGGGCAGCTCTGGCCGAGACCTCCAGCCCGAGCTCCCCGCGGGGGATGCTGAAGGTCCGGCCTGAAGCAGGATCAGTGACCTGGAAAGGTTTCCCGGAGATGAGCTCCAGGGTGACAGGGCTGCCGTCCCTGACCCCTTGGGAAGGCAGGCTGAAGGTGAGCTCCAGGTCGTCCTGCCCCCAGGCTTGCCGGTTGTCCAGCTGCAAAGGCCACTGGGGATGCAGGGTGCTGAAGAGGTCGAAGAGGATCGGGACGCTGAGCGTGCATCGCCCTCGGAGCCGACCGTCAGGGCTCAGACCTGCCTGGCCGGTGGCCAGAGTCTCGGCATTGATGCGGAGCTGGATGCTTCCGGCCTGAAATCGGAGATCGCTGGAGATGTGCGTGTCCGTGCCGGTCAGGGTCAGGTCCGGGAGCGGGACGCCAGATTCCAGAGCCGGCGAGCTGGGGTCCATGAAGGTCAGCGTCCAGGAGTCCAGAAGGATCTCCTGATCAGCCTGCTTGATGGTCCCTGTGAGGGTGCCGGCGATGGTCGCGGACAGGCCAGGCAGCCGGAGCATGGTCCGGTTCAGGGAGAGGTCGACAGCAAGGCTGGACTCAGGGCCGGCATGGACCCGGCCGCTGAGGGTGCCGTTGACCACAGGCTGACCCTGGCTGTCGTTGAAGGCGAGCTGGAAGGAGATGGCTGTTCCGGACTCGTTTGCTGGGGGCCTGACCATGGTGCTGCCGGCCAGGACCGGGCGGAAAAGGGTTTGAAAAAGGCCGGACAGGTCGTGAGGGGGATGAGCATTTCCCCAGCTGGCCCGACCCCCAGAAAAGAGCATCAGGACAGCGAGGGCGGCTGTCAATCCGAGCAGACGGCCATTCACAGATGCTTTCTCCGGAGATCGCTTCACGTCCACCCTGGTGATCTGTCGACAATTGAAATAGGTGCCTTGTCCTGGCCTGGACAAAGGAGGCCGTCACAGACCATGTCGGCCTCATCAGTCCTCGGTCTCGTCATCAGCTGTCAAAGCCTGTCTGATCAATGCGGGGAATGAGGTCCAGCTCGCGTTGTGCGCGGCATCCTCAGGGGAGCAGCGTGCTGTTCCCTCCTGCTCCCCTGAGTCAGTCGTGTCAAAGACCAATCCTGGGAACGATCAGGATCAGCTCGTATGAACCATCACGAGGAAGAGTCTTCACCACAGAGCGCACAGAGACCACAGAGCTGGAGGAGGATCGCTTTTCCGACCGGAAAATCGGCCTGCCGGCGGCCTCGCCTTCGGCGATGGTCGAGCATTCTTCATGCCAACACCTCTATGTTTGAATCTTCACTCTGTGAACCCTGTGAGCTCGAGCGAGTCATCGAGCGGGTGGTTGAAACTCTTTGGCAGAACCACTGTCCTCTGTATGGGTAAAAACCAGGCCAGCGGCCGGGCTGATTCGAGGCTCCGGCTCATTCC
>CAZNIP010000100.1:4820-9673 GCA_964573115.1 uncultured Desulfohalobiaceae bacterium | reverse complement strand
CCGCAACCCCCAGCTTGGAAGGCTGGTGCTCTAGCCAATTGAGCTATTCCCGCACAATAAGTAGTCCACGACCAAAAGCCTCCTACTTATACGCGCTGATCAAGAGTGGTGGAGGGGGGAGGATTTGAACCTCCGAAGGCTTACGCCGGCAGATTTACAGTCTGCTCCCTTTGGCCACTTGGGTACCCCTCCGAATGATAGAAAAGAGCTGGAGCTGGCGATGGGACTCGAACCCGCAACCTGCTGATTACAAGTCAGCTGCTCTGCCAATTGAGCTACGCCAGCACAAAAAAGTCTTGTAAACCTTTTGTGTTCATTTTGCAAGCATGAATTTTCAAAAAATGAAAACCCTGCTCGTGCAGGGTTGCTGTGGGCCTGAGCCGATCCACACGGGCTCACGATTGATTGCGGATCACGAAGAGGTCACTGGGACCTGAGAGGAGAGTGGCGCCTGCTCCTGAACCTGACCCAGAGGCTCGTGTTTGAGGTCGACCAGTTCGAGCAGACTGTCCGTGTTTGCGGCAAGCCCTCTGGCAAAGGCGTTGTTCAGGCTGTGCCCGGTGCAGTGGACCTCGAACCGGCCCCAGACCGGATAGGGCATCAGGCCAAGATCGCCAAGGAAATCGAGGAGCTTGTGCCGGACCGGTTCGTCCGGAAACCTGAAGCCCTCGGGATTGACAACTCCGTATTCGTCCAGGACAACGGCATTGTCCAGGGACCCACCCAGGGCCAGGTTGTTGGCCTGAAGGGTTTCCACATCGTGGAGAAAGCCGAATGTTCTGGCCCGGGATACGGACTTGACAAAATCCCGGGACGAGCACTCCAGGGATATCTGCTGCTGTCCGATCAACGGATGCGGGAAGTCGATGGTGCACGTGACGGCGAGGCCCCGGCCCGGACGGCCCGTGATCCAGCGACCGTCGTCCTGCACCGAGAACTCCCTGCTCAGAGCCAGGACCTTGCGGCTGCCATCCTGGGCCCGCTGGCCGGCCTGGCGCAGGAGATAGACAAAGGAGGCTGCACTGCCGTCCATGATCGGAACCTCCCGGCCATGGACCTCGATGAGGATGTTGTCGATGTCAAGACCGCGGATCGCGGCCAGAACATGCTCCACCGTACCCAGTGACCACTGGCCGTTGCCCAGTGTGGTGCAGAGTCTGGTGTCCACGACCAGGGTCGGGTCAGGACGCAGGAAGCGAGTCCCGTTTCCGGACTGAACAGAAAAGACAATCCCTGTATCAACAGGGGCAGGGTGCAACGACAGGGAGACCTTTTTCCCGCTGTGCAGCCCCACTCCGGAGCAGTGAACCGTTTTTTCGATCGTCTGTTGCTGCATCGTATCCTCCAATGCAGCAACAGCAATATTTGTGCCACACATAGTAAAAATATAACTCTATAAAATAATGTTACAAAATAAAAACAGTCGTCCCAGAGGTGTCGCTGATCAACCACACGTTGTGCCTGGAGGCCACAGTTTGCGGGCCGCGACGAACCGCTCCAGGTGCTGATAGTCACGGATCAGCCGCCAGTCCTGCCATGTCCCGGCTGCCTGAGCCTTCACCGGATCCAGGGCCTGGAACTGTCCATCCTCGATCTCCATGAACAGCCATCCCCCGGGCTTGAGCACCCGAGCGGCCTGGCCGAGAACCTTCCGGCAGACACTCGTCCCCAGGGGACCCCCATCCAGGGCGATGCAGGGCTCGAAGTCGCGGACTTCCCTGCTGAGCTCCCTGACCACGCTGGACTTGATGTATGGCGGATTGGCCACAATGCAGTCCATGGACTCGGCCTGGAGGCTGTCCATGACATCCGTTCGCACGCAGAAAAGCCTTGAGTCCAGGTTGTGCCGGATCAGGTTGCTCCGGGCCACGTCCAGGGCCTGAGCTGAAACATCGGTCAAAACACCCACGAGGCCGGGGAAGTGGACAGCGAGCACAATGCCCAGGACACCGCTTCCAGTGCAGACATCGGCCAGACATGGCAGGTCCCTGGAAGCAAAGGTTTCCAGAACGGCATCCACGAGGAGCTCTGTTTCCGGTCTGGGGATCAGGACCCGCTGGTCGACCTCAAACGTCAGGCCATAGAATTCCCTGGTCCCGGTGAGGTAGGCCACTGGTTCGCCTCTGGCCCTGCGCTGGAACAGGGCCCGGATGGACCTGATCTGATGTGCTTCCAGGCAGCGCCCCTGGTCCAAGAGGATGTCCAGCCTCTCCAGCTGCAGGCTGTGGGCCACGAGGACCTCTGCCGACAGGCGTGGCGAATCGATCCCGGCCCTGGTCAGCAGCGCAGTTCCCTCATGCAGGAGCTGTCTGATGGTCGGTGAGGGGGACGTCTTCATGAAGGCAAAGGAACAACGAGGTCCAGCCGCCCGTCAGCCCTGCCGCCGGCTTTCCCCAGCCTGATCAGGGCAGGGGCTCCCTTTCAGCGCTGCCGCTGCCAGCTCTGAAGGCTGTGGTATTCTGCCTCATTCGCAGAAGAGACAAAAAGGGAAACGCCGCAGGCGAGGTCTCGGATCAGGCCTCGCTCATGTCCTGAACAGCCTCGGCCTGAAAGTGGCTGATCAGGGGCTCGATGATGGCGTCCAGCTCGCCTGACAGGACAGCCTCGAGATTGTGCGTGGTGAGGTTGATCCTGTGATCAGTGATTCTGGACTGGGGGAAGTTGTAGGTCCTGATCCTTTCGGACCTGTCGCCGCTTCCGACCTGGGATCTACGGGCCTGGTCCTGCTCCATCTTGGCCTCATCCTGGCGCATCTTGAGCAACTTGGAGCGCAGGACCTTCATCGCTTTGGCCTTGTTCTTGTGCTGGGATTTCTCGTCCTGGCAGCTCACGACCACCCCTGAGGGAACATGCGTGATCCGCACCGCGGAGTCCGTGGTGTTCACGCTCTGGCCCCCAGGGCCGGAGGCCCGGAAGACATCGATCCGCAGATCGCTCTGCTCGATCTGGACATCCACGTCTTCGGCTTCAGGCAGGATGGCCACAGTCACGGCAGACGTGTGCACTCTGCCTTGAGATTCGGTCTCGGGAACCCGCTGCACCCTGTGGACGCCCGATTCGTATTTCAGCCGGCTGTAGACCCGGCCATTGGAGATCGAGGCGACCACTTCCTTGAAACCGCCGCTTCCTGTCTGGTGCTCGTTGAGCAGCTCGACCTTCCAGCGGTTTTTCTCCGCGTACCTGGTGTACATCCGCAAAAGATCTCCGGCAAAGAGGGCGGCCTCCTCCCCTCCGGTGCCGGCCCGGATCTCCATGATCACCGCCTTGGCATCCAGAGGGTCCCTGGGAACGAGCAAGGCCCGAAGCTCTTGTTCCAGCCCGTCGAGCCTGACCTGGACCGACTCCATCTCCGCCTGGGCCAGCTCCCTGATATCCTGATCAGCATCCCGGCTCAGCTCCTGATGCTCCTTAAGCTCTTTCAGGGCCGCCTTGTAGTCCCGAAAAGGCTGCACGAGCTCTGAAAGATCCGAGTGCAGCTTGGCCAGCTCACTGTACTGCTGCTGATCCTGGTAGATCTCGGGCTCGCCGAGCTGAGCTTCGATCTCCTCGAACCGCTGCTCGATGTCCGCGAGCTTGTCAAAAAAAGCCATTGTCTCTTATTCAGAAGGCTTCTGATACTGGGCATACTTTTTGCGGAACCTGTCGATACGGCCGGCAGTGTCCACAAAGCGCTGTTTTCCAGTGTAGAACGGATGGCAGCTGGAGCAGATTTCCACCTCGATGTTCTCGCCCCTGGTGGATGTGGTCTCCACTTCATGCCCGCATGAACAGCGAATGGTCGCCTTCTTCAGCTTGGGGTGGATATCCTTTTTCATACGATCCTCCATGTCTCTTGCAGTCTGATCCTCTGTGAGGGCCTTGAGCCCAGCCTGTCGCACGGGCTGTGAACTGGATTCCTTAATCATAAAGCGGAGCTTTTGTCAATCGCCCCTGGCAGGCTTTGCAGGCATGCCCGGAAAACTGGATGCTCCTGTGCTCTCATCCGGTGATTGAGATGATCATCTGCTCGAAACCGACTGGGAGGAGAGATGAAAGGCCAGGGCGATGAGGTGATTTGAAAAGTCGACGTAGTCCACGGCCACGTCTGCAGGGACCTGGACCCGGGTCGGAGCGAAGTTGATGATGCCCTTGAAGCCGGCGTCGACCATGTGGTTTGCAGCCCGCTGGGCCCTTTCCGGAGGCGTGGTGATGAGTCCGATCTCGATCTTGAGCTCTTTGGTCTTTTCCTTCAGCCGCCTGGTGCAGACGATCTCATGACCGGCGATCTCCTCTCCGATCTTGAATGGATCGCAGTCAAAGGCGGCCACGATGACAAAGCCCCGCTTTCGCAGCTGTTCATGGCGAAGCAGGGCCCGGCCCAGGTTGCCGACACCCACCAGGGCGCAGTTCCATGGCCTGTCGATGCCCAGAAAATGCCGAATGGCCGTCAGCAAGTCCTGGACATAGTACCCGACCCCTCTGACCCCGAACTCCCCAAAGTAGGCCAGATCTTTTCGTATCTGGGATGGGTTCACCTCACAGGCTGCAGCCAGCTTGTCCGAAGAGACCACCTTGTCGCCATGCTTGAGCATCTCTTCAAGGACCTGGACATAGACCGCCATCCGCTGAACAGTGGCCTGTGGGATTCGTTCTGTTTTCACCGGGCTGCCTTGAGAAAAAATTCACAATAAAATCCGGAAAAAGGGCCCCCGTACGGGGGCCCTTGTATCTGGATCTTCTGCTTACAGATAGGGGTTGGCGAAGAGCAGGATCAGGTCGACAACCAGGGTGTAAATGGCCAGGGATTCGATCATGGCCAGACCGATGAGCATGGTCACGGTGATCTTCCCGCTGACGTCGGGGTTGCGGGCTGT
>CAZNIP010000100.1:0-4720 GCA_964573115.1 uncultured Desulfohalobiaceae bacterium | reverse complement strand
TTGATGTACTTGGCCTTGTGCTCCCGGATCCCGATATAGTTGTAGAACAGGAAGACGCAGATGGCCATGGAGGCGTTGGTGTTCAGGTTGGCGGTCGGAGCCATGCACCCGGGCAGGAGCCCGATGAAGTTGCAGAACAGGATGTAAATGAAGAGGGTCATGAGCAGCGGAAAGACCTGGCGGCCCTGCTCGCCCATGTTGGAGACGACGAAGTCCTCAATGCCGTTGATGAGGGTCTCGAGGAAGTTCTGCACCCCTCCCGGCACGAGGGACAGCCTCCTCGTCCCCAGCCATCCCAGCAGGATGAGAATGAGCATGACCACCCAGGAGTAGAGAATGTGCACAGGGATCAGGCTGTGCCCGGCCTTGTCCACCAGGCCGACCACGCCTACGAGCTTCTCCATCAACAACACGTGCGGTGCAACAGCAGCCATTTGGTTACGCCTCCTTGTGTTTGTTGGTCAGGATGTAGCGCCCCCCCCAGACCACAAAGGTCAAGAGAACCGTCGACAACCCGGCCAGCAAGACCACCACTGAAAAATCCGCCACAACAATGCCGAGGACCAGCACCACGGCTGTCAAAATCAGTCTGAGATAAAAGCTGAAGAGCAGGGAAAACGTCCCTCCTTTGCGCATCTGCACCAGCTTGGGAACCATCCTGGCCAGCACGAAAAAGTTGAACGAGGCCAGCCCCGCCCCAACGGCAAAGGCCGGCAGGGCATGAAAAAAGCCGGCCAGGCCGCACAGCGCGGTTCCGGCCAGGGCCAGGCAGAACTGAAACTGGACCATCCATCTGATCTCGGGATGTTCCAGCCCGTGCCGTTCAAGAAGATGGTCCATCAGTCTTCTTATCTTTCTTGACTTCACTGTCCTGGATCTTCTTGACTTCCTGATACATGTTCTTGAACCCGGCCACAATCCCGAGCAAGAGGAAGATCATGGTCAGCCAGGGCTTGGTCCCCAGCCACTTGTCCAGAAAATACCCTATGGCCAAGCCGAGGAACGTGGCTGTGACCAGGTGGATCCCGACCAGGCTTGCCCTGAGCAGATTGTTCCAGTAATCTCGATCCAGACCTTTAAAGAACATGATCTTGTGCCTTCCTTCACAAGGTTTAACTGCCTATCACACGGCTTTCTGAAAGTCAACGCATGGGCAGCGATGTTCTTGAATTTTATCTCTCGTTTGAGGAGACGCGTCAATGCCCACCACCTGGCTGCGAAACAAACACCCTGAGCTTGTGACCGACCTGCTCCGCAATTTCTGTCTCATCCATCAGGCCCTGGAGGTTGAGTTTTCCCGGCACAGCACCACGGGGCTCCTCGATTTCGACGCCCTGGCGGAGCTCATCGGCCAGGACATGAACCAGGGCCGCCTGTGGCGTCTCAAGGACACCGCCCACCTCCTGTTCCGTTTCCTGCCTGATGCGCCCCCGGTCGGTCAGCTCCTGGACTGGTCCATTGGATATATTTTTCACGAGTGCATGAAGCTCAAGGAAGACGCCTACCAGCTCCAGGTCTACATCCCCTGGTTCAAATCCATCCAGCTCAACCCAGAGATCCAAACCACCGAGCAGCTCGTGGGGTCTGAGCTCGATTCGCTGACCGCCCAGACCAGGGAAAGCATCCGCCTTGAAGTGGAGCGGGTGACCTTTGTCCTTCGCCAGTGCCGCAAGCTGTTCGTGAACTACCTGCCCCTGAACGCAGACAACCCGCTCCTGGCCCGCCTGATTGTCGACACCATGCCCCTGATGCAGAATGTCTTCAAAGACGATCTGAGCCCCTTGATCGCTGCAGTCTACGGCGACCCGCCAGGCCAGCTCTACATGCTCGCAGCCAGGAGCTTCCGCCTGGGGGGATGGCTGGACAAGGCCGAAGCAACCATCCAGACTGCTCTGGACATCGACCCGTCACAATCGCGCTTCAGGGACGAAAAAAAACGTGTTGCGAGTTTACGGAAAAAAAGGTAAGGATATCTAGATGGTGATCGCACAAAAGATGTCTGCATAGATCACACATTCCTTGGAGAACTGAACTGAGCAAAAGGAGGCCTAGGGTATGAAAAAGCAGCTCATGTTGATGCTCCTCATTGTCGTTTTCATGATAGCCGGCTTTGGTTGCGCCAAGAAACAGGTTCAGACCGAACCGGAAAAGGTCGAGCCCCAAAAGACCGAGGTGACAGAAAAAGCTGAACCCGTGGTCAAAGAAGAGCCCAAAGTGACTGAGCCCAAGGAAGTCCCTCCAACTCCGATGGAGATGTATGAGCTCGACTACGCAGACCTGACCCTGCAGCACACTGTTGAAAAAGGTGAATGCCTGTGGTGGATCGCCGAGTACAAGAAGATTTACAACGACCCCTTCATGTGGCCCCTCATCTATAAAGCCAACAGAGACAAGATCAAGAATCCCGATCTCATTTATCCCGGCCAGGTCTTCTACATTCCCCGTACGTTCGATCTCGAAGAGCTTCGGGAAAGCCGCCGGTCCGCCGGAGCACCAAAGCCGTACCTGCCTCCAGAGGAGGCCAACGTCCCGGCAGACCTGAGAGTGGAGCTGGGCTGGGGATTTTAGAGCCACAACAGACATCGGCAGCAGCATGAAACCCCGGCCAATCATGAGGCCGGGGTTTTTTTATGGCCGCAGCTGCCGCACACAACGACCGCCTGTCTTCGCCCTGGACCTTCAGACCTCTGACCGTGGCCCCCATCACGGCAGCTCTCCAAACCTTCAACCATCGACCTGTCAGGCCGGCCAGCGGCCGGGCTGACACAGGAGTCTGCCATGCCCAGTTCGCTCTTGCATCCGAAAAAGGCCGGAAATGGTCTGGACCTCAAAAATCCAGCCAACCCGGAACTCTTCAGGTCCCTGTACCCCTACAAGAGGATCAGCCGGATCAACTTTGACGACACGTTCATCATGCCCAGGCCTGCAGATCCGATCATCATCACGGACACGACCTTCCGGGACGGGCAGCAGGCCCGTCCTCCATACACGGTCAGGCAGATCAGCACGATCTTCGACTTCCTGCATCATCTTGGCGGCCAGAGCGGGCTCATCAGACAGAGCGAGTTCTTTCTCTATTCCGAGAAGGACAGGCGGGCGGTGGAGACCTGTCTGGCCAAGGGGTACACCTATCCCGAGATCACGGCCTGGATCAGGTGCAACAAGGACGACCTCAGGTTCGTGAAGAACATGGGCCTGAAGGAGACAGGGATGCTGACCTCGGTGTCCGACTACCACATCTATCTCAAGCTGGGCAAAAATCGGGAAGAGGCCCTGCAGGATTACCTGCGGGTGATCGAAAAGGCCCTGGAAATGGGGATTTCCCCCCGGTGTCACTTTGAGGACATCACCCGGGCGGACATCTTCGGCTTCTGCCTGCCCTTTGCCCGCAAGCTGATGGCCCTGTCCAGGGAGAGCGGCCTGCCGGTCAAGATCCGGCTCTGCGACACCCTGGGATATGGAGTTCCCTATCCCGGGGCCTCCCTGCCCAGGAACGTGGCCAAGATCGTGCGTGCCTTCACTGAGGAGGGCGGTGTTCCGGGACGCTGGCTGGAGTGGCACGGACACAACGATTTTCACAAGGCCCTGGTCAACGCCACCACCTGCTGGCTCTACGGCTGTTCCGCAGCCAACGGCACCCTGCTCGGGTTCGGAGAGCGAACCGGAAATGCCCCCATCGAGGGTCTGGTCATCGAATACATCGCCATGACCGGCGAAGACGACTCCGCCTACACCCCGATCATTTCCGAAATCGCCGACTACTTCACCAAAGAGCTCCATGCCTCGATTCCGCCCAACTACCCCTTTGTCGGGCGGGATTTCAACGCCACCAGCGCCGGCATCCACATCGACGGCCTGAGCAAGAACGAAGAAATCTACAACATCTTTGACACCGAGCACATCCTGGGTCGGACCGTGCCCATCATCATCTCCGACAAGGCGGGCCGGTCGGGGATCGCCTACTGGATCAACCAGGCCCTGAACCTGAAGGGCGAAGCGGCCATCACCAAGAGCCATCCGGCCATCGGCAAGATCAACCGCAAGATCCAGCAGCTCTACGAGCAGGGCCGGAACACCTCCCTGTCCCATGAAGAAATGATCCGCCTGGTCAAGCGCTACCTGCCCGAACACTTCATCTCCGAGTTCGACTACCTGAAGCAGACCGCCCAGGAGGTCGGGGTCAAGATCATCGAAAAGCTGGCCCAGAGCATCGGGGAAAAGCCCCTGGAAACGGTTCAGGAACAACTGCAGGCCATTCTGGACGAATACCCCTTCATCCAGTACATCTACCTCACCGACAGGCATGGCCGGCTGACCACCTGGGAGATCAGCCATCCCGAGGACAAGGCCAAGTACGTTCACGAGGTCCAGGTCGGCCAGGACCTCTCCGACCGGGAATGGTTCCATGTCCCCATTCAGACCGGAAAGGTCCATGTGACCGATTTCTACCGCTCCATGTTCACTGGCAAGCTGTGCCTGACGGTGGCCAGCCCGGTTCTGGACCACATGGACGAGATCCAGTCCCTGCTCGGAGCCGACCTCCGCTTTGAAGAGCTGGTCAAGCTCCATGATGAGCTCACCCAGGAGGAGCAGACCGACGACACCGGGATGGAATGAAGGCCCGCCTTGACGTCGAGACCCCTTGCGGCTACAACGCAAGACAGGATTGAACCTCGGACGGAACGTGATTTCGGATGAGCGTTTCGCACCTGGTCAAGCA
>CAZNIP010000099.1:0-9940 GCA_964573115.1 uncultured Desulfohalobiaceae bacterium | reverse complement strand
GCGTCATGCAGGACCCCGAACCCGACAAGGACATCAAGTCCCTGAAAGAGGCCCTGGTCTACGGGATCAAGGGTGTGGCCGCCTATGCCGACCATGCCCAGATCCTGGGCCAGGAGGACGACGAGGTCTACGCCTTCATTCAGAAAGGCCTGGCCGCCACCCTGCGCCAGGACCTCTCCCTGGACGACTGGGTGGGCCTGATCCTGGAGTGCGGCCGGATCAACCTCCGGGTCATGGAGCTCCTGGATGCGGCCAACACCGGCGCATACGGACACCCCGTGCCCACTGAAGTCCCCCTGGGTCACAAAAAGGGCAAGGCCATCCTCGTTTCAGGCCACGACCTCCGGGACCTGGAGCTCCTCCTGGAGCAGACCAGGGACAAGGGCATCACGGTCTACACTCACGGGGAGATGCTCCCCTGTCACGGTTATCCCGAGCTGAAGAAGCATCCCCACTTCTTCGGTCATTACGGGACGGCCTGGCAGAACCAGAAAAAGGAGTTTGCCGAGTTCCCCGGAGCCATTCTGATGACCACCAACTGCATCCAGAAGCCCCAGGAATCGTATATGGACAACATCTTCACCACCGGCCTGGTTGGCTGGCCCGGCGTGACCCATATCAAAGGCAAGGACTTCACCCCGGTCATCGACAAGGCCCTGGCCATGGAGGGGTTCACTGAGGATGAAGACAGGGGCTCGGTCATGGTCGGTTTCGGGCACAACGCGGTCATGTCCGTGGCTGACAAGGTCGTGGATGCGGTCAAGCAGGGGGCCATCCGGCACTTCTTCCTGGTGGGCGGCTGCGACGGGGCCAGACCGGAGCGCAACTACTACACCGAGTTCGTGGAAAAGGCGCCCGAGGACACGGTCATCCTGACGCTGGCCTGCGGCAAGTTCCGCTTCTTCGACAAGCAGCTGGGCACCATCGGAGGGCTTCCCAGGCTCATGGATGTCGGCCAGTGCAACGACGCCTACTCAGCCATCCAGATCGCCGTGGCCCTGTCCAAGGCCTTTGAGGTCGACGTCAACGAGCTGCCGCTGTCCATGATCCTGTCCTGGTACGAGCAGAAGGCCTGCGCCATCCTGTACACCCTGCTCTACCTGGGCATCAGGAACATCCGCCTGGGGCCTTCTTTGCCGGCCTTTGTCAGCGAGAATGTCTTGAACGTCCTGGTGGAGAACTTCAACATCATGCCCATCTCTTCCCCGGATGAGGACCTGCAAGCCATCCTGGGTCAATAACCCTCATGGTTCATGACAGCGCCCCTGGCGGATTCTTTCCGCCAGGGGCGCTCTTGTTCGACTGACCCCATTGCAATGGCTGTTTTTGTCCAGTCATGACCGAGGCCGGGCTGAAGAGGAGCCTGGCCTGGACGGCTTCTGGTCAAGAAAGCCCCCTGATTCAAAGAGCTGAATCAGGGGGCTTTCTCTTTGTGGGCAAAAACAGACGCGATTCGTCGGAATTGGCTCGAAACCTGCAATCTCCTGCTCAGGAAAAGAATGCCGTTTGATGTTTCGATTCCGTGCGCGTGACAGGGGTTTGGTCAGCATGATGTCCTTATGCAGGACACCCCCTCTCGATCTGTCCATCCGGACAGGGACCTGATTGACAATTGGAAGCAGGAGCTGGGCATGCACGTGAAGCACGTTTTTCAATTTCAAAGCATATCCAAAAAGTTGATGGTGATCATGGGGACGATCGTCGTCTTGTCTCTGATTCTTGTGAACCTGGTCGCTTTTTCCAAGCTGGAAAGCAATATCATGAGCGATAAGAGAGAGATGACCAGGAAGCTCGTTCAGGCCAATGTCAGTGTTCTGCAACACTACTATGACCAGATGAAGGATGGTCGTCTCTCGGAGCCGGAAGCCAAAAAAATGGCGGTCCAGGCTGTGGAGCATTCTTTGTATGGCCCAGGTCACAAGGATTATTTCTGGATCCACGACGAGCAGCACGTCATGGTCATGCATCCCTACAAACCTCAACTCAATGGACAGGACGTCTCCGGAGTCAAAGACAAACAAGGGAACCTTCTCTTTCAGGACATGGTGGACGAGGTCAAGGAGTCGGGAGCTGGATATGTGACGTATTATTGGCAGTATTACGGGCAAGAGGATCGAGTCGAGCCTAAGCTTTCATACGTTGCCGGTTTTGAGCCCTGGGAATGGATTGTGGGTACTGGAGTGTACATCAACGATGTCCGGGAAAGGGTTGCCTCTGCGCGGAACAATCTTCTTGCCCTGGAGGGGCTGGTTCTTGTTTTCATCCTGAGCGTGACGATTGCCGTGGCCCGCTTCATGACTGGACCGATCAGGAGGCTGCAGGTCAGTGCAAATCAGGTTGCCCAAGGCAAACTGGAAACCGACATCCCGGTGACGACCAGCGATGAGGTCGGCAGTTTGGCTCAATCGATACAGCACATGGTCGGGCAGTTGAAAACCATGATCCGCCAGGCTGACGACAAGACCGCTGAAGCCATGGACAAGACGGCACAGGCAGAGGCAGCCAGAGAAGAGGCTGAAGAGGCCATGAGGCGTGCTGAACTGGCCAGAGAGGAGGGCATGCGGGAGGCAGCACAAGGATTGAATGAGATTGTGGAGCGGCTTTCCGCGGCTTCTGAGGAAATATCAGCCCAGATCGAAGAGGTCAGTCAAGGGGCGGACGGACAGAAAAGCCGGACAAATGAGGTGGCCACGGCCATCGAGGAGATGAACGCATCGGTTCTGGAAATTTCCAGAAATGCATCTCAGGCTGCCGAAGGGGCTGAAGAGACGAGGCTCAAGGCAGGAGAGGGCAATGAGGTCATGGCAAAGGTGGCTGCTTCCATGAAATCTGTGCACAGCAGAGCTCATGAGCTGGCCGGGAGCCTGAATGATCTAGGGCAGCATGTTCAAGAGATCAATAAAGTGATGGAGATGATCAACGATATTGCCGACCAGACCAATCTCCTGGCCCTGAATGCAGCTATTGAAGCAGCCCGGGCTGGAGAGGCCGGGCATGGGTTTGCTGTGGTCGCTGACGAAGTGCGGAAACTGGCTGAAAAGACGATGCAGGCGACCCAGGAGGTGGGTCAGACCATCGCGTCGATACAGAACAAGACCAGCCGAAACGTTACAGACATGAACGAGGCCAATGGTGTCGTCCAGGAAACATTGGGCCTGGCAACCCAGGCCGAAGATTCGCTCAAGGCCATCGTCACAGTGGCCCAGAGCAATTACGAACAGGTTCGAAATATCGCCACAGCTTCGGAGGAACAGTCAGCAGCCTGTGAGGAGATCAACCAGTCTACTGAAGATGTGAGTCGAACAGCCACCCAAACCTCTGAGGTCATGAGCCAGTCATCCCAGGCTGTGCGTGAGTTGACCAGGTTGACCAGCGACCTCAGCCGGATCATTTCCGAAATGCGCCAGGGCGATCAGGGGAACCTGCATGGAAGCGCCCTCGAGAGAACTCCCGAGGGTTAAAAAACCTCCCCCCATCTGGAGAAGGGGCGGCAGAGCCCTTCAAGAAGGATGCTCACTTGCCCAGGAGTCCGATCAGCGCCACCCCGAGGATCATGAGCGTTGTGCCGGCCAGGCGGACAGTCAGGTTCTTCTCCTTGAAAATGAGTCCCCCATAGAGGACGGAAATGAGGGTGTTCAGCCGTTTGACAGCCAGCATGTAGGCTGCCTTGGCCATGGAGATGGAGAAATGGTGACAGATGATCTCCAGGGTGATGCACAGACCGGCCAGGATGGCCGGACCGGGTGCCTTCCAGAGATTGGCCAATCTGGCCTGCCGGGTCAGGAGCCCGACAAGGACAAAGGCCGCCCCCAGGGCCGGGAAGAGGGTCAGGGCAAAGAACAGGGGTGAGGAGTGCAGGACGCCCAGACGTCCGAGCACCCCGCAGAGGCTGAAGATGATGGCTGTGATGAGCATTCTCCAGGAGCCCGGCTCCCGGAAAACAGCCTTGAGCGGATCGGTCAGGCCGCGGCCGCTGCCTGGCTCCACATTGAGGACGTACCCCCCGCAAACGATGGACAGCACCCCTGTCAAACCCCAGACATTCAGAGTTTCTCCCAGGATGAGGAAACCGGTGACGATCACGAAGGCCGGGGTGAATGAGAGGTAGGGCATGGTCAGCGAGAGTGGGGAGAGCCCGATAGCCCAGTATTGAAAGAACAATGACACGAGCAGCAGAGGGATGGACAGGCCCCAGGCCCACCAGAACACGGCGTTGAGCTGGGGCACGTCGATGAACGGCAGGATGAGGAGGCAGAACAGACCGGCGTAGGCGGTTGGGATCATGCCTATCTCCCATGGCCTGTAGCTGGAGAAGTGCTTTTTGGCCACGGTCGCGGCCGAGGCGTTGAAAAAGGCCGTGGCCAGAGCCAGGACAAACCAGAGCATGGGTCAGCTCAACCTGATGGCTTGGGAGTCATGCATGACGAAGGGTGGAAGCGGCTCTGTTCATGGGTTCTCTCTGCCTGGTTGGCGAGCTCATCGCAGCTGCCCTTTCGAGACATGTGGAAAGGTTTGCGAAACCCTTGGCCCCGCAGACGTCAGGGACAAAAAAATCCGGTTCGGGTACCGAACCGGATTTTTCAAATTGTCTGGCGGAGAGGGAGGGATTTGAACCCTCGATGGGGTTTTGCCCCATACACGCTTAGCAGGCGTGCGCCTTCAGCCAGCTCGGCCACCTCTCCGAAAGCATGGGCCCCGGGAAAAGGGCCCTGTCTGGAATACGATGGCGTCCCCAGGGGGATTTGAACCCCCGTTACCGGCGTGAGAGGCCGGCGTCCTGGGCCACTAGACGATGGGGACGCAGTGGTGGGTCGTGCAGGATTCGAACCTGCGACTCTCGGCTTAAAAGGCCGATACTCTACCAGCTGAGTTAACGACCCGTGCAAAAACAGAAAGTCTAATAAAGCGACATGAAATTGTCAATGATCGATTCTCAGGTCACGCACCGGGCATGATCAGCCCCTGGCTGACCGATCTGTCGTGTGCCCGGTTGGCTGGATCGATGTCATTCCCCGCATGTAGGGCTGCAGTGGTTCGGGAATGAGGACCGAGCCGTCCTGCTGCTGGAAATTTTCCAGAATGGCCACCAGGGTCCGGCCGACAGCCAGTCCTGATCCGTTCAACGTGTGCAGAAACTCTTTTTTCCCGCCGCCTGCAGGCTGAAACTTCACATTGGCCCGCCTGGCCTGGAAGTCTTCAAAGTTGGAGCAGGAGGAGATCTCCCGGTACGCGCTCTGACCGGGCAGCCAGACCTCGATGTCGTAGGTCTTGGCTGCTGAGAACCCGAGGTCTCCTGAACACAGGGTGACCACCTGATAAGGAAGCCCCAGCTTCTGGAGAATGGTTTCTGCATGCTGGAGCAGCTTTTCAAGCTCATCATAGGACCTGTCGGGATGGGCAAACCTGACCAGCTCGACCTTGTTGAACTGGTGCTGCCTGATCAGGCCTTTGGTGTCTTTGCCGTAGGACCCGGCCTCGGAGCGGAAGCAGGGCGTGAAGGCCGTGTAGGCCAGAGGGAGGTCTTCCTCCTCGAGCACTTCGTCCCGGTGGATGTTGGTCACCGGGACTTCGGCCGTGGGGATCAGGTAGTAGTTCCAGCCTTCAAGCTTGAACAGGTCTTCCTCAAACTTGGGGAGCTGCCCCGTGCCCTGCATGCTGTCCTGATTGACGATGAACGGGGGCAAGACCTCCATGTAGCCGTTCTCGACAGTCTGAACATCGAGCATGAAAGAAATCAGGGCCCTTTCCAGCAGGGCCGCCCAGCCCCAGGAGAGGGTGAAGCGGCTGCCGGTGATTTTGGCCCCCCGTTCGAAGTCCAGGCCGCCGAGGTCAGGACCCAGCTCCCAGTGGGCCATGGGTTCAAAGCCAAAATCAGGCTTTTTTCCCCAGACCTTGATCTGGAGGTTGTCCTCATCGGTCTGCCCGGGGGGCACGTCCGGATGGGGAATATTGGGGATGGACAGGCGAAAGGCGTCGATGTCCTCTTCCAGCTCCTTTCGAGTCACATCGAGATCCTTGATCCTGTCAGCTATGGTGGACAATCGGGAGATCTGCTCGCTGGCATCCTGACCCTGCTTCTTGAGTCTGGCCACTTCGCCTGAGGCTGAGTTGCGCTCTCTTCGGAGGTCTTCAACCTCCTGGATGATGGCCCTCCGTTTGGCATCGAGATCGAGAAAATCGGAGATCTGGAGGTCAGAGGACCTCTTGTTCAAAGCGTCCTGAACGGTATCCGGGTTTCGCTGGATGAATTTCAAGTCGAGCATGGTCAATCCTTATCCTTGAATTTAGCGCAGCCTCTGGCCGGACTGAAGGTCGAGGGTTGAGGGTTGAAGGTTGAGGGAAGAAAAGATTTCCGACGTGGAGAGGAGTTCGTCGACTGGGCCAGTTGGATCAGGGCAGAAACTTTCGAGGCTGCTCCTCTGACTGCTCCCCTTGAGTGCTCCCCTTTTCCAAGGGGAGCTGGCCGCAGGCCTGAGGGGTAGGGGGAGCTGCCCGAAGGGCTGAGGGGTTCTTCCTTCCGAAGTTTCATACGAGCCTTGCCGCTGGCAAGGCTGACCATTCTGATTTTTGATCAAGAAAGATCCTGGCCTTTCCCAGGAGTTGAGTTCATATGAGTATGCGGGGACCTTATCGCAGGTGGACAGCATAATGTCCTCACTGTCCAGGGTCAACACCGGCCAAAAAGAAGGGCGCAGCATGCTCAGCTGCGCCCTTCTTTCAGGGAAGCCAGGCACCCATAGACAGCTGTTACCGCTGCTCCCTCTCGGGCCTGACGGGGTTGGCAGTGCCTATGCCACCCGGCTTCCCCATTCTGAATCGTTGAAAGCTTCACATCTGGCGGAGAGGGAGGGATTCGAACCCTCGGTACCGCTTTAACGGTACACACGATTTCCAATCGTGCTCCTTCGGCCAACTCGGACACCTCTCCGCTCAAAAGAAGACTCTATACCTGAAGATGGATGAATGATCAACCCTCTAAATTTCATGGTCCTGGGCAATTCCTGTCCAGAACCATGAAATTTATCCTCTGGAATCATTCATAAAAATATGTTGAGCCTTTTTTGGCGAAAAATTGATGGTATGCTCTCGCATGAAGGAGTGCAGATCGGGCCATCAAACCTTCGTATCCTGGTCTGAGTCCTCGCTGCTCTCAGGGGATTTGGGCTGCCAACTGCAGCTCTGCTTCTGCGGGCCTCAGCCCTGGATCCCGAGCTTTGGAAACACGACCTTGACGATGAGCAGCCAGACGACGACGAAGAGGAGAATCAAACCGAGATTGTTCATGGTGGAGGAGCCCTCCTGGTTGACGATCACGAAAAGAGTTCTTTGCCGGTGAGCAGGGCGTATGCCTCGAGGTAGCGACGCTGGGTCTGGTCGATGACGTCCTGGGGCAGACGGGGAGGCTCGGATGTCTTGTCCCAGTTGTCGCTGAGCCAGTCCCGCAGGTACTGCTTGTCGAAGCTGGGCTGGCTCTGGCCTGGCACATACTGGGACTTGGGCCAGAAGCGGGAGGAATCGGGTGTGAGCACCTCATCGATCAACAGCAGCGAGTCCCCGATGAGCCCAAACTCGAACTTGGTGTCGGCGATGATCAGTCCCTTGTCCTCGGCCATGGCCGTGCCCTGATCGTAAATCTTGAGCGAGGCCGACTGGACCGCCTCGAGCACGTCCTGGTCCATCCGCTCCCTGGCCTGGTCCAGGGAGATGTTCTCATCATGCTCCCCGACCTCGGCTTTTGTGGACGGCGTGAAGAGCGGTCTGGGCAGGGGGGAGGATTCCTGGAGCCCGGAAGGCAGGTCATACCCGCAGACGTTCCCGGTGCGGGTGTAGTCCTTCCAGCCAGAGCCGCTCAGATAGCCGCGGACAATGCATTCGATCGGCAGCGGCCTGGCCCGGCGAACGATGACAGACCTGCCCTCCAGCTGGGCAGCATGCTTTTGCAGTGACTTTGGAAAGTCGCGAACGTCGATGTCCAGGAGGTGATTGTCCACCAGGGGCTTGAACGTGTCCATCCAGTAGCAGGTCAGCTGGTTCAGGACAGCCCCTTTGTAGGGGATGGGGTCTGGAAGGATCACGTCGAATGCGGACATGCGGTCCGTGGTCACGATGAGCAGGGTCTGGTCGTCCAGCCCATACATGTCTCTGACTTTCCCCCGGGACACGAGCGGAAAATCGCTGATATCGGTCTGCGTGACGACGTGCATGGCTGTTCACTCCATTCTTATTCTGGGTTGTTGTGATCTGGATTCTGCATCCGGACCTCCACGCTTCGGGCATGGGCTTCCAGGCCCTCCAGCCTGGCCAGTCTGGCGATTCTGGCCGCATGGTCGCCCAGGTAGCCCGGTGTAGCGCAGATGATGCTGCTCTTGGTGCAGAAATCCTGGACCGACAAGGCTGAAGCGAAGCGGGCGCTGCCCATGGTGGGCAGGACATGGTTGGGGCCGGCAAAGTAGTCCCCGACTGGCTCGGGTGAATGGTGGCCGAGAAAGATGGCTCCGGCGTTGCGAATGAGGGGCAGCTGGCTCCAGGGGTCCTCGATGCACAGCTCCAGATGCTCAGGGGCCAGCAGGTTGACGAGATCCAGGCCGGTTCCCAGGTCGTCCACTGAGATGAGCGCTCCCCAGTCGGTCAGGGACCGTGTTGCAGCCTCATGCCGCGGCAGTGTCTTGAGTTGCGAGGCCAGAGAATGCTGCACGGCTTCAAGGAGTCTGCTCTCAGGGGAGATGACCAGGGCCGAGGCCAGGGGGTCGTGTTCTGCCTGGGACAGGAGGTCAGCCGCTATCCAGTCCGGGTTGGCCGTTTTGTCTGCCAGGATCACGATTTCGCTCGGTCCGGCGATGAGGTCGATGCCCACCTGGCCGATGAGCAGCCGTTTGGCCGTGGTCACATAGATGTTGCCCGGCCCGGCGATGAAGTCAACCTCTGGAAGAGTCCGGGTCCCGAAAGCCAGGCCGGCGATGGCCCAGGCACTGCCCACGGCAAAGACGTTGAACAGCTCAAGGGTGGCTGCGGCTGCCAGGGTATAGGGGCTGATGCTGCCATCCTTGCCTGGCGGGGAGACGATGGCGATGTTCTCCACTCCGGCGACCCTGGCTGGAATGGCGTTCATGAGCAGGCTGGAGACCAGGGGCGTCTCTCCGGACTGCCCCCCAGGGACATAGAGGCCTGCTGACTGGACAGGGTGGACCATCTGTCCGGTGATGACTCCGGCCTGGCTGTGGTCGATCCAGGAGGCCTCCTTCTGCTTTTCATGGAAGCGAGTGATGTTCTGAGCGGCCTGTTCAATGAGGTTCAGGTCGTCATTCGGGATCCGGTTTCGGGCCTCTTCAACAGTCTCCTTTGGAACGCGGAGCTGACTCAGGGCAAAGTCCGGGCAGTCAAAGCGCCTGGTCAGCTCAAGCAGGGCGGGGTCACCCTCTTTGCGGACCTGGTCGAGGATGTCCCGGACCTGGCGGTCCACGTCAGGGCTTGGGGCCTGTCGCTGGTCAAGCCATCGGGATATGTGCGGCCAGTCGTCCCGGCCGGCGTAGTGAAAGTGTCTGCAGGGTTCGGTCATGGTCCCACTTTGGCGGTCAGTTGAAGTCCTCGTGCAGGTCCTCTCAGCCCGCGGTCCGGTCTGAGGGCATTGGTTTCAGTGGTCAGCGCAGCCTCTGGCTGCGCTGAATACTTGGGTTTGAACTGAAGCAAGAAGCTCGCTTTTGATCAGGACGGGCAACCTCGTTGCACCAGCCTGGTCAAGGGAGAAGCTTGTTTTGAAATCAAGTTTCATACGAGGGATAGCTGAGATGAGGTCAAAAGTCCATCGAGGGCCAGGGCCTTGGAGGTCAGCTGAAGGGGCTTGTGGCAGGGGTTCAGAAAAAAATTGCTTCAAAATCAAAATTTCACGTTGACATGTTTTGGTTGAAGCTCTACAACCAATGGCTTCGCGCAAACGAGAGCG